>DASTAN010000146.1:0-5200 GCA_035712665.1 Gemmatimonadales bacterium
CACTCGGGATGACGGATTCATCGGTTCGACATCCCTCGGTACACTCGGGATGACATTCCCTCATCTCAAAGGTCCACGATGCGCATCCCCCTGAGGCTGCTGGTGCTGGTCGGTGCGTGTAGTGAGGAATCGGACCACGCCGTCGTCGTCGGTGGTGTGCAGCAAGACGCGGTCGCGAAGGATCGCACGGACTTCCTCGGTTCCTGATCCTGAGAGGCGCGCGACGATTGATCCATCGGGGCGGAAGCCCGTCAGCTGCCACGTGCTGTCACCCGGTGCCTGGAAGTCGCCGACCCAGAGCGTGCCGTCCTGGTCTTCGCGCAGCCAGTTGATGTGCGGCAGCGAATCGGCGATCGGCTCCTCGCGCGCGAGCCGTCGCGACTCACCTGGATCAACCATCCGCTCCGTCCCCATCCGTTCGACTTCCGCCAGCGCGTCTGCGATCACCCCCTCGCGCATCGTCGCGGTGACGGGGCGGCGGGTGCGTGCCACCGCGATCCGTGTGCGCACGCCGCCGTCCAGCCTGTAGTGATCGATCGCATAGCCGTCCACGTCGGTGGCGACCGCGACGCCATCACCCCAGGCCATGGCGCTGGCGCGCGGCCCGAGGCGCACGATGGCGCGGGTTCGACCACGACGTCCGCCGAAGCGCGTTTCGATGACCTTGAGCGTTCGGCCCGCGACGATGGCGATCGTGTCGCGGTCGCGGAGATCAAGCGAGACCGTCGACAATGCGGTTGGCTGGCGCATCCCCGCCTCGGGGATGCTGTCGGTCGGGGTCACGCACCCATCGGTGAGCAACAGGCGTCCGTTCGCCAGCAGATCGATCGCACTGAGACACCGCCCATCCCCGGTGCGCGTCGAGCCGATGAAGCCATCGGCAATCGTGTACCAGCTGCTCCGACTCAGGCCTCGATCCACGAGGAGGATCGAGTCGCCCGAGACGAACAGCCCCGAGGCGCGCTGCACCTCGCCAGGACCTTCGCCTGGACGTGCCAGCAGGCGATCGGGTCGTCCGTCCGGGCCGAAGAGCATCAGGCGGACCGGATCGAACACGGCCAGCACGACCAGATGGCCACTGTCGAAGAGCGCGGCGTACGACGCATCCGGAATGTCGAACTCGAGCCGTGACCCCGGGTCGTAGGTCACCTCCACCGTGTCCGACACGCGCCAGCGCGGGGCGTTCTCGAATGCCTCGGCGTCGTGGCGCACGAGCACGGCGTCAGTGGGCGAGGCGGCGGCGCTTGCGTCTTCATCTGACGCGCCAGCGCACGCGACGACCAGCACCAGCAGCATCAGGGGGATGCGCATCGTGAAGTCTCCAGGGGAAGGACCGTTGCTACTGTCGGATGCCGGGAACCGTCTGGCCGTTCTGGAACAGTGCCAGCCCAGTCACGCGCGTGCCGTCCACGGCGAAGGTGAGCCGGATCCCGGGGTCGAACGCCACGCCGAAGACGTGGTTGCCGAGGTGGAGCATCGGAATCGGCGGCTGCCCCTGCATCTGCCCCGTCACGCCGTCGCCCGCGGCAGCCACGGTGAAGGTGCGCTGCGCATCGCCGAACGTCATCAGGTAGGTCCCGACATAGCGATCACGCCACTCGACCGCGAGCGGCACGGTGGCGCGCGGCCGGTCGAGCGGCGCGCCGATCGCCGCGCGGGCGAGATTGCGCATCAGTCGGTCCGGGTCGGCCCGCCCGCTGTTGGTGAGGACGGTGAGCGAGAGCTGATGCTCCGGAATGAAGCCGTTCGCGGTGATGAAGCCGTTGATGCCGCCGCCGTGCGCCACGAGGGTCGCACCGTGAAAGGGGCCGCTGCCGATCCCGAAGCCGTAGCGATGCTCCGGCTTCGCCGCCACGCCGCTCGGCGTCGTCATCGCTGTGTACATCGCCGGCGTGAGCACCTTGCCGCCGTGCAGCGCACGGTTCCACGTCACCAGGTCGCCGATGGTGCTGCAGATCGCACCCGCGGCGTAGGGATGGCTCATCGGGAGATGCGGGGTGTTGGTCCAGCCGCCATTCCCCGGCTCGTAGCCGCGCACGCGACCCGGGATGATCGGTGCCGTCTCGCAATTGAGCGTGCTTGCCAGGCCGAAGGGCTTCGCGAATCGCTCGACGAGATCGTCGCCCCAGCTGCGCCCGGCGTGGTGCTCGATCAGCATACCGAGGATGACGTAGCCGGTGTTGTTGTACTTCCAGTTCGTCCCCGGCGCGAAGTCCATCGGCTTGTCGGCCGTGAGCGCCACCAGCGAATCGGGCGGGAGCTCCTCGTCCCAGCGCGACATCCACGGCTTGCCGATTCCCGTGTAGCTCGGGATGCCCGAGGTGTGGTTGAGGAGCTGCCGCACGGTCACCGCGTGCCACGCACCCGGCAGCCGCGGCAGGTGGGTCCCGATCGCGTCGTCGAGGCCGAGCTTTCCCTGCTCGGCGAGCTGCAGCACCGCGGCTGCCGTGAATTGCTTCGTCACCGAGCCGATGCGGTAGCGGTGCCTCGGGGTCGCGGCGACGCCAAGCTCGAGGTCGGCCATCCCCTTCGCGACGAACGCGATCGTGTCGGTGCCGCGGATCACCGCGACGGCGACGCTCGGGGCGTTGTTGCTCGCGAGGAAGGCCGAGATCAGCGAATCCGCGACGCGGCGCGCCTCGGCGGCGGGTGGAAGCGACTGGGCGACGGCCGGGGCGGCGGCCAGCACCGCCGCAACGAGGACCGGCAGAACACGGCGGCAGGGCGGGATCAGCGGCATGGCGGCGGCTCCGTGACGCGTCGGGGGTGTCGAAAGACGACTGCGGAGGGGAAGTCTCACGAATCTTATCATGATTCGTGGTAATCCTCCGTCAGACCCTTCCATCGACACCCCGCCTCGCCTTCCGCCGCTCGCCGCTCGCCAATGTCAGAAACCGGTACGAACCCCGCCCCGTCCGGCGCCATCCGTTGGCACCTTTCGGTGCCCACACACCCAGGAGCGCTGATGCAGGCCGCCATCGTCACCCGCTACGGCCCACCCGAGGTGGTCCAGCTGCGCGATGTGACGATCCCGATTCCCGGACCGACCGACATCATCGTGCGGATGCAGGCGACCACCGTGACCGCCGGCGACTGGCGGATCCGCTCCTGCACGATGCCCCGCGGATACGGCGTGCTCGCACCGCTGGCCCTCGGCTTCGGCGCACCGCGCCAGCCGATCCTCGGCAGCAGCGTGGCCGGCGACGTGATGGCCGTCGGTGAAGCGGTCCGCGACCTCGCGATCGGCGACAGCGTCGTCGCGGCCACCGGGATGCGAATGGGCTGCCACGCGGAGTACGTCGCGGTCCCGGCCACGGCAGCGGTGCGCACCCCCGAGACGATGACCTTCGAGCAGGCCGCCACGCTGCCGTTCGGCGGGATGACCGCGCTCGACTTTCTCCGCCGAGCACAACTCAACCCGGGCGATCGGATCCTCGTCACGGGCGCGGCAGGCGTCGTCGGCAGCGCGATCGTCCAGCTCGCCGTGCAACGCGGGATCTTCGTCACCGCCACCTGCCGCAGCGCGAACGTCGCCCTGGTCAAGGCACTCGGCGCCCACGCGATCATCGATCACGCCCGCGAACCGATCGCCACGATGGGCGTGCGCTACACCGCGATCGCCGACACTACCGGTGTGCTGCCGTACGCGAAGGCGCGCGCGCTGCTGCTGCCGAACGGGCGCCTCCTCGCGATCCTCGGCGAGCTCGGCGACCTCCTGCGGGCCCCGCTCGTCGCGATGACCTCAGGCCAGCGGATCATCGCCGGCCCAGCGGCGGAACGCGCAAGCGACCTGCGCGACCTGGTCGCACTCACCGCAGCGGGGCGCTACACGCCACTCATCGACAGCCGATTCTCCCTCGGCAACATCGTCGAGGCACATCGCCGCGTCGAAGCGGTCGAGAAGCGGGGGAGCGTGGTGGTGACGAGAGGGTGAAGGGTGAAGGGTGAAGGGCGGAAGGCGGGAAGCCGTTCGCCGTTCGCCGTTTGCTTGACACCACCCCACTCCGCCACGTATCGTGTCTTCACGGACCGCTTCCGTCTTGGCGGCCCGGGCATCTCGAAGGCAGCACGACGCTGCCTGCCAACCGACCCCGCGCCTGCGGGTCACGGTGGCTCCCCACCCGGGGGATGCGCGCACAAGACGGCTCGAAAGCGAAAGAGGTCCGCATGAACCCGGTCGAACGCCCCTATTCCCCGTCCTCAGGAATCCACGCCGGCCAACGCCGCACCCGCAACATCTGGTGCGTCTACGGGATGGGTCCGCACGCCGAGCGCGTGATCCCGCTGCTTCGGACGTTGCGCGAGGCCTGCGTGCGCTGCAACGGCGAGGGATTGCTCGCCGCGGGACGCCACATCCGCGAGTGCCCGACCTGCGAGGGCGCGGGCGGCGTCTGGACCGGCGATGATGCCACCATCATCGCGACGATCCACTTCCTGATGACCGCCTATCCCGATGTCTACAAGGGCCCGAACGGCCGACTCCACGAGGTGGTCGGCGAGCGGCCGTACGAGCCGCCCCCGGAGGTGACGCCATGAGCCGGGTGACGTACCTCGACTACTACCAGCGCGAAGAGATCTCGCCGATCGCGGAGACGTCGCGCGGCAAGCGGAAGCTGTTCCTGTTCCGAGGCTACACCCCGCTCAGCCCGGCGTCGTCGTGGGAGGAGGAGCTGTCGCTGGCGCGCACGCCGGACCGAAGCCACTGGGTGCTGTGGCGCCCGGCACTGACGGAACTCGAGATCCCGCGGCATGCCATCGCCCTGATGCCGAACCGCGGCGAGCGGCCACGGCAGGCGGCAATCACCCTGGTCCGTGAGGTCTGGAAGACCGAGAAGGCGACGACGGACCTCTCCCCGTTGCTCGAGATTCTTCGCACCGGCCTGCTGCGGACGTTCGAGATCGAGCGGCTGAACGACGAGGTCTGGCCCGAGGAGGCCGACGACACCACCCTCTTGGTCAGGCCCAACGACGACCCCCCCGGGTGGGAGATCGTCGGCCGCAAGAGCCGGCGCCTCAAGGGGCGGGTGACCTACGGCATCGAGATGCACGGGCCGCACGCCGACTTCGTCCGGTCGCTCTTCGACCCGCTCCGGACCCCGTGCGACCCCTGCCTCGGGAGCGGCATCTACGGGCTGCCGCCGGATGAGCCGGCCCCCTGCCCCATCTGCCAGGGGCGCGGCGGGAGGTGGACGGCCCCCGA
>DASTAN010000147.1:0-12008 GCA_035712665.1 Gemmatimonadales bacterium
CGGGCGTTTCCTCGTCTACATGCCGTACGCCTCGAAGGTGGGCGTCTCGCGGAAGATCGAGTCGCGCGAGCAGCGCGCGAAGCTCCGCGAGCTGGTCTCGGAGATGCTCCCCAAGGATGCCGGCGGGATGATCGTCCGCACGGTGGCGGAAGGGGTCACCGAGGATCACTTCCGGCGCGAGGTCGAGTCGCTCCTCAACATCTGGAAGAAGGTCAAGCGGAAGCAGACCTACGTGAAGCGCGCCCCGGCGCTGCTGCACCGCGAGGCCTCGCTCACCCGCGGCCTGATCCGTGACGTCTTCTCCGCGAAGGTCGACGCGCTCTGGGTCGACTCGAAGGAGATCCTCCACGAGATCACCCAGTACCTCGAGCAGATCGATCCCGAGCTCATCGAGCGGGTCCACTACTACGAGGATGCCGTCCCGCTCTTCGACCATTTCCGGGTCGAGCAGGAGATCCGCGACCTCTTCAAGCAGCGCGTGGATCTCCCGACCGGCGGCTACCTGATCATCCAGCCGACCGAGGCGCTCGTCTCGGTGGACGTCAACACCGGCCGCTATACCGGCAAGCGCGACCCGGAGAAGACGATCCTCCGGACCAACATCGAGGCGGCCCGCGAGATCGCCCGGCAGGTCCGGCTTCGTGACGTCGGCGGCATCATTGTCGTCGACTTCATCGACATGGAGTCGAAGGCGAACCGCGACCGGGTCCTGCAGGAGCTGCGCACCCATCTTGGCCGCGATCGCGCCCGCACCCGGGCGTTCGCGGTCTCGGAGCTCGGGCTGGTCGAGATGACCCGCCAGCGGGTCCGTGCCTCGCTCTGGGCCTCGATGACCCGGGAGTGCCCGACGTGTACCGGGACCGGGCGCGTCTTCTCGCCCGAGGTGGTCACCCGGCGGCTGGAGCGGGCCCTCAAGCGGGCCGGGGTCGAGCAGAAGGACCGGAAGCTCACGATCCGGATGCACCCGGACGTGGCCCTCTACCTCCTCGAGGAGGAGGCGAAGCTGGTCCAGCAGCTCGGCAAGGGCGGGGGACTCGAGCTCGATGTCCGCCACGACCCGATGCTGCACCTGGACGAGTTCCGGCTGATGTCGCGGCCGGCCGGCCGGGACGTGACCGATCTGTATGCGGTGGCGTGAGTTGGGCTTGCGCCACGCCTGACAGACCGCTATTCTTGGGGGCTACACGTCCCGGAACGTTTGGACCAGAAGGGTTCTATGTACGCGATTTTCAAGGCTTTGGGGAAGCAGTTCCGCGCCGAGAAGGGTGCGAAGCTCCAGCTCCCCTATATGGAAGAGCGCCAGGCTGGCGATGCGCTCACCTTCGACGAGGTCCTCCTGACCTCCGACGGTGAGTCGATCAAGGCCGGGACGCCGACCGTCTCCGGGGCGAAGGTCACCGCTGAGGTCGTCAAGCACGGCAAGGAAGACAAGATCTACGTCTTCAAGTTCAAGCGCCGCAAGAACTATCGTCGCAAGACGGGCCATCGGCAGAAGTACACCGAGGTCCTGGTCACCGACGTCACGCTCGGGTGAGGTGAGCTATGGCACATAAGAAGGGCGTCGGCTCCAGCCGCAACGGTCGCGATTCGAACCCGCAGTACCTGGGCGTCAAGCGCTTCGGGGGCGAGGCGGTCACGGCCGGCTCCATCCTCGTCAAGCAGCGGGGCACCAAGTTCCACCCGGGCACCAACGTCTTCCGGGCCAAGGACGACTCGCTCCACTCGTACATTGACGGCGTCGTCAAGTTCGAGCGCAAGGACAAGACCCGCCTGAAGGTGTCGGTCTACCCGGCCTGAACCATCAGCGGTTGATGCAGGATCCGCCCCGGCCCGAAATGGCCGGGGCTTTTTCTTGCCGACGAGAGGAGAGATCGGAGATCAGCGATCGGAGGCGCCTTCCGCTTTCCACCCTTCACCCTCCACCCTCCACCCTTCACGCTTTCAGTCGTTCCGGCCAGTTCCCGCACAACCCCGCCACGCCCCACCCGGCGAGCTGCCGCGCCGTCTCGGCGCTGTTCACCGTCCACGCGATGATTCGCACCCCGGCCGCTGTGCATTCCTCGACCAGCGCCTGATCGATCTGCTCCCAGTGCTGCCAGAGGGTCCGCGCGCCGGCGTTTCGGGCCGGCTGGACGTTGTCCACCAGGTGCGAGCCGCTGAGCACCCCGTAGCCGAACTCGGGCGCCGTCGCACTCAGCCGTCGGATGATCCGGTGGTCGAAGGCGTGGACATGCAGCCGATCGGGATGCGGATGGCAGCGCATCATCGCCAGGAGTCGCCCGTCGTGCTGGGCGGGGAGCGCCTTCGCCTCGATGAAGACTTCGATCGGCGCCAGCACCTCGAGCGCCTGGGCCAGGGTGGGGATCGGCTCGCCGTTGCTGAGCCGTACCGGCTGGAGGTCGGCCCACGACAGCTCGGCGATCGCCCGCCCGTCCTTCAGCACCGGGTCGTGATGGACCACGATTTCCCCATCGGCGGTCGTGTGGATATCCAGTTCGACCCCATCACACCGGGTCGCCGGGTTATCCACACAGAGCCGGAAGGCGCTGAGCGTGTTCTCGAGGGCGTGGCCGGAGGCGCCGCGATGGCCGATGACGAGGGGCGGGGTCGGTGTGGGCAACGGTGTGCGCTCCGTGGGGAAACGATGTCGAGGTCGTGGAAATCACCTCAATGCACAGTGGCCATCCACAATGAGGATAACGGCTTGTGCGGATTGTTGACAGCCGGACCTCGGCCCATATTCGTCGCTTAACATCTCCCGCCGTTTCCCGTCTTGGACCCCGTGACCGCGAGCACCGTGACGCAGCCGACCGATGCCGAGCTGGTGCTTGGCTGGCAGCAGGGGGACGAGGCGGCTGCCTCGTTGCTCGTGGCCCGGCACGCCGCGGCGGTGGGTCGCTTCCTCGCCTCGCGCGGGGCGCCCGAGGCGGACCTCGACGATCTGGTGCAGGAGGTCCTGATCAAGGCCTTCCGGCACGCCGAGAGCTGGCGCGGTGAGGGGGCGTTCCGGGGCTGGCTGTATCGGATCGCCGCGAACCTGCTGACCGATCGCCACCGCCGGAATGCCGGGCGGATCTATCTCGAGGTCGCGGATCACGATCGGGTCGAGACCGCGAACCCCGAGACCGAGATGGTCGCCGACGAGACCGCGAGTGCGCTCCAGCGAGGGCTGGCCTCGCTCGCGCGACTGCAGCGGGAGGTCTTTCTCCTGCGGGTGGAGCAGGGCCTCGACTATGCCGAGATCGCGACGGCACTCGACACCACCGTGGGCGCGGCCCGCGTGCATTATCACCACGCCGTGAAGCGGCTGAAGGAGATGCTCGGATGACTGACCAGCACCTCACCGATCTGCTCCCGGACCTCGTGCGCGGGACCGAACCCTGGACCGAGGCCGCACGAGCCCATCTCGCGACGTGTGCCGAGTGCGCCGGCGAGCTGGCAATGCTCGAGACGATCCACGCGGAGCACGAGACGCGTCCCGTGACCCTCGACGTCGAGGCGATCACTGCCGGGGTCCTGGCCGGACTGCGAGCGCCCGAGACGCCGGTGATCGCGCTTGCCGACCATCCGCGCGCACGGGCCCGCGGCGGGGCATTGCGCTGGGTGGCGGGCCTGGCCGCGGCGGCGGCGATTGCCGTCGCCTTCGCGAGCCAGCGCCCGACCGCGGGCACGCCGGCGGACGACGCGGATGTGGCGCGTCGGAGCGGCAACGTGCTCCCGGAGCTCGAGCGGCTGGAGACGTGGGAGCTGGAGATCCTGCTCGCGAGCGTCGAGCCGACGACCAGCACCGATGACGCCGAGGCGCTGGGGGAGCTCCCTCGCCTGGGTGACCTGGATGACACTGAACTCGAGCAGCTGCTCGAAACGATGGAGGGATGATGCGCTCGACGACCCTGACCCTGACCGTCCTGCTGCTTGCAGGTGCGGCCGCGCCGGCAGTCGCGCAGGACGGCCCGCCGCGCGCGGCGCAGATGCGCGACCGCATCGAGCAGGCGTTCCTGCAGCGGACCAAGGAGGAACTGCGCCTCACCGACGAGCAGACCGAGCGGATGCGGAGCGTGGTGGTGGCGTGGGGCGAGAAGCGGCGCGTGCTCGAGGACGAGGAGCGCGCACTGCGGCGGACGATCGATGGCGAGCTGCGGCCCGGCGTCGCTGCCGATGCTGCCGTCCTGACCCGCAGCATCGACGCGCTGACCGCGAACCGGGTCGCCTACGCCCAGAGCTTTCAGGGCGAGATGCAGGAGTTGGCCGCCTTTCTCTCGCCCGTGCAGCGGGCGCAGTTCCTGATGCTGCGCGACCGATTGCTGATGCGGGTCCGGGAGATGCAGCAGGGGCGCGCCGCCCCGCCGGCCGTCCGCCGGCCCTGATCGGCCGCGATCCGACTAGATTTCGCGGGTGTTCTCTCGCTCGCGGAGTCTTCGGATGACGGTGCGCGGTCTGCTGGTTCTCTTCGGGATGTTGGGTCACGCCCTGCCGGCGACGGCCCAGCGTCCCGTCGTCGTGCGCATCCCGATCACCGGCGTCATCGAGAACGGGCTCGCCCCATACGTGGCCCGCGCGCTCGACGAGGCCAAGGCGCAGGGCGCCGCGGCCGTCGTGCTCGACATCGATACCCCCGGCGGGCGGGTCGACGCGGCCCAGCGCATCGTGGATGCGATCCGCGGCTCCGACGTGCCGGTCACCGCGTGGGTCCACCCGCGGGCGTTCAGCGCCGGGGCGATGATCGCGCTCTCGGCCGAGCGGATCCTGATGACGTCCGGTGCCGTCCTCGGTGCCGCCACCCCGGTCGATGGGCAGGGCACCAAGGGCACCGAGAAGATCGTCTCGGCGATGCGCGCGGAATTCCGCGCCCTCGCGGAGGCGCGCGGGCGGGATCCGGCGATCGCCGAGGCGATGGTCGATGAGTCGCTCGGCGTGGACGGTCTCGCGGCGAAGGGGCAGCTGGTCACGCTCACGACGCAGCAGGCGATCGAGCGGGAGTACGCGGAGGGCACCGCCGAGTCTTTCGATGCGGTCCTCGCGTCGCTGGAGCTCGCCGGCGCCGAGGTGCGGATGATCGACCCGAACTGGGCCGAGACGCTGCTGCGCTTCCTCACCCATCCGGTGGTGTCGCCCCTGCTGCTCTCGCTCGGGATTCTCGGGCTCGTCTTCGAGATCAAGGCCGGCGCGTTCGGGCTCGGCGGCCTCGTGTCGCTGGTCTCGCTCGGCCTCTTCTTCGGCTCGTCGTTCCTCCTCGGGCTTGCCGGCTGGGAAGAGGTGATTCTTCTCGGGCTTGGCATCCTCGCGCTCGGCGTCGAGGTGCTGGTGCTGCCCGGATTCGGCGTGGCGGGCGTGCTGGGGACGCTCTTCATCGGCGGGGCGGTGGTGATGGCGATGCTCGGCGCCGGTCCGTCGACGGGCGACATCGCGGGCGCCTTGGCGGTGCTGGGCGTGTCGCTGGTGATCACCGCGTCGGTGTTCTTCGCGTGGCTCCGGCACCTGCCGAGCTCGAACCGCTTCCGTGGACTGCTGCTCCGTGACGCCACCGAGCGGGCCGAGGGCTACATCGCCTCGCCCGAGCGGCACGACCTGGTCGGCGTCATCGGGCGCGCGATCACCGATCTCCGTCCGGCGGGAACGGCGGAGGTCCAGGGCGAGCGGATGGATGTGGTGACCCAGGGCGAGTACATCGCGAGCGGCGCGACGGTGGTGGTCGTGCGCTCGGAAGGCTATCGACACGTGGTGCGCGCGGCGGATGTCCCGGCCGCCGCGCAGGACTGACCCAGGACCAAGGACGACTTAACGATGACCGACGAAGCCGCTGGCCTCGCAACCTTGTTCGTGCTCTTCATCATCGCCTTCCTGGTGCTGGTGATCTTCTTCCGCTTCATCCCGATCGGGCTCTGGATCCGGGCGGCCGCCTCCGGCGTGCGCGTCTCGTTCATGACGCTCTTCGGGATGCGCTTCCGGAAGGTCGACCCGGCGCGCATCGTCGATCCGCTGATCACGGCGACGAAGGCGGGGCTGCACCTCGGCATCAACGAGCTCGAGGCGCACTACCTCTCGGGCGGCAACGTCGCGCGCGTCGTGAACGCGCTGATCTCGGCCGACAAGGCGGGCATCGCGCTCAGCTTCAAGCAGGCGACGGCGATCGACCTCGCCGGCCGTGACGTGCTCGAGGCGGTGCAGGTGAGCGTGAACCCGAAGGTGATCACCACGCCGAAGGTCGCGGCGATGGCGAAGGACGGCATCCAGCTCCTCGCCCTCGCCCGCGTCACGGTGCGCGCCAACGTCGACCGGCTGGTCGGCGGTGCCGGCGAGGAGACGATCCTGGCCCGCGTCGGCGAGGGGATCGTGAGCACGATCGGCTCGGCGGTGTCGCACAAGGCGGTGCTCGAGAACCCGGACATGATCTCGAAGACGGTCCTCTCGAAGGGGCTCGACGCGGGGACCGCGTTCGAGATCCTCTCGATCGACATCGCGGACGTCGATGTCGGCAAGAACATCGGCGCCGAGCTGCAGACCGACCAGGCCGAGGCCGACAAGCGGATCGCGCAGGCGAAGGCCGAGGAGCGTCGCGCGCTCGCCGTCGCGATGGAGCAGGAGTACAAGGCCGAGGCGCAGAACCAGCGGGCGAAGTTCATCGCGGCCGAGGCATCGATCCCGCTCGCGATGGCGGAGGCGTTCCGGAACGGCACCTTCGGCGTGATGGACTACCAGAAGTACCGGAACGTCGAGGCCGACACCGAGATGCGGAAGGCGATCGCGGCCGGCGGCGACCTCCCGAGCGGCCCGGGCGAGGCGTAAGCCACGATGGAACTCGGCCCGATCCTTGGCCTCGGCCTGCTGTATCTCGTTTCGACGCTGATCGGCAAGGTCGCCGAGGCGGCGAAGCGGCAGCAGCAGGGCGAGGCCCCGGCCCCGCGCCAGCCTGGGTCGCGTCGGAGCCGCGAGGTGACGACGCGTCCGGCCCAGCGTCCGAGCGCGCCGACGACGCTCGAGGAGCTCCTCGACGAGATGCGCCGCGAGATGGCGAAGGCGCAGGAGCGGGAGCAGCAGCAGCTCCCGTCGGCCGAGGAGGTCGAGGAGCGCGCGTCGCTGGAGGTGGAGGAGCGGATCGTCGTGCGCGAGCCGGTCTCGCTCGAGGAGGAGGTGCAGGTCATCGACCTCGACCTCGAGGCCGAGCGCACCGCGGCGCGCCGCGTGGCCGAGGCGGAGTCACGCAATCGGTCATGGGAGCTCGCGGACCACACGGCGTTCGACAAGCGGGTCCGGGCGGCGCCGAAGCCGGTGGCGCGTGCCGTCACGCCGAAGCGCCCCGCCGGCCGCGTGGCGCGGCTCCGCGAGGCGCTGGTGTGGCGCGAGGTGCTCGGCCCGCCGGTGGGGCTCCGCGACTAGCTCGCGAAGGCGGGGAACTTCACCTCGTAGGCCTCCATCGCGCGGCGAATGTAGTCGCGCGCGCCCGCCCGATCCTCGAAGCCGCCGCTCTCGGTGCGCGTCCCCTCGAGGTCCTTGTAGACCTGGAAGAAGTGCTCGATCTCGCGCAGCGTGTGCGGCGGGATGTCGCGCAGGTCGGTGATTCCCGCGGCATACGGGTCCTTGGTGGGCACGGCGATGATCTTCTCGTCGGCCTCGCCGCGATCGATCAGCTTGAAGACGCCGATCGGGCGCACCTCGACGAGGCAGCCGGTGAAGACCGGTTCCTTCATCAGCACGAGGACGTCGAGCGGGTCGTTGTCGTCGCCGTAGGTGCGCGGGATGAACCCGTAGTTGCCCGGGTAGTGCATGGCACTGTGGAGCATCCGGTCGAGGCGGAAGACGCCGAGGTCCTTGTCGAGCTCGTACTTGTTGCGCTCGTCGGCGGGGATCTCGATGATGGCGTTGACGATGTCCGGCGGGGTCGAGCCGGTCGGGATGTCGTGCCAGGGGTGGAACGGGCGCGGGGAGATCATCGGGGCCTTGGGTACGGGTTCCCCGAAATCTATATTCGGCGGGCAGGCCCGAGTGGCGGAATGGCAGACGCAGCGGACTCAAAATCCGCAGCCGGCAACGGCGTGAGGGTTCGAGTCCCTCCTTGGGCATCCCGCGGCACCCCATTCCACGTGGAGTCTATGCCCCTTTCCGTCCAGTCCCGGGTCGCCGACGCGGCCACGCTCGCCACGCCCCTGCTCATCGTGCTGGTCCCGTCCGGCAGCGAAGTGCCGGCCTCGCTGCAGGCGCTCGACACCGCCATCGGCGGCGCCATCAGCCGCGCCTGGCAGAACGGCGACTTCACCGGCAAGCGCGACGAGTCCCTGCTGGTCCACCCGGGCACCGCCGCGACGCGCGTGCTCTGCCTCGGGCTCGGCGACCTCGCAACCGCCCCCGACGGTGCCCTCCGCCGCGCGGCGATGATCGCCGGGAAGCGGGCCCGCACCATCGGCGTGCCGAGCGCTGCCATCCTCGTGGCCGAGGAGGCCGCGGCGAAGACCACCGGCGAACGCCTCGGGCAGGTGATCGCGGAGGGTGTGCCGTTCGGCGCGTGGCACTGGCCCGACTTCAAGCGCCCGCCCGAGACGCCGAAGCCGGTGTTCGCCTCGTGCGAGCTGCTCGTGACGTCGGCCGATCCCGCCATCGAGCGCGGCCTTGCGCGCGGGCGCGGCGTCGCGGCCGGGCAGGCGTTCACCCGCGAGCTGCAGATCCTCCCCGCGAACACCTGCACCCCGGCCTTCCTGGCCGCGCGTGCGACCGAGCTGGCCACGCGTCACGGCTTCGGCATCACCATCCTCGACCCCGACCAGATGCGCGCCGAGGGGATGCACGCGCATCTCGCGGTCGGGCAGGGCAGCGTGAACACCCCGCGGTTCATCGCGCTCGAGTATCGCGGCGCCGAGGGCGCGCCGACGGTGCTGATCGGCAAGGGCGTCACGTTCGACACCGGCGGCGTGTCGATCAAGCCGGCCCCGGGGATGGAGGAGATGAAGTACGACATGTCGGGCGCGGCCGCCGTGCTCGGCACGTTCGAGATGCTCGGGCAGCTGAAGCCGGCGCTGCACGTCATCGGTCTCGTGCCGACGGCGGAGAATGCCGTGTCGGGGTCGGCCTACCGGCCGGGCGACATCGTCGGTTCGCATCTCGGCAAGACGATCGAAGTCCTCAACACCGATGCCGAGGGCCGCCTGCTCCTCGCCGATGCGCTCTCGTACGCGCGCCGCTACGAGCCGAAGGCAGTGGTGGACTGCGCCACCCTGACCGGCGCCGTGGTGATCGGCCTCGGTCACACGGCGACCGCGGTGCTCGGCACCGATCCCGACCTCATCGCGCGACTGCAACGGGCCGGCGAGCAGAGCGGCGAGCGGATCTGGGAGCTCCCGCTCTGGGACGACTACCGCGAGCTGATCAAGTCCGACATCGCCGACATGAAGAACACCGGCGGTCGCGCGGCTGGAACGATCACGGCCGCCTGGTTCCTGCGCGAGTTCGTCGAGGGCTTCCCGTGGGCGCACCTCGACATCGCCGGCACCGCGTACACCGAGCGCGAGATGGCCACTCAGATCAAGGGGCCGACGGGGGTGCTGGTGCGCCTCTTCAGCGAGTTCCTGCTGGCGAACGGGTGACGATGCACATCGGCCGGATGCTGTGCAACGCGGTCGCCGCCGTGGTGCTGGTCGCGGCGACCGCTGTCGCGCAGGATCCGGTGCCGCCGCGCGACTCGCTCGCGGCCGACTCCCTCCGCGCCGCTGCCGACACCCAGTCCACGACCGACAAGCTGCTCGAGGTCGAGGGCCAGGTTCGCGTGCAGCTCACCACGATGCCCGACGTGGGGCGCAGCGGGCTCCTGCCCGTCGGGGCGCGTCGCGTCTTCACCCGCGACGGCATTGACTGGGCCCCGGCCCAGACCGTGAGCGATCTCCTCGCGGGGATTCCGGGCGTCTTCCTCTGGCGCGCCGGGTGGCTGGGCCGCGCCGAGATGCCGACGATGCAGGCCCGCGGGGCGACCAGCGTCGAGTATCTGCTCGACGGGCTGCCGATGCTTGCCGTCGGTCCCGATTCGCTCGCGGTCGATCCCTCGGGAATGGCCCTCGGCCTCCTCGATCGGGTCGAGGTCGAGCGCACCCCCGGGATGCTGCGAGTGCATCTCTTCACGCGGCGCTACGATCGCCAGGCACCGCGGACGTCGATCGCCGTCTCCACCGGTGACCGCAGTCTCGCGCGCTACGCCGGTTCGTTCGAGCGCCGCTACACCAATGGCCTCGGGCTCGGGCTCGCCGCCGACTACTTCAGCGTCAACGCGCCGCCGGGCGGGACGGGCGGTTCGGAAGCGACCAACGCGTGGGTGCAGCTCGGCTGGATGCGGAACGCGCGCAGCGGGATCCAGGCGCAGATGATGGTGCAGGCGCTCGACCGCCGCGTGCTGCTGGACGACAACACCGGCGACACCCTCGATGTCGGACTCCTCGGCACCCGCCGCGACGCGCAGCTCCGCGCGTTCTGGTCGCGGCGCGACGATGGGCTCGGTCCACGCGTGGATCTCTTCGCCGCGCGCACCGATTGGAGCAGCGATACCGTCACCCATCAGGTCGGGACGCTTGGCGCGATCGGCCAATGGCGCGCGCCGCGCTGGTCGGCCGAGCTGCAGGCGCTGCACCACACCGAGTGGACCCCGGTCGATGCGCGGCTCCGGTTGGGATGGGCCCCGCGCACGAGCGTGACGCTGAGTCTCGAGGGCGTGGCGCAGGAACACGACCACGAGCGCCGATCGCGCTACTACACGGCCCGCGCCGGGGTGCAGGTGCCGAAGGGATCGCGCATCCCGTTCATCGGCTTCCGGGTCCCGGTGGGAATGGCGATCGGTGCCGTGGCACGGTCCGGCGAGCGGGTGCAGGCCCCGTCGCTCAGCGATCTCGAGGCGACCCGGTTCACCGACCTCGAGGCGAACGTGGCGCTCGATCTCGGGGCGCTGAACGTCGAGGGACGCTACACCAGGAACGATGCCTGGCAGCCGCTCCCGTTCCGGCCGTTCTCCACGATCAAGGGGCTCGGCGAGGTGCCCGAGACCGAGTGGCTCGGGGTGCAGGCGCGACTCGCAGTGAACTCCTGGTTCACCCTCGCCTCGGCGTACGAGCACCCGATGAAGGGGGCGCTCCCCGATGGGCAGCCGCCCCACCACGCCTGGTCCACCGCGACGGTCGACTCGCGCTTCCTCCGGAACTTCCCGAGCGGGATCTTCCGGCTCAAGGTGCAGGCGGTGGTCGAGTCCTGGAGCCCCGGCGTGATCGGCCGCGATGCCGAGGGGGCGGCGATCCAGACCCCCGGGCTGTCGTTCATCCGGGGGATCCTCCAGCTCCAGATCGGGCCGTTCATCGCCTTCTGGGACCGGGCCAATTTTCAGCTGGTGGACGGGGGGAACATCCCCCGATATCCGGTGCTGGGGCTCGGGAGCAGCTACGGGATCCGCTGGCAGTTCAGCAACTAGGCGGTCCGAGGGCGGCCGGGGAGTCCCCAACCGGGGGCGTCCCGGCTATCTTGCTTGGCTACCCGGGGACCAAGGGGCGAGCGTGGCGCTGAGCATGACCGGATTCGGGATGGCCGAGGGGGACGTCGCTGGGCGACGCGCCACGGTCGAGATCCGCACGGTCAATCATCGTCACTTCAACCTCTCGGCCCGGCTGCCTGGCGACCTCGGGGCGCTGGAGAGCGAGCTGCGCGAGGGGCTCCGGAAGCACTTCGACCGTGGGCATCTGAGTGTCACGGTGCGCTGGGTCGACGAGGCAGCCGGTGCACCTCGGCTGGATTGGGCGAAGGCCGAAGCGGCGGTGGCCGCGCTGCGCGAGCTGCGCGACCGCTTTCACCTGGCCGGGGACGTGACGGTGGAGCTGATCGCGCGACAGGCCGACCTCTTCGCCCGCGGCGACGACGCGGCGACGGTGCCCTGGAGTGCGCTGGCCCCGGTGGTGGATGCCGCGGCCGCGGCGTGCGTGGCGGCCCGGCGGCGCGAGGGTGCGGTGCTGACGGCCGAGCTGCTGGCGCGACTGGATGCGATCGACGCG
>DASTAN010000148.1:0-7718 GCA_035712665.1 Gemmatimonadales bacterium
CAAGGTGATGCACGCCACCCCGGTGCGCACCCTCGAGGCGATTGGTCGCCTCTTTCCGGCGCACCCGTGGAATCTGATCTTCGACGACACCGTCGGCGGACACCCCCTCGATGGCGGCGTGCTCACCTTCGCGGTGCGCGAGATGACCGCGGGCGACTACGTCGGGACCTCCGCCGTGAGCACGCTGCGCTACTACCTCACGGTCATCGATGCGTACCAGCTTCGGGTGCGCCTGCATCCGCTGGCGAACGATCCGCGTCGCTGCGAAGTGACCATCACGGTCGACCTGCGCGCCGGCGTGGCGAAGAACGCCAAGTACGGGATGCTGTTCGGTGGCGGGTTCGGCGCAGTCTCGGCGGCGGTGAGCATCGCCATCAGCGCGGCCAAGGGGGCGGCACTGGTCGCGGCCCCGATCGGCCTCGGCGCCCTCGCCATCATCGGCGGACTGATGGTCGGTGCCTACCGCTGGTCCTTCCGCTGGGGCCTCGGCAAGGCCCGCAAGGAACTGGAGCACCTGCTTGACAGCGTGCAGGCCAGCGTCCGCTCGCAGGATGTCTTCGGGGCGCCGCCGCCGGTGCCGCTCCCGCCGCCCGCGGCCAATGACGATGCCTCCTGGATGATCGGGCTCGGCGGCTGACCCTCCGCGCGTTCCGGGCTACATTTCGGGTCCACCCCAGAGGGAGGCCGAGATGGAACTCGATGCGATTCTCGAGGTGCTCCGCTTCGCCAACGGCAACGATCGCTCCGTGCGCCTGGTCCTGCGCGACGGATCCGAAGTCGTCGGTGTCCCGTCCTCGGTGGACACGCACCTGACCGCCCACGAGGTCTTCCTGTACGTCGGTGGCGACGACGACGTCGAGATCGGCGTGGCCCTCGAGGCGATCACCACCGCGGAGCTCGTCTGAGCCACATCTCGCTGCTGGACATCATCGGCCCGGTGATGGTCGGGCCGTCGTCGTCGCATACCGCCGGGGCCTGCCGTCTTGGGCTCATCGCGCGCGCGCTCGTGGGCGGCACCCCGTCGGAGGCCAAGGTCGAGCTGCACGGCTCCTTCGCGCGGACCGGTGTCGGCCACGGCACCGACCGCGCCATCGCCGGCGGGCTGCTCGGCTTCCATCCGGATGACGAACGGCTCCGCGGCTCGCTGGAGGCGGCCGAGGCCGCGGGCTGCGCGATCACCTTCGTCAACACCACGCTGCGCGGCGACCACCACCCCAACACCACGCGCATCACGGTGGTGCGCGAGGGGCACAAGGCGGTGCTCACCGGGTCGTCGCTCGGCGCGGGCCGGATTCTCGTCACCGCGATCGACGGCTTCCCGGTCGAGATCACGGGCGCGTACACCACGCTCGTGGTCGTGGCGCACGACAAGCCCGGCATCGTCGCCGCGGTGGCCGGCGCGCTGGCCGAGGAGAGCGTGAACCTCGCGACAATGCGCGTCTCGCGTCGCCAGAAGGGCGGCGAGGCGATCCACATCTACGAACTCGACTCGCCGCCGACCGAGGCCGCGATCGCGCGCATCCGCGCGCTCCCGGCCGTCGGCACCGTGCGCGTCGTGGAACGGGTGGCCTGATGTTCGATACCCTGCTCGATGCCGTCGAGGCGGCGGAAGCGGAAGCGATCTCCCTCGGCGAGCTCGCCCTCCGGACCGAGGCGGCCGACGGCCTCCGCACGCGCGAGGAAGTCGAGGCCGGGCTGCGTCGCGCCCTCGAGGTGATGCGCGGCGCGGTCGCCCGCGGGCTCGAGGGCGACCTGCGGTCGGTCTCGGGGCTCGTCGGCGGGGATGCCGCGAAGATGGCCCACGCGCGCGGCCCGCTGGCGAACACGGCCTTCACCGATGCGATCGCCGCCGCACTCGCGGTGCAGGAAGTGAACGCCGCGATGGGCGTCATCGTCGCCGCGCCCACGGCGGGCGGGGCCGGAGTCCTGCCCGGCACCCTGCTGGGCATCGCGAACCGCCACCCCGTGAGCGATGACGCCCTGGTGCGGGCGCTGGCCACGGCGGGCCTGGTCGGCGCCGTGGTCGCCGTGCGCGCCTCCCTCAGCGGCGCCGAGGGCGGCTGCCAGGCCGAGACGGGTGCAGCGGCCGGGATGGCGGCCGCGGCGGGCGTCGAGCTCCTCGGCGGGACCCCACGCCAGGCGATGCACGCCGTCGCGGTGACGATGCAGGGCACGCTGGGGCTGATCTGCGACCCGCTCGGCGGCCTCGTCGAGGTGCCGTGCGTGTACCGGAACGCGACCGGCGCCGCGATGGCGCTCGCCGGCATCGAGATGGCCCTCGCCGGGGTCGGCTTCCCGATCCCGGTGGACGAGGTCATCGACACTATGGGCAAGATCGGCCGCGAGATGGACGTCCGCTATCGCGAGACGGCGGGGGGCGGACTGGCCGCCACCCCGACCGGCCGTCGGCTGGCCCGGGAGCGTCTCGTCGAGCTGAAGCCACGGAAGAAGTAGGGTGGTTGTTTCCCGCTGAAACATTCCCGCGCCCCGGTCGTAAGGGGCGCGTCCCGTTACCCGGCGAGCCGATCCGATGGAAGACATCATTGCAATCATCTTCATCTTCGGCGGTGGCACGGCGATCCTCCTGTCGTTCTCCCCGGTGGGGAAGGCGTTTGCCGAGCGGATCCGCCACGGCAAGGTGCCGCTGCAGGCGCCCGACCCGGACCCGGCCCTGTACGACGAGCTCGATCGGATGCGGGCCGAGCTGAACGAGCTCCACGAGCGCGTGGATTTCACCGAGCGGATGCTGGCGCGCGGCTCCGAGTCCAACGGAGGCGCCGCGTGAGCGGCCGGGCCGGCCGCGGCGCCGGGATGTTCCTGGTGTTCGCGCTTGCCTCGATCTCGCTGCTGTTCCTCGCCTACCTCGTGGACGAGGCCGCGATGCACGGGATGGAGTACCTGATCGGTGGGCTGATGGGGCTCGGCGGGATGGGGTGGCTCCTGTTGCGCGGCCCGGTCGGCAAGGCGCTCGCGGCGATGCTCGAGGGCTCGGGCAGCGACCAGCTCGCGCAGCGGGTGCAGGAGCTCGAGCTGCGCCTGGCCGAGTCGGAGCACCGCGCGATGACCAGCGGTGAGGTCGACCAGGCCTACGCGCGCCTCGCCGAGCTCGAGGAACGGCTCGACTTCACCGAACGTCTGCTCGCCACCCAGACCAATGCGCTGCCGCGGGGAGGGATGCAGTGATGCTGCAGGTCGAGGGAATCCCGGCGCCGCCCGCGCCGCCCGTGGTCGTGATGCAGGGACCGGTCGGCGGGCCGGAGACGTGGCCGCCGCAGGTCTTCGTGCTCGTGATTCTCGCCGGGCTCGCCTTCAGTGCGCTGCTGCTCTGGCCGCTGGTGCGGGCGCTCGCGCGGCGCCTCGAGGGCGGCAGCAGCGCGAAGTTGCAGGCCGAGCTCGACGAGATCCGCGCGCGACTCGACGCAGTGGAGCAGCGGGCCGTGACCTCGGGCGAGTTCGACCAGGCGCAGCATCGGCTCTATGACATCGAGGAGCGCCTCGAGTTCGCGGAGCGGATGCTGACGCGTCCCGAGATGCCGAAGCAGGGCGGCCAGTGATGGGCCCCGAACGCGGCAGCCGCAACGTCACGACGATGGTCACGGTGTCGGTGATCGCGTTGATCGGCGGCCTGGCGATCATCACCGAGTCGATCGGCCCGGCAGCCATCCCCATCTACGGGATGACGATGGTCGCGGCGGCGGTCATCCTGCGCGGACCGCTCGGCAAGGCGATCGCGCGGCAGATCGGCGGCGACGCGCCGGAGGGTGGGCAGGTGCTGGACGTCCCGCAGGAGGTGTACGCGGAGCTCGACGAGCTGCGTGCGCGGGTGCTGGAGCTCGAGGAGCGGCAGGACTTCACCGACCGCCTTCTCGCAGACAAGAGCCGGGCGGCCGACGGCGCCTGAGGGCGCGTGGCGGCGGGTCCGGGGATCGCGCTACGTTTCGACCTGAATGCTCCCCCGACGGGGGCTGGAGGTGTGCCGATGGTCTCGCGTGACGATGTGCAGTCCTGGCTCGACCGCCTCGAGTTGCCGGTCACCACGGTGGCCGACGACCTCTGGGTGGTCCAGCTGTCCGACGGCGGCGAGCTCGCCGTGAACTTCGCCCCGCCGGTGCTGGTCCTCCGGGTGCGGGTGACCGAGCTGCCGGCCGACGCCGGTCGCTTCGCCGGGATGGCCCGGCAGCTGTTGCAGTGGAATGCACGCGACCTCGTGCACGGTTCCTACGGCATCGAGGGGGACCACGTCGTCCTCACCGACACGCTGGAGCTCGGGCATCTCGATTTCAGCGAGTTCGAGGCGAGCATCGACTCGCTCGGCCTCGCGCTGGCCTCGCACCTGGGCGCGCTGGCGCCCTACCGGGAGTGATCCAATGGGCATCTTCGAACGCTTCGCGACGATGCTGAAGTCCAACATCAACGACCTCATCTCCCGGGCCGAGAATCCCGAGAAGATGCTGAACCAGTTGATCACGGACATGCGCGGCCAGCTCGACAAGGCGCGCCAGCAGGTGGCCCAGGCGATCGCCGACGAGAAGAAGCTCGAGGCCGACGCGCTCGCGATGAAGAAGCAGGCCGAGGACTGGGAGCGTCGTGCGATGCTCGCGGTGCAGGAAGGCCGCGACGACCTCGCCAAGCAGGCGCTGATGCGCTACAACGAGGCGCTGCAGGGCGCGCAGGCGCTCCACGAGACGTGGGTCAAGAGCAAGCAGGAGACCGAGTCGCTGAAGGCGTCGCTCCGCCAGCTCAACGACAAGATCGAGGAGGCGAAGCGCAAGAAGAACATCCTCATCGCGCGGGCGCGTCGCGCCGAGGCGCAGCAGCGGATCCAGGACACGCTGTCGGGGATGGGCGACAAGTCGGCCTTCGAGTCGTTCGAGCGGATGCAGGAGAAGATCGAGAACACCGAGCGGAAGGCGCTCGCCGCGGCCGAGCTCCAGCAGGAGTTCACCGGCGACAACCTGATGAAGGAGTTCGAGCAGCTCGAGTACCACGGCAGCTCGGACCAGCAGCTGCTGGAACTGAAGGCCAAGATGGGGATGCTTGGCGCCGGGAAGGCCGAGTCCCCGAAGCAGCTCGGCCAGGGCGGCAGTGCCCCGGCCGAGTCGTCCGCCGACGTCATTGAGGAGACCGACAGCAAGTGACCGACCGCCACCCCCCGAAGCACCTGATCCTCGCGGACGGTGACTTCGGGCCGATGACGTCGAAGACCGCGAACTCGATCATCCGCTTCCAGCCCGACCGCGTGGTCGGCGTGCTGGACCGCAAGACCGCCGGCCGCACGTCGCAGGACGTGCTCGGCTTCGGCGGCACCATCCCGATCGTGGCGACGATGGCGGAAGGGCTCGCCCTCGGCGCCACGTCGGTGCTGGTCGGCATCGCGCCGCAGGGCGGACGCCTCCCGACCGACTGGCGCGACTGGCTGCGCGAGGCGCTCGACGGCGGCTGCGACATCGTGAGCGGGCTGCACACCTTCCTCGCCGACGACCCGGTGCTCGCCGAGGCGGCGCAGCGCGCGGGGCGCAGCATCACCGACATCCGCCGTCCGCCGGCCGACCTGCCGGTGGCAAGCGGGCTGGCGAAGCAGCTCGCGCCGCTGGTGGTGCTCACCGTCGGGACCGACTGCAATGTCGGCAAGATGACGTCGCAGCTGCAGCTCGTCCGCGGGCTCAACGAGCGCGGCCTCCGCACCAACTTCGTCGCGACCGGCCAGACCGGGATCATGATCGAGGGGTGGGGCATCGGTGTCGACGCGGTCGTCGCCGACTTCATCGCGGGTGCCGCCGAGCAGATCACGCTGCGCGGCGCCGACCATGCCGACGTCGTGCTGGTCGAGGGGCAGGGGAGCATCAACCACCCCGGCTACTCGGGGGTGACGCTCGGGCTGCTCCACGGTTCGTGCCCCGACGCGATGATCCTCTGCCACCAGGCCTCGCGCGAGTACATCGGCGACTACCGCAAGGCGTCGTGGCTCAAGATCCCGCCGCTCGCGGAGTACGTCGAGGTGTACGAGCGGATCGCCGGGATGGTGCATCCGTCGAAGGTCATCGGCATCGCGATGAACACCTACGACCTCGACGAGGACGCTGCGCGCGCCGCGTGCGAGAAGGCCTCGGCCGAGACCGGCCTGCCGTGCACCGACCCGGTGCGCTTCGACCCGACGCCGCTGTATGAAGCCATCGAGGTCGCAGCAGCTTCCAAGGCCCGGCGCTCGGCGAGATGAGCGATCCGCGATCGGAGATCGGAGTTTGCACCCTCTGATCTCCGATCTCCGATCGCTCCTCTCTTCCTACCCCTCGACAACCCGTCCGTGGAGAATCGGCGCCCCCTCGGCCAGCCACTCGGCCAGGAGCTCCTCCGCCGTGCGCGCCTCGAGCGGCACGGCGAGCCGGCCGTCGCCGAGGGGGAGGACGCCCCGTTCGCGGACCAGCCGCGTCGGCGTCGGCGTGCCGACGGGGAAGGTGAGGACCAGGAAGCGGCGGGGCATCCCCCAGAATGCGCGACCGGGCAGCACGGGCCGTCACCGTTCCAACGAAGCCCGGCGCGAATTTCCGCGAACGGCGAACGGCGAACGGCGAACCATGCCCTCCGCCCTTCACCCTTCACCCTTCACCCTCCGCCTCTCGCCTCTCGCCTCCCCCGTTAGTTTCCCCCCATGCCTCGGACTCTTGCCGATCTGACCGCCACGATCGAACGGTTCCTCCGCCTCTTCGGCGCGGAACTGCAGGACCTGCGCGTCGTCGGCATCAAGGTGCTCGTGCTCTGGATCGCGGCGTGGGTCGCGAACCGGCTGGTGCGGATCATTGCCGACCGGATTGTCCGGGCCGCCGACGACGGCGACGACTCGCGCCTCTCGCAGGACGAGAAGCGCGCCCAGACCCTCGCCCAGCTGCTCAAGGGCGTCGGGCGGATCGTCATCCTCGTCTTCACCGCGATCCTCACGCTCAACCAGTTCGTCGACATCGGGCCGCTGCTCGCCGGCGCCGGCATCCTCGGCCTCGCCGTCTCCTTCGGATCGCAGTCGCTGGTGAAGGACGTCATCAGCGGCTTCTTCATCCTGATGGAGAACCAGTTCGGCATCGGCGACAACATCGAGGTCGCCGGCCTCTCGGGGACCGTCGAACGGATGTCGCTCCGCGTGGTGATGCTGCGCGACGCGAACGGCACGCTGCACATCGTCCCCAACGGGCAGATCACCACCGTCAGCAACCGGACGCGCGGCTGGTCGCGCGCGGTGCTCGACATCGGCATCGCGTATGACGCCGACGTCGACCAGGCGATCGCGGTGCTGAAGGACGAGGCCGAACGGCTGGCGCGCGAGGCGAGCTGGCAGACCAGGCTCGACGGCGTCCCCGAGGTGCTCGGGGTGCAGACGCTTGGCGACAACGCCGTCACGATCCGCGTCTTCGTCCGCACCCAGCCCGGCTTCCAGTGGGAGGCGGGACGCGAGTTCCTGCGCCGCACCAAGAAGCGCTTCGACCAGGAGGGGATCGAGATCCCCTATCCGCAGCGCACCGTGCACGTCCGCCACCACGGCGACGCGCCCGGCGACCCGAACGTCAGGGCCGCGATCGACGCCGCGGCGGGAGGGGCGTGATGCTCCGGCTTCACAACACGATGACGCGGACGGCCGAGCCGTTCGTGCCGCTCCACCCGCCGACGGTGTCGCTCTACACCTGCGGCCCGACGGTGTACAACTACGCCCACATCGGGAACTTCCGCAC
>DASTAN010000149.1:0-3501 GCA_035712665.1 Gemmatimonadales bacterium
ACCGAAGACGGCGGCGAAGAAGGCCGCGCCTGCCGCCAAGGCAGCGAAGGCCCCGGCTCCGAAGGCTGCGCCGAAGAAGGCGGCCCCGAAGAAGGCGGCGGCGAAGAAGAAGCAGTA
The DNA here is from genome assembly GCA_035712665.1 of Gemmatimonadales bacterium. Lineage (GTDB taxonomy): Bacteria > Gemmatimonadota > Gemmatimonadetes > Gemmatimonadales > GWC2-71-9 > Palsa-1233. Next base: position 118 of record DASTAN010000149.1, read on the forward strand.
AGCGGCGAACTGCGAACTGCGAACTGCGAACTACGAGGCCCGCCGGAGAATCTCTCCGACGGGCCTTGTCACCTTCCGTTCGCTGTTCGCTGTTCGCCGTCTAGTACCCGCCCGCGCGCACGCCTTCCTTCGCACTCCCCAGCCCGATGCGGATGCCGCCGTGCACCGAGTAGAGCGCGCCGCGGAGCAGCTTGTCGCGGTTCGGCGAGGTGCCGATCTGCGCCTGGCCGAACGCCGTGAGCCGACCCCAGCGCCCCTGTACGCCGGCCATCGCCGTCGCGAAGGCGTGGCTGCTCGCCTCGTCGGCGGCCGCCGCCAGCTCCTCGCGGTCGAACGGGTCGGTCACCGAGTCGTCGACCCGCGGGCCGACGACCTGCAGGATGCCGCCGCCGACGCCGAAGTACGGCTCGAGCGGCGCGTTCACCGGGAACGCCATCAGCACCGCCTGGTAGCGGCGCACGTCATTGAAGACGATCAGCCCCGAGCGCTCGTCCGAGCCGAATCCTTCGTCGACGCCGACCATCAGGCCGCCGCGCTTCGCCATGATCAGCACGTGGGCCCCGAACGAGGGAATCACCTCGCTGTCCTGCGTCCGCGTCTGGACGAACATCGAGCCGGCCTGGAGGCCGAGCTTCCAGGTATAGGAATCGGCGCGCTGCGCCGAGAGGGAGCCCGGCACGGCCGCGAAGGCCGCAAGGGCGAGCGCACCGGTCAGCCACCGGAACCGCGTCATCGAACTGCCTCCTGTAGGGGAAATCCGTCGTTCACATCGCAAGGAACAGGCCTGCCGCTCACCCGATCAGCCCCAGCGACCGGCCGACCCGGGCAAACGCCGCCAGCGCCTCGTCGAGGTCGGCCCGGGTGTGCGCCGCCGAGAGCTGGCAGCGCACCCGCGCCTGCCCCTGCGGCACCACCGGAAAGCCGAACCCCGTCACGAAGACCCCCTCGGCCAGCAGCAGCTCGCTCATCCGGATCGCGGCCGCCGTCTCCCCGAGGATCACCGGGACAATGGGAGTATCGCCCGGGAGCGGCCGGAATCCGAGGGCGATCAGCTGCTCCCGGAAATAGCGGGCGTTCTCCCGGAGCCGGGTGACCCGCGCCGGCTCGCGCTCCAGCACCTCGATGCTGCGGAGCGCCGAGGCCGCCACCGTCGCCGGCAGGGCATTGGTGAAGAGCTGCGGACGGGCGCGTTGCGTGAGGTAGTCGCAGACCGCGGCAGACCCCGCCACGAAGCCGCCGGCCGCCCCGCCCAGCGCCTTGCCGAGGGTCGAGGTGATCAGGTCCACCTCGCCGACCAGCCCGAAATGCTCGGCCGTGCCGCGACCGTTGGCGCCGAGGACGCCGGTCGCGTGCGAGTCGTCGATCCAGAGGATCGCCCCGTGCTTCCGGCAGACCTCGAGCAGGCGGGGGAGGTCGACGATCGTCCCCTCCATCGAGAAGACGCCGTCGCTCACCACCATCTTGACCCGCTTGTCCGCCGCCGCCGCGAGCTTCGCGTCGAGGTCGGCGAAGTCGCCGTGCTTGTAGACGCCGGTCTCGCACTTGGTGATGCTCTTCGCGAGCCGCAGCCCGTCGATGATCGACGCGTGGTTCAGCTGGTCCGAGAGGATGATGTCATCGGCGGTGAGCACCGTCGCCGGGAGCGCTTCGTTGGCGTTCCAGCAGCTCACGAACGAGAGCGACGCCTCGGTGCCGACCAGTCGTGCGCACGCCGCCTCGAGCTCGCGATGGATGGTGAAGGTGCCGCAGATGAAGCGCACCGATGCCGTCCCCGCGCCGAAGCGATCGAGTCCGTCCTTGCCGGCGGCGACGACCTCGGGATGATCCGAGAGCCCGAGGTAGTTGTTCGACGAGAGGATGATGACCTCGCCGCGACCCTCCATCTGGACCCGCGCGGCCTGCGGCGAGGCAAGATGATTGAGGGTCTTGTAGACGCCCTGCTCGCGGAACGCGGCGAGCTCGGCGGTGATGCGGGTGTCCAGCGCGTTCACGACGCGATCTCCAGGATGACCTTCCCGGCCGACCCGTCCTTGATGACACCGATGGCGTCGGCGATCCGGTCGAGCGGGAAGCGATGGGTGATGACGGGGCGGGGGTCGAACACCCCCGAACGGAGCAGTCGGCGCATCTGGATCCAGGTTTCGTACATCTTGCGACCGGTGACCCCGTACAGCGTGAGCCCCTTGAAGATGATGTCGCGCGCGAAGTCGACCTCGGTCGTCCGGCTCGGCGTGCCGAGGAGGTTCACCCGACCGCCGGGACGCGCCGCCGCGAAGGCCGTGGCGTGCCCGGCCGGATGCCCGCTCATCTCGCAGACCCGATCGACGCCGAGGTCCCCGGTGAGGTCGCGCACCCGAGCGACGACATCCTCCGCCGCCGGGTCAAGGACGACGTGTGCCCCCATCGCCGTGGCGAGCGCCCGACGCGTCGGGTTGTAGTCGGAGGCGAGCACCAGCGACGCCCCGGCCGCGCGCAGCACCCCGACCGCGAAGCAGCCGATCGGGCCGCAGCCGGTGACCAGCACCGTGAGCCCGGCGAGCTCGCCCCCCTCGAGGGCGGTGTGGACGCCGTTCCCCACCGGGTCCATGATCGCGCCGATGTCGGTCGGGATCCCGTCGAGCTGCATCACGTTGCTGGCCGGCATCGCGATGTAGTCGGCGAAGGCGCCGTCGCGATCGACGCCGATGATCTGGGTCCGGACGCAGAGGTGGCCGTGGCCGGTGCGGCAGGGGACGCAGTCGCCGCAGGTGATGTGGCCTTCGGCGGTGACCAGGTCGCCGACCTGGAAGAGCCCCTCGTGCTCGACCTCGCTGCCGAGGGCGGCGACCTCGCCGGCGAACTCGTGGCCGATCACGACCGGCGGCTTGAGGCGACCGGCGGCCCACGCATCCCACTCCCAGATGTGGAGGTCGGTGCCGCAGACGCCGGCGTGGTGCACGCGGATCAGGACGTCACGCGCGCCGACCGGCGGCACGGGACGCTCGACGAGTTCCATCCCCGGCCCCGGGGCCGCCTTGATCAACGCGCGCATCGAAAACCTCGAAAGGGTGAAGGCGAAAATATAGGTGAAGGGTGAAGGGTGGAGGGTGGAGGGCGGAATTCTGTCAGCCGTCATCCCGAGCGCACGCGAGGGATCTCGGTACGGGCCACCACCACGACCCCCGTACGCGGTTCACCATTCGCCGTTCACCGTTCGCCGCTCGCCGTTCGCTGTCCGCCGTCCACGGTTTCGTTGCCGTTCGCGGGGCTCCGTTCGCCGTTCGCGGTTCGCCGTTCGCGAGCGTCCTCGGCGCATCTTTCCGAGCGCAGCGGACCTCGTGTCGATGCCCCGTGTCCCGTGTCCCGTGTCCCTCGTCCCATCGACCGTCGCAGCAGAACCCCGTG
>DASTAN010000150.1:0-8066 GCA_035712665.1 Gemmatimonadales bacterium
CACGGGGTCGAGCTTGCCGCGGCCGCACGGGTGGCCGACGCCCTCGGCGCCGCCTCGCACCGAGTGGTGGACGTCGACCTCGCCGCCTTCGGGGGGTCGGCGCTGACGGCCGATCTCGAGGTCCCGAAGGATCGCGCCGACATCGAGATCGGGAGCGGCGTGCCGATCACGTACGTGCCCGCGCGCAACACGATCTTCCTGAGCTTCGCGCTCGCCGCCGCGGAAGTGCTCGACGCGCGGGACATCTTCATCGGCGTGAACGCGCTCGACTACAGCGGCTATCCGGATTGCCGACCCGAGTACATCGCCGCGTTCCAGGCGATGGCACGCCTCGGCACGCGCCTCGAGGATCTCACGATCCATGCGCCGCTCGCTGCGCTGACGAAGGCCGGCATCGTCGCGCGCGGCCGCGAGCTCGGCGTGGACTTCGGGCTCACGCGGACCTGCTACGACCCCAACCCCGACGGCGCCGCGTGCGGCCACTGCGATGCCTGCCTGCTCCGCTTGAAGGGCTTCGCCGAGCTTGGGCTGTCGGATCCGGCGCCGTATCTGGGTGAACGGTGAAGGGTGAACGGTGAGTGGTGAACGGGGGACGGCACCCAGTCGCCTTCGGACCTCCACCCCCCACCCCTCCCCGTTCACCACTCACCATTCACCGCATCCCCCTCACCCCTCACCCCTCACCCCTCATCGCCCTAGATTTGGCGCATGTCGCGATACGCCGTCAAGGAATGCTTCTACACGCTGCAGGGCGAGGGTCGGCACGCCGGCCGCCCGGCGGTCTTCCTGCGCTTTGCCGGCTGCAACCTCTGGAGCGGGCGCGAGGCGGATCGCGCGACGGCGACCTGCACCTTCTGCGACACCGACTTTGTGGGCACCGATGGCGAGGGCGGCGGGACGTTCACGTCCGCCGACGCGCTGGCCGAGCACGTCGCGGCCCGGTGGCCGGCGCGCGATGAGGGGTCGCCCTACGTGGTGTGCACCGGCGGCGAGCCGACGCTGCAGCTCGACGCCGCGCTGATCGACGCGCTGCACGATCGGGGCTTCGAGATCGCCGTCGAGACCAATGGCACGCGCCCCGTGCCCGAGGGCGTCGACTGGATCTGCGTCTCGCCGAAGGCCGACGCGCCGCTGGTGCAGGCGCAGGGCGACGAGCTCAAGCTGGTCTACCCGCAGCCGACCGCGATGCCGGAGCGCTTCACCCACCTCGCCTTCCGGCATTTCCTGCTGCAGCCGATGGACGGCCCGGCCCGCGAGGCGAACACCGCCGCGGCGGTGGCGTACTGCCTTGCGCACCCGCGCTGGGGGCTCTCGGTCCAGACCCACAAGGCACTCGGGATTCCCTGAGGGACGCAATGCTCGGCTATTCGGACCGGATCAACCACGCCTTCGCGTTCGCGGCGAAGCACTACGCCCCGCGCGCCCCCGCGCACGCGCCGCTGCCGTTTCTGGCGCATCCATCGAACGTCGCGGTGATCCTCGCGCGGCACGGTGCCGACGAGACGACGCTGGTCGCGGCGATCCTGCACCACGTCCTCGAGGCCGCGCCGGATGCCGACCGGGAGCCGCTGGCGCAGAAGGTCGGCGAGAAGTTCGGCGCGGTGGTGCGCGGGGTCGCCTGTGATGCGCTCTGCCCTGCCGTCGATGCCCGCGGCAGCGCCGTGCCCTGGCGGACCCGGAAGCGCACCATCCTCGCCGGCGTGCTGCTGATGGACCCGCGCGCCCTCGACATCCGCGTGGCCGACGAGATCCACGAGGTCGGCACGGCCACCGCGCTGGTCGAGCGCCTCGGTCGCGAGTATCTCGGCACGCACGGCCTCGGCAGCGCGACGGAGGTGCAGGCGTGGCTCGGGGATCTGGCCAGCGCGCTGGCGCGACGGCACGACTGGCCGGGGCGCGCACTCCGCGAGGAGCTGGCGCGCCTCGCCGCGCGCTTCGACGCCGCGATCGCCGGCGGCTGACCCGAGTATCTTCCCCCCGATGCCCATCCCCCTCGCCCCCGAGATTCGCCAGCGCATCGACGAGGCGCTCGGCGCGCGCTTCGCGTTGGAGACCGTGGCCGCCGTGTCGGCGGAGCGCGTGCTGTTCCGCGCCCACGATCGGCTGCTGCGCCGGGCGGTGTCGCTCCGCGTCAACGTCGGCGGCGACCCGGGCCTCCGCGGCTGGTTCCTGAAGGAAGCCGAGGCCCTCGCCCGCCTGGATCATCCCGCGATCCGGCATGTGTACGAGGCGGGGATCCTCGGCGAGATCGCCTACCGCGTCGGCAACTGGATCGAGGGGGAGTCGCTCGCCGAGGCGATCGGTCGCGGGCCGCGCCCGGTGCCGAGCGTGCACGTGCTCGCGCGCGACCTGCTCACGGCCCTCGAGCACGCGCACGCGCACGGCATCGTCGTCCGCCGGATCGTCCCGGCCTCCCTGCTGCTCACGGCGACCGGTCGCGGCACCATCACCGACCTGCGCTTCTGCAACCTGACGCTGCCCGAGGTCCCGCACACGGAGTCGCCGACCGGGATGCCGTTCCTGGCTCCCGAGGTGCGCGACGGTGCCGGCGGCGATCCCGCCAGCGACGTCTACACGGCCGGGGCGATCCTCTACTTCGCCGTGACCGCGACGACGCCGCCGCTCGACCCCGCGCAGATCATCGCGCCGCGCGAGGTGCGCCCGGTGATCCCCCGTGCGCTGGAGCGGGTGATCCTGCGCGCGCTCGACCCCGACGCCGGGGAGCGCTACCTCACTGCGGCCGAGATGCTCGAGGACTTCGCCACCGATGCCGGCGAGTTCGAGTCGGCGATGGTGGCGCTCCCGACGCTCCCGCTCGACCTCAACGACGGGCCGCACTGGGAGGCGCGCCTTCGCCGGGCGCTCGGCGACGACTACGAGCTCCTCGCCCCGCTCGGGCAGGGCGGCTTCGGCCGCGTCTACCGCGTGCGCGACCTGCACCTCGAACGCGAGGTGGCGCTCAAGGTGCTGCACCCGCATCTCATCGCCGATGCGTCCGTGGTCGAGCGCTTCCGGCGCGAGGCCCAGCTCGCGGCGCGCCTCAACCACCTGAACATCGTGAACATCTACGACATCAGCGGCCGCTCGGGGCTGATCTGGTACACGATGGAGATGGTGGACGGCCCGAACCTCGCCCAGCTGGTGGAGCGCGACGGGCCGCTGCCGTTCGAGCGGGTGGTGCGCCTGCTGCGCGAGGCGCTCTCCGCGCTGGGACACGCGCACGCGCTCGGTCTCGTCCACCGCGACATCAAGCCGGAGAACATGCTGGTCGAGCGCGACGGCTCGCTGCGCATCACCGACTTCGGCCTCGCGCTCGCGCTGCGACAGGGGCGCGGCGGGCGATTCGGCGGCGCGACGAGCCAGAGCGGCACGCCGCAGTTCGCCGCGCCCGAGCAGCTCCTCGGCGAGCACGTCGACCAGCGCACCGACCTCTATTCGCTCGCGGCGGTCGCGTGCTTCGCCCTGCTCGGCCGGGTGCCCTTCCCCGGCGGCACGCCGGAGCAGGTGCTCGCGAAGCAGACCCTCGACGTGGTCCCCGACCTCACCGCCGCGCGACCGGACGTCAACGCCGCGCTCTCGGCCGTGCTCGCGCGCGCATTGCGCAGCGACATCAGCGCGCGCTGGGGCAGTGCCGGCGAGTTCCGCAGCGCGCTCGAGGAGGCGATCCAGAAGGGCGTGCGCACCAAGGGCGGCGAGCTTGCCCGCCTCGCCGCGCGCCTGCTCGGCACCTGACCCGACGCGCGCGCCGCGCCGCTTGACAGCGTTTCCGGCCCCGCCGATCATTCTTCCCGCGACCCGCCGAGAAACAGGTCCCGACGGTCGCACCACCCCGTGCGCGTCCTTGCATCGCGCCGGGGGCAGTCCACCAATCAGGAGTAGTCAGCATGGCTCGTAGCACCGGCACCGTGAAGTGGTTCAACGACGCGAAGGGGTTCGGCTTCATCACCCCCGAGGGCGGCGACAAGGACTGCTTCGTCCACCACAGCGCGATCAAGATGGATGGCTTCCGGACCCTCGCCGAGGGTGATCGCGTCGAGTTCGACATCGTGCAGGGTGCCAAGGGCCCCGCTGCGGAGAACGTCACCAAGGCGTAAGCCCAGAGGACGGTGGAACGCGAGGCCCCCGCCAGTCAGCGACTGGCGGGGGCCTCGTGCATCCGGGGCGCGGAGGGCGCGACGGCTTACTTGTGGCGGTACACCACGCGACCGCGGGTCAGGTCGTACGGCGAGAGCACCACGCTCACGCGGTCGCCTTCGAGCACGCGGATCTTGAACTTCGACATCTTCCCGGCCGCATACGCCAGGATGGTGTGACCGTTGTCGAGCAGCACGCGGTAGTTGCGGTCCGGCAGGACTTCCTGGACCACGCCCTCCATCTCGATGCCATCTTCCTTCGCCATCCACGCTCCGAATCAAGGTTCCGGACGGCCGCGCCCTGCGCCCGTCACGCGCCGCAATCTCCCCGGGGCGCCCCGGGGACGCAAGGGAGCGGCGTCAGGCCGCCCGGGCCAGCACCCCGCGCAGCTCGGCCATTTCGGCCTCGATCAAGGCCACGAGCTCCCCCAGGAGCCCGGCATCGAAGCTGAACGAGACCCCCGCTTCGGCATAGAGCTCCGGGAGCGGCCGGGTCGCGCCGAGGGCCAGGAAGCGACGGTACGCCGCCACCGCCCCGGCCGGGTCGCGCCGGGCGTTGCGCCAGACCTGCAGCGCCCCGATCTGCGCGATCGCGTACTCGATGTAGTAGAACGGATAGAGGAAGATGTGGAGCTGGCGGTACCAGCGCGCCACCCGCTCGGCCTCGAGCCCGTCCCAGGCGACGCCGACCTCGAATCGCTCGCGGAGGGCCAGCCACTGCCGATCGCGCGCGGCAGCCTCGCCGCCGGTCGGGTCGGTGTAGATCCACGACTGGAAGGCATCGACCGACGCGATGTGGGCCAGCGACACGAGGACGTCCTCGAGGTGCTCGAGCCGCGCCGAGACTGCATCGGCCTCGCCGTAGTACCCCACCGGACGCTCGAGATGCGGTGCGGCCAGCAGCTCCATGGACATCGACGCCAGTTCCGCCGATTCCGCCCCGGGATGGCGCTGCCAGATGAACGGCCGCGCGTGGCTCGCGAAGGCGTGGAAGCAATGCCCCGCCTCGTGCAGCAGGACGGTCACGTCCTCGGGGACCCCGGCGGCGTTCATGAAGACGTACGGACGCCCGCGGGCGTGCAGCGTGTCGCAGTAGCCGCCCGGTGCCTTGCCGGGACGCGACTCGAGGTCGAGGAGCCCCTCCTGCATCATCAGGCGGAACTCGCCGCCGAGATGCGGATCGACCGCCGCGAAGATGCGCGCGGCGATCGCCGGCAGCTCGGCCGGCTCGCGATACGGCACCGGCGCGTGCTCGCGCCACGGGTCGACCTGCGTGTCCCACGGCCGCAGGACATCGAGTCCGAGCCGCTCGCGCCGGGCCTCCATCGCGCGACCGAGCGCCGGGACCACCGTCGCGGCGATCGCCTCGTGCAGCCGTTCGCAATCGGCGGGCGTGTAGTCGAAGCGGCACTTCGCCGCGAAGACGAACTCGCGATAGTCCGCGAAGCCGGCGTTGCGCGCCATCTGCTGGCGCAGCGTCACCATCCGGTCGAACAGCGTGGCGAGCTCGTCGCGCGCCGCGACGTACGGCGCCACCGATGCGCGCCACGCCGCCTCGCGCACCGCGCGGTCCCCGCTCTTCAGGAACGGCGCGAGCCGCGGCAGCGGCACCTGCTCCCCGCCCCACGTGGCACTCATCGTCCCGGTCCGCTGCTGGTACGTTGCCGCCAGCTGCTCGGCCTCGGCGGTGAGCGGGACATTCGCCTCGCGGAAGATCTCGATCGCGGTGCGGAACCGCTTGAGGACCGTCTGGAGGTCGTCGCGGTCGGTGCCGATCGTCACGAAGCGCTTCGCCAGCGCGACCTCGCACTCGCCGAGTTTCGGCAGGATGTCGGTCGAGAAGCGGAGGTGCGCCGCCTGCTTCGCGGCATCGGTGGTGTCGTTGGTGTAGGCGATCATCGCGAGCGACGCCGCCTCGGTGACGAGCTCCTCGAGCCGGGACCACGCCGCCAGCCACGGCTCGAGCGTCGCGGCATCGAGCGGGACGGCCGCGAGGTCACGATAGTAGCGGACGATGTCGTCCCAGGAGGCGTCGGCGAAGCCGTCGCTGGTCGGGGGGAGGGGGTGGCTGAACATCCCGGGATGATAACCGCGCCGACCGGAGGCCGTCAGGACGGCCGCGCCTCGCGGGGACGGACGGGGACCGCCCGGAAGGCGACCCAGCCGACCAGGGCCACCGTGATGCCGGCCAGCACCAGCGGCGCGTCGGTCCCGATGCGCTGGAAGGCGATCGTCCCGACGATCGGCGCGATCACGCGCGAGAGCCCCGCGAAGGTCTGGGCCACGCCCATCACGGTGCCAAGTTCGCTCCGATCCGCGGCCGACGAGAGCAGCGAGGTCGTCGCCGGGAAGAGGAGCGCCGTCCCGATCGGCACCAGGGGAATGATCCCGGCGAGGACCCAGAGGTTCGGCGCGAGCGGATAGGCGAGCAGACCGACCGCGAGCGTCAGCGTGCCGACGCGCATGGCCCACGCCTCGCCGATCCGGTCGACGACCGGCCCGAGGAGGAGCGAGCGCATCACCAGCGAGAGCAGGCCGCTGTAGACGAAGAAGTAGCCGATGGTCCGTTCGGTGACGCCGAAGCGGCGCTCGAGCCAGAGCGCGAGGATGCTGGTGAGCAGCGAGAAGGCGAGCATCCCGACGCCGTAGATCCAGATGAGGCGCGCGGCCGGGCGCGCCGGATGGCGCACCACCTGCCACGTGGCGTGCCACACCGGCTTCCGTTCGGGGACGGGACCGTCGGCGCGGCGCGACTCGGGCAGCCACTTCCACGCCGCCACGACGTTGATGGCGCAGAGCGCGGCCGCGAGGAATCCAGGCGCCGCGCGCCCGAGCACCACCGCCGCCGACCCGATCGCGGGCCCGACCATCACCCCGGCCGCCGTCGCGGCCGAAAGCCACCCCAACGCCCGCGCTCGCTGCGACGGCTCGACGGTATCGGAGACGTACGCGTGCGCGACGCCGGTGGTGCCGCCGCCTGCGCCCTGCACGATGCGCGACAGGAAGAGGAGCCACAGGGCGTCCGCGAGGCCGAAGACCAGGAAGGCGATCGCGGACGCGCCGAGACCGATCATCAGCGCGGGACGGCGCCCGTAGCGATCGGAGACGCGCCCCCACAGCGGCGAGGCCACGAGCTGCGCGATCGAGAACGAGGCGAGGAGCCAGCCGACCGTCTCCGGCGTGGCCTCGAGATCCATTGCGTAGAACGGAATCAGCGGCAGCAGGATGGCAAAGCCGAGCATGTCGACGAAGCTCACGGCGATGAGCACCGCCAGCTGACGAAACGCCGGAGAGGGGGTCCCGACGCGGCTCAGCGGCGGCCCCCGAACGCCAGCAGGTTCGCGAACAGCCGCCACGCGCCGGGGACGCCGGCGGGCAGCTGTCGGAAGAAGGCGAGCCCGGTGTAGACGACGGTGCCGCGCCCGACCGACGCCACCAGGAGCCCGCCCTGCTTCGGCGTCTCCCCCGGATCCGCCATCGCGAGGAGCGGGGTCCACGCCCCGTCCCAGGTGCCGGCGAAGTAGAGGCCGCGCTCCTGGACCCACCCCGAGAAGTCCGCCGCCGTGATCCGGTTCGGGCCGGTCACGATCGGGTGCGACGGCACGAGCAGCGTGACCGGCGCATCCTCGTCGGTGACGCGGTCGTGCGGGCGCGCGATCGTGAACGGCCGCGGCGCGAACCCCCCGGCGAGGTACGCGTACTGCTGGTACTGGACCACGAGCGTCCCGCCGCGCTCGGCGAAGCGCAGCAGCCGCGGGTGCGCCCGGCGCACCGCCTCGTCGACTTCGTACGCGCGCGGACCGATCACGATGACATCGAGCGAATCGAGCGCCGCCCCGTCGAGCGCCGCCCCATCGAGCAGCCGCACCGGCACGCCAGCCGCCGCGAGCGCCTCGGGAATCGCATCGGCGGCGCCGCGCACGTACCCGACCC
>DASTAN010000151.1:0-51064 GCA_035712665.1 Gemmatimonadales bacterium
GGTGGGTCTTCGAGACGCGCTTCACCCTGCCGCTCGTCCCGATGAGCGCGCTCGCCCTCGGCCTCGCGGCGCTGACGACCGTGGTCGGGCTGTGGAGTTCGCAGGATGTACTGGACAGACCACCACTGGAAGTGCTGAGTCGCGAAGGGTGAGGAGTGAGGGGCAAGGGGGCCACCCCCCACCCCCCTCACCCCTCACCCCTCACCCCTCACCTTTTCACCATTCACCGTTCACTCTCCGGAGGTCCCGCCTTGCTTCAATCCCGTTCTGCTGCCGCCCTTGTCGCGGCCCTGCTCTCCCTCGGCGCCTGTGCGAAGGGTGCCAAGCCCGCGCCGACGCCGGCGCCTGCCGCGGGCGGTGCCGCAAACGGCGCGGCGCGCCCTGCCGGGGCCCCGGGCGCCGGTGGTGCCGCCGCCGCCCGCACCGGCCCGAAGGCCTACAAGGACGTGATCACCGACAAGGCGAAGTCGGATGAGGGGGCGATCACGATCCACCAGGTCGGCGACAAGTGGTACTACGAGATCCCGCGCGCGATGCTGGGCCGCGAGTTCCTCGTCGTCTCGCGCATCGCCAAGACCGCCGGCGGCCTCGGCTACGGCGGCGAGGAGAACAACACCGACGTCGTGCGGTTCGAGCGCGTCGGCGACAAGGTCTACCTGCGGCAGGTGTCGTACAGCACGGTGGCCGATTCGACCAAGCCGATCGCGCAGGCGGTGAAGAACTCGAACTTCGAGCCGATCGTCTTCGGCTTCGACGTGCAGGCGTACGGCAAGGACTCGAGCGCCGTCGTCGAGGTCGGGCCGCTGCTCACCACCGACGTCGCGATGCTTGGCCTCCCGGCCGGCGCGAAGACGCAGTACCAGGTCCGCCGCCTCGATCCGGCGCGCACCTTCATCTCGGCGATCCGCTCGTACCCGCGGAATGTCGAGCATCGCGTCGTGATGACGTACGACGCCGGGCGCCCGCCGTCGAACGCCTCGACCGGCTCGATCTCGCTCGAGATGAACCACTCGATGCTGCTGCTCCCGGAGACGCCGATGATGGCGCGCCTCTATGACGAGCGCGTCGGCTACTTCGGGCTCTCGCAGACCGACTACGGCCGCGAGGAGCAGCGCACGATCGCCCGGCGCTACATCTCGCGCTGGCGCCTCGAGCCGAAGGACACCGCCGCCTTCCTCCGCGGCGAGCTCGTCGAGCCGGTGAAGCCGATCATCTACTACATCGACCCGGCGACGCCCGAGAAGTGGCGTCCGTACCTGATCCAGGGCGTGAACGACTGGCAGAAGGCGTTCGAGGCCGCCGGCTTCAAGAACGCCATCATCGGCAAGCTGCCGCCGACGCCCGAGGAGGATCCGGAGTTCTCGACCGAGGACGCGCGCTACAGCGTGATCCGCTACTTCGCGTCGGACATCGAGAACGCGTACGGGCCGAGCATCACCGACCCGCGCTCGGGCGAGATCCTCGAGTCGCACATCGGCTGGTATCACAACGTGATGAACCTGCTCCGGAACTGGTACCTGGTGCAGACCGCCGCGATCAACCCGAAGGCGCGCGGCGTGCAGTTCGATGACGCGGTGATGGGCGAGCTCATCCGCTTCGTCTCGGCGCACGAGGTCGGCCACACCCTCGGCCTGCCGCACAACATGAAGGCGTCGTCGTCCTATCCGGTCGACTCGCTCCGGAGCCCGACCTTCACGAAGACGATGGGCACCGCGCCGTCGATCATGGACTACGCGCGCTTCAACTACGTCGCGCAGCCGGGCGATGGCGACGTCGGCCTGATGCCGCAGGTCGGGCCGTACGACAAGTACAGCATCATGTGGGGCTACCGCCCGATCCTCGACGCGAAGACCCCGGACGACGAGAAGCCGACGCTCGACAAGTGGATCCGCGACCGCGCCGGCGACCCGATGTACCGCTTCGGCGACCCGTCGGGGACCGACCCGGGCTCGCAGACCGAGGACCTCGGCGATGACGGCGTCAAGGCGAGCAGCTACGGCATCGCGAACCTGAAGCGCATCATGCCGAAGCTCCTCGAGTACAGCTACGAGCCGCGCGCCGACTTCGCGCAGCTGCGCGAGATGTACGGCCAGGTCGCGGGACAGTGGAACCGCTACATGGGCCACGTCCTCACGATCGTCGGCGGCATCGACTGGACCCGCAAGAACACCGACCAGCCGGGTGCGGCCTACACCGCGATCCCGCGCGAGCGGCAGAAGGCGGCGGTCGCGTTCCTCACCGAGCAGGCGCTCCAGACGCCGGCCTGGATGATGGAGGCGCCGATCCTCGAGCGCATCGGCGTGCAGGGCTCGACCGAGCGCGTGAAGGGCTTCATGGTGAGCGTCCTCAACCGGCTCCTCGACCCGTCGCGGATGGCGCGCCTGGCCGAGCTGTCGGCGGTGGCCGACGGCGGGTACCCGCTGCCCGAGTACCTGGCCGACGTGCGGAACGGGGTCTGGACCGAGCTCGGCAACGGCCGCAACCCGGACCTCTACCGTCGGGCGCTGCAGCGCGCGTGGGTCGAGCGGATGGAGTACCTGATGACCGAGGAGCTGCCGCCGATCCCGGCGCAGTTCGCCGGCCGCATCGCCCCGAACCCCGACGTGTCGCTGAGCGACATCCGGCCGCTCGCGCGTCGCGAGCTGGAGACGGTGCGGGCGCGCCTCCGCACCGCGGGCGGCGACGCGGTGACCCGCGCGCACTACGCGGATCTCGTGGCCCGGATCACGCAGGTGCTGGAGCCGAAGTGACGTAGGGGCCGCAGGCCGTAAGCCGCAGGCCTCAGGGGAGTGAACAGTGAACGGTGAATGGTGAACGGGACTCCTGTTCACCGTTCACCGTTCACCGTTTACCGCCCCGCCCCCCTCACCCCTCTCCCCTCACCCCTCACCTGCCTATCTTTTCGGCCAGACTTCAACCGAGGGCAGGCCATGCTGGGCATCGATCTCCGGGGCAAGCGGGCGTTCGTGGCGGGTGTCGCCGACGATGGCGGGTTCGGCTTCGCGATCGCCAAGGCGCTGGCCGAGGCGGGGGCGACGGTCTGCGTCGGGACCTGGCCGCCGGCGATGGGGATCTTCGAGAACCTCCTCGAGCGCGGCAAGATCGCCGACTCGCTCAAGTTCGCCGACGGGAGCTCGATGGCGTTCGAGCGCGTCTACCCGCTCGATGCGGCCTTCGACACCCTCGAGGATGCCCCGGCCGAGATCCGCGAGAACAAGCGCTACCGCGAGCGCGGCGACTTCTCGATCGCCGGCGTAGCAGAGCGGCTCCGGGCCGATTTCGGTGACCAGCCGCTCGACATCCTGGTGCACTCGCTCGCCAACGGCCCCGAGGTGAAGAAGCCGCTGCTCGAGACCTCGCGGCGCGGCTATCTCGAGGCCGTCTCGGTGTCAGCCTACTCGAACGTCGCGCTGCTGCGCACGCTCGGGCCGATGATGCGCCCGGGCGGGGTGGTGCTGTCGCTGACCTACATGGCCGGCGAGCGGGTGATTCCGGGCTACGGTGGCGGGATGTCGAGCGCGAAGGCGGCGCTCGAGGCGGATACGCGCACGTTGGCCTACGAGGCGGGGCGGAAGTGGGGCATCCGCGTGAACACCATCTCGGCGGGACCGTACGCCTCGCGCGCGGCGAGCGCCATCGGCTTCATCGACACGATGATCCGCTACTGCAAGACCAACAGTCCGCTCACGCGCGACTTCGAGGCGACCGACGTCGGCCACACGGCGGCGTTCCTCGCTTCGCCGCTGGCCGCGGCGATCACCGGCAGCACGGTGTACGTCGACAACGGCTACCACGCGATGGGGATGGCGGTCGAGCCTCCCGCGCCGCCGGCGGCCGAGTGACGGCGCGGCTCGCGGCCACGCTCGGCGCGCTCTTCGGGGGGCTCGCGGTGGCGCTCGGCGCGTTCGGCGCGCACGCGCTCCGCGCACGGCTCGAGGCACGCGACCTCGAGATCTTCGAGACCGCGGTGCGCTACCAGATGTATCACGCGCTGGCGCTGTTCGCGGCCGCGTGGCTCCTCGACCGGGGCATCGCGCAGGCGAGCGGGGCGGCGTGGGGGTTCACGATCGGCACGCTGATCTTCTCGGGATCGCTCTACCTGATGGTCGCCACCGGGATGCGCTGGCTGGGGGCCGTCACCCCGATCGGCGGCGTCGCGATGATCGTCGGGTGGTGCATCCTCGTGGTCGCAGCGCGGCGGCTGTAGCCGCTGCGGAGATCGGCGATCGGCGATCCGAGATCGGAGGTCCCGTGTCGCCTGTCCCCTCTGATCTCCGATCTCTGATCTCGGATCTCCTCTGGCACGACTTCCCATCCTCCAGTCGATCCCATCGGTTCCGTCCGCGGCCCCCTGTCGTCTGGGCTGCACCGCGTGCTGCCACGGACCGTTCGACATCTCCCCGGGCGAGGCGATGCTGGTCCACGCGGCCGTGGCCGCGTTGACGCCGACGGTGCGTGAGGGTGTGCGCGATCGGGCGGGGACGCAGCTCGAGGCGATGCGCGCGCGGCTGCCCGATTGGGGGGCGCCCTGGGACGTGGCGGCGCTCGACGAGGCGACCTTCGACGATCTCGTCGCTGCCTTGGCGGGAGCGCCCTGCCCTGCGCTGGACCCTGCGAGCGGGGCCTGCCTGATCCACGAGTCGCGACCGAGCACCTGTCGCTTGATGGGGATGTCGGTCGTCACGGTCGACGGCGGGGTCCTCGAGAACGCTTGCCCGATCCAGGACGCGTTCCCGGGCTATGCCGAGCTGCCGCCGGTGGCGTTTGACCTGGAGGCCATGGAGGAGGCGCTGGAGGAGCAGGATGCGGCCGCGCACGCGGAGGGGTGGGTCATGACGACGATCGCGGGTGCCGTAGCGGCGGAGATCCGAGATCAGTGATCTGAGATCGGAGCGTAAGGGACAAGGGACCTGGGACAAGCGACAACCGTCATCCCGAGCAACGCGAGGGATCGCGGGATGCCGAACACTCCGATCTCGGATCTCCGCTCTCACTTCTCCAAACAGAAACGGCTCCCTCATCGGGAGCCGTTTCGATTGTCAGGCAACGGGCCTGCTCAGACTGCGTTCTTCTTCCGGCGACGCGAGGCGGCAAGGCCAACCAGGCCAGTCGCCAGCAGCGTCATCGTGGCCGGCTCGGGGACGACTTCGTTCGGGTCGCCCGGATCGTCGCCCTCGCCGCAGGCCCAGCCACTGGTGGCGTCATTCAGACCCACCGACTGATCGGAGTAGCAGAGGTACCCGGTGGACAGACCCTCCGGCCCCGCCTGCTGATGGAGCTGGAGCGAGATCGCTTGGGCATTCAGCGGCGCGAACGACCCGCCGACATACCACATGAACTGCGCGTATCCACCGCTGGTGATGTTGATCCACGGGGTGGTGAACCCGCCCGGGCAGCTCGTCTCGAGATCGCTGCAGAAGGCGTCGCCCTGACCGGTGGTCCGGAAGCCGTCGCCGGTGTTGGGGCCGGGGATGTCAGTGTCGGGCGCCCAGTCGATCTCGTTGCCGCCGAGAAGCGCCTGCCAGCCGTTGCCGACCGCGGTGCCACGCGAGCCGCCAGCCGCACCGACGCCGCCGAGAGCGATCGCCGTGGTGGACGAGTTGGCGAAGGTGCCGTCGAAGCCCGCCCGGTTCCAGTAGCGCAGCTCCATCCACCCGTTGCTGTACCGGAACAGCGAGGCCGAGGCGCAGGTGCTGAAGGTCGCGCTGAATCCGGTCCCGGACTGCGAACAGACATTCGTCCAGGTCAGGTTGTAGCTGGAGAGCGAATTATCGAAGGCGGAGGGCGCCGACTGCGCCTGCACCGGAGCGGCCCCGAGGACCACCGCGCCAACCACTGCACCAAGAACACGCTTCATAACGCCGCTCCATCGCGACTAGGGGATGTACCGCAGGATGCTTAATCACACAGCAGGCCGCGTGCCACCGAAATGACCTCGTTAAGCCATTGCCAGACAACGACTTGCCAAACGTCATCACCCGGGTGTGCCGACAATTATCGCGACCCAGCCACACGAAGTGATGCGACCTTGCAACACATTTAGCGACCGGTCAACCGTTGCCTCGCTGCGACACCCTCGGGTCTCCGATCGCCGATCGCCCCGCTCCCCACGAAAAAGGGGCCCCCACCCGGGAGCCCCTCTCACCACTCACGACTGCCGACTCACCACTGGCCGGACGGCCACCACAGCCCGCGGTTGTACGCGAACAGCACGATCATCGCCATGATCACGATCGCGGCGATCACCAGGCTGAAGGCGAACAGCCAGCTCAGCAGCTTCATGTCGAACTTCAGGTGCATGTAGAACATCGCCACGAACCAGAACTTGAAGGCCGAGAGGAGCAGCAGGATCTCGACGAACCACGGCCCGATGCTGGTCGCCATCGACCCGAAGCTCTCCTTCATCGTCCCGAAGCACGCCTCGTAGAGGAGCACTTCGAGCGCGGTGAGGGCGAAGAGCACCACCGCCACCTGGATGTACTTGCCGGCGTTCGACTCGCCGTGCGCGTCAGCGTGTGCAGCCATCGGTCAGCGCCCCAGGCTCATGAGGTAGACGACGGGGAAGATGATGATCCAGACCACGTCCACGAAGTGCCAGTAGAGCGCGGCGATCTCGAGGTTGAGCGCCTTCTTCGGCGGCAGGTCGCCCTTGATCGCATCCTTCAGCACCGTCGCGAGCCAGAGCGTGCCCAGCGCGACGTGGGTGCCGTGGAAGCCGGTCAGGGTGTAGAACGCCGAGCCGAAGAGGTTGGTCGAGTACCCCAGCCCCTTGTGGTAGAAGTGCCAGAACTCGTAGACCTGCATCCCGGCGAAGAAGAGGCCGCAGAGCACCGTGAGCGAGAGCCAGGTGAGCAGCTTCTTCCGGTTCCCCTGCTGCGCCCCGTCCAGCGCCATCACGACGAAGAACGACGAGAAGAGGAGCACCGCGGTGCCGCCCGTGACGAGCGGCACCTCGAAGATGTCCTTCGGCCCCGGCCCCGTCCCCGTGCTGTCCCGATAGACCATGAAGGTCGAGATCAGCGTCGCGAAGAAGAGGCACTCGGACGCGATGAACGTCCAGATGGCCAGCTTGCGGTTGTCGATCGGCAGCGACGTGTGGTGCGCGTGCGCGTCGTGCCCGTGGTCCAGCGCGGCGGTCGTCATCGTGGCCGCCTCCTCAGTGATGCGTGGCGTGGGCGTCGACCGGCTCGTACGCCCACTTGAAGATGCCGAAGACCGTGAGCGCGAACCCGACGATCGTCACCGGCCCGAACGGGAACGCCCACGTGTGCTTGATCATGAAGCCGACGAAGAAGACGAGGATGCCGATCGAGACGATCAGCGGCCACCACGACGGCCCCGGCATGTGGATCCCCTTGCCGTCGACCAGCGCCGGCTCCGGCAGCTGCCGGGTCCCCGCCGCGCGCTTCATCGCCCAGACCGGATCCTTCTCGGCGACGACCGGCTCCTCGGCGAAGTTCCACTCCTGCGGCGGCGACGGGATCGTCCACTCGAGGGTGGCGCCGTTCCACGGGTCGGCCGGCGCGCGCTCGTCGCTCCGCCAGGTCTTGATCACGTTCCACATGAACACCAGCAGCGACCCGGCGAGGAGGAACGCCCCGACCGTCGCCATCAGGTTGTAGATGTCGAACCCGAGCCCGCCCGGATAGGTGTAGATGCGGCGCGGCATCCCGAGCAGCCCGGCGAAGTGCATCGGGAAGAAGGTCAGGTTGAACGCGATCATCATCAGCCAGAAGTGGAGCTTGCCGAGCCCCTCGTCGAGCATCTTGCCGAACATCTTCGGCCACCAGTAGTACGCACCCGCCGTCAGCGCGAAGATCGACCCGCCGAAGAGCACGTAGTGGAAGTGCGCCACGACGAAGTACGTGTCGGTCTGCTGCAGGTCGGCCGGCGCCACCGCGTGCATCACGCCCGAGAGGCCGCCCATGATGAACATCGCGATGAAGCCGATCGAGAAGTACATCGGCGTCTTCAGCTGGACCGAGCCGCCCCAGATGGTGCCGATCCAGTTGAAGATCTTCACGCCGGTCGGGATCGCGATCAGCATCGTCGCGAGCGAGAAGAACGAGTCGGCGAGCGGCCCCATCCCGGTCGAGAACATGTGGTGCGACCACACGCCGAAGCCGAGGAAGGCGATGAACGAGCTCGAGAAGACCATCGCGCTGTAGCCGAAGAGCGGCTTCCGCGAGAAGACCGGGAGGATCTCCGAGATGATCCCGAACGCCGGCAGGATCAGGATGTACACCTCGGGATGCCCGAACACCCAGAACAGGTGCTGCCAGAGCATCGGGTCGCCGCCGCCGGCCACGCTGAAGAACGACGTGCCGAAGAGGCGGTCGGCCATCAGCAGGATCAGCGCGACGGTGATCACCGGGAACGCCAGGAGCACCAGCACCTGCGTGATCAGCGTCGTCCAGACGAACATCGGCATCCGCATCAGCGTCATGCCGCGGGCGCGCATGTTGAGGATCGTCGTGAAGAAGTTCACGCCGGCCGCGAGCGAGGCGATGCCCAGGATCTGCAGGCCGATGACCCAGAAGTCCATGTTGACGCCCGGCGAGTACTGCCGGCTCGACAGCGGCGCGTAGCCGAACCACCCGCCGTTGGGTGCGCCCCACAGGAACGACGCGTTGAGGAAGAGCCCGCCCAGCACGAACACCCAGAGCGACATCGCGTTGAGCCGCGGGAAGGCGACGTCACGCGCGCCGATGAGGAGCGGGATGAAGAAGTTGAAGAACATCGCGCTGAGCGGCATCACGGCGAGGAAGATCATCGTCGTGCCGTGCATCGTGAACAGCTGGTTGTAGAGCTCGGGCGAGACCAGGCTCGCCTCGGGCTTCGCCAGCTGGGCGCGGATGATGAGCGCCTCGACGCCGCCGATCAGGAAGAAGAGGAACGCCCACGCGCCGTACATGATGCCGATCTTCTTGTGATCGACCGTCGTGAGCCAGTCCACCAGCACGCTCCGCTTCGCCACGTGGGCGTGCGCGGGCTCGAGCACCGTCGTTGCCATCGTCGTCAGTCTCCCCGGCTCACTGCAAGGTCCGGAGGTACGCGACGAGCGCGTCACCCTCCGCGTCGGTCATCGGGAGGTTCGGCATCTTCACGCCGACCTTCACGCCCTGCGGGTCCATGATCCAGCGCTTGAGGTTCGCGTCGGTGTTCGCCATCCACCCGGCCGCGATCATCTTCCGCGAGCCGATGCCGGCGAGGTTCGGGCCGACCGCGACCTTCGGCGTGTTCACCGACTTCACCGCGTGGCACCCGGCGCAGCCCTTCGCCGTGAAGAGCTTCTCGCCCTCGAGCGCCTTCGGATCCACCGCCTGCGCGAGGACCGCGGGCGCGGCGGAGTCGACGGCCATCGGGCCGGACGCCGCGAGCGCCGTGCTGTCGGCCATCGGGGCCGGCGGCGGCACCAGCGGCATCGTGTCGGTCTGCATCCGGGTGACCCACGCCTCGAAGTCGCCCGGCGCGTCGGCCATCACGTAGAAGAGCATCTTGCCGTGCTGGATGCCGCAGAACTCGGCGCACGCGCCCGGGTACGCCCCCGACGCCTTTGCCGTGAACCAGATCCGCGTCTCGCGGTTCGGGAAGACGTCGCGCTTCCCGGCGAACTGCGGGATCCAGAACGAGTGGAGCACGTCCACCGTCTTCATCCGGAGGTCGATCGTCCGGCCGACCGGGACGTGAAGCTCGTTCGCGGTGCGGATGCCGAGCTCCGGGTAGTGGAACTCCCACCACCACTGGTGGCCCGTCACCTCGACCTTGAGCGGCTCGCCGCCCTCGGCCGTCGCGGCCGGGATCTCGGCCGTCTTGAAGATGGTCTGCACCGTCGGCACCGCCACGAACGCGAGCACCGCGGCGGGGATCACCGTCCAGATGATCTCCACCACGGTGCTGCCGTGGATCTGCTTCGGCTCGGGATCGTCCGGCTTCCCGCGGAACTTGAAGACCGCCCAGAGCAGGCCGGCCTCCACCACCACGAAGATCACCGTCGCCCACCAGACCGTCTTCATGAAGACGGCGTCGACCAGCTCCGCGAAGTCACCCTTCGGCGAAAGCGTCGACTGCGGATACTCCCCGGCGCAGCCTGCCAGCGCCAGGGCGAAGATCACCATCAGCGCCTGCGGCAGAAGCCGCCGCGACGGCGCGCGAAGCAGTCCCATCAATGTCTGGATCCCCAATGCGGGTTCCGGTCGCCTTGTGAAGACGTTCACAAGAGGATTGAAGCGCGTGGAGAATAGCGCGGATCGAGCGGAGGGTCAAGCAAAGTTGACCGCCGTGTCAACGTGGGTTGACGCCCCCGGACCACGCGCCCAGCGGGAGATCGAACGCAATCGGATCGGTCACCGTGTACGAGAAGTGCCACCACTCCTGGTCGTAGTTGACGAACCCCTCGGCGGCCATCGCCGCCACCAGACGCTGGCGATTCGCGGCCACCATCCCCGAGGCGTTCGCGGTATGGGCCCACCCCGAGAACTCGTCGTACGGCGTCCCCATCGGCAGCTCGACCCCGGTGGCGAGGTCGACGAGCGTGAGGTCGACGGCGACCCCCTGATTGTGGCGCGAGCGACGGGCGATGTAGCCGTCGTCGAGGAGGTCGGTCCGGCCGACCCGCTCCGCCCAGTCGACCATCGCCAGCGTCGCCCGCACCGGCCGGTACCCGTCGAAGACCTTGAGGCCGAGTCCCTCGCGGGCCAGACGCGCCTGGACCCGACCGAGCGCCTCGGCCGCCTCGCGCCGGAGCAGCACGATCGGCCGCTCGTAGCCCGGGAGCGGGGCCCAGGTGAAGTTGTTCGACCCGGCATACCGGACCTCCTGCCGGATCGCGGGGTCGATCGGCGCCAGCAGGCGGAACGCCGGGGGGCTGGCCGTGGCGCAGCCGGTGGTCAGGGCGAGCGGGAGCCAGAGGTGGCGCATGCGCGGGGACCGGTGAGGGGTAAGGAGTGAGGGGTAAGGGGGGAACGGTAATCCCGGAGCCCCCTTACCCCTCACCCCTCACCCCTCACCACAGTATCTTTCTCGCCATCCAGTTCCACGGCCCGACCCCCCGGTTTGGCCGTGGGTCCTTTTTTCGTCCCAATGCCCAAGGAGCGGACGATGATCAACGAGATGCGGGAGAAGCTCGGCAAGGAGATCGCCGAGCTGACCCACGAGCTCGCGGTGACCCTGCCCCAGGCGATCGCGACGGCCGTCGAGATGGGCGACCTTCGCGAGAACTCGGAATACAAGTCGGCCCTCGAGCGCCAGCAGTTCGTGCAGGCGCGCCTCGGCCAGCTGCATCAGCGCCTCAACCAGCTGACCCAGCTGGCCAACACCGAGGCCCCGCTCGACCGCGTCGGCCTCGGCTCGAAGGTCGTCGTCGAGGATCTCGCCACCGGCGAGCGTGAGGAGTACACCCTCGTCCTTGCCGAGATGATGGACATCGACGCCGGGCACATCTCGCTCGCCTCCCCCCTCGGCCGTGCCCTGAAGGACACCGCGGTCGGCGATGAGGTCGCCCTGCAGCTCCCGACGATGCGCCGGAAGCTCAAGGTCATCGAGCTGGTCACCGTCCACGCGATGCTCTCGGAGTAGCCGGCCGTGGACGCGATCCCGAAGGAACTGCTCGTCGTCGGCGACCGTGTGCTCATCACTCCGGAAGAGGGCGACGAGCAGCGGACCCGGGTCGGGCTCTACCTCCCGGCCACCGCGATCGACGCCCAGCAGGTCCAGAGCGGGATGATCATCGCCACCGGCCCCGGCGACCCGCTCCCCGATCCGTCGGTGTTCGGTGACGAGCCGTGGCGGGCCGAGGAGCGGACCCCGCGCCACCGCCCGATGCAGGCCCGGGTTGGCGACACCGCCATCTTCTTCCGGAAGGCGGCGGTCGAGATCTCCTTCGAGGAGCGGCGCTATCTCGTCGTCCCCCAGGCGGCGATCCTGGTCCTCGTCCGCGATCGAATCCCGCTCCCCTAACCAGCGGCGTGCCCCCGTGCGCTATCTTGGCGCATGAGCACATTCCCGTCCCTCGGCCTCGCGCCCGCCCTCTGCGACGCGCTGGCCACCCTCGGCTACGAAGAACCAACCCCGATCCAGGCCGAGGCGATCCCGGCGCTGCTCGCCGGGCGCGACCTCCTCGGTCAGGCGGCCACCGGCACCGGCAAGACCGCCGCCTTCGCCCTCCCGCTGCTGCAGCGCCTCGGCACCGGCAGCGTGGCACCGTCGCGCCCCACCATCCTCGTCCTCGCCCCGACCCGCGAGCTCGCGATGCAGGTCGCCGAGGCGTTCCACCGCTACGGCCGCGCGATGGGTTCGTCGGTGGTCCCGATCTACGGGGGGCAGGCGTTCGACCAGCAGATCCGCATCCTCCGCCGCGGCGTGCACGTCGTCGTCGCGACGCCGGGACGCGCGCTCGATCACCTGCGTCGCGGCACCCTCGATCTCGCCAACCTCGGTGCGATCGTCCTCGACGAGGCCGACGAGATGCTCGACATGGGCTTCGCCGACGAGATCGAGGCGATCCTCGATGCGGCGCCAGAGGTGCGACAGACGGCACTCTTCTCCGCGACGATGGCGCCCCGGATCGCGAAGATCGCCGAGCGGCACCTGAGCGATCCGGTGCGCATCAGCATCGCGCGCGCCGCCCCGATCGCGGGCGAGGCGCCGAAGGTCCGCCAGACGGCGTACCTCATCGCGCGGCCGCACAAGGTCGCAGCCCTGGGGCGCATCCTCGACCTCGAGTCGCCGGAGCTGGCGATCGTCTTCTGCCGCACGCGCACCGAAGTCGACACCCTCACCGAGACGCTGGGCGGGCACGGCTATCGTGCCGAGGCGCTCCACGGCGGGATGACGCAGGACGCGCGCGATCGCGTGATGAAGCGCACGCGCGCGGGCAACGTCGACCTCCTGATCGCGACCGACGTCGCCGCGCGCGGGCTCGACATCGAGCAGCTCTCGCACGTGGTGAACTACAACGTCCCCGAGTCGCCGGCCGCCTATGTCCATCGCATCGGACGCACCGGGCGAGCGGGGCGTGAGGGCGTCGCGATCACGCTGGTCGAGCCGCGCGAGCATCGCCTGCTCCGGAACATCGAGGCGGCGACGCGCTCGCGCGTGACGATGGCCCAGCTGCCCACGGTGATGGACGTGCAGGCGAAGCGCCTTGGCCTCACCACCGAGGCGGTGCGCGAGGCGATCGCGGCGGGTGGCACCGAACGGTACCGCGCGGTGGTCGAGGCGCTCACCGACGCGCACGACCTGATGGAAATCGCGATGGCGGCGCTGCAGCTCGCCCACGAACGGGAGCACGGCACCGGCACCGACGAGGACGAGGCGATCGACCTCGCCCCGCCGGCGGCACCGAAGGGCGACAAGGCGAAGGGCGCGCCGCGCCCGAAGCGGAACGCCGGCTTCTCGCGGATCTACATCGGGGCGGGCCGCAAGAACAACCTGCGCCCGGCCGACCTGGTCGGGGCGATCGTCAACGAGGCGAAGGTGCCGGCGAAGGAGATCGGCACGATCGAGATCACCGATCGCTTCGCGCTGGTCGAGCTGCCGGAGGAGAAGGTGAACGGCGTGATCGCGGCGTTGCGTGCCAGCACCATCAAGGGGAAGCGGCTCACCGTGCGGCGTGACCTCGCCGGCGGTTCGCGCTAGCGGCGGAGATCGACCAGCGTCAGGTCGAAGATCAGCACGGCGTCGGGCGGCACGGCACCGGCGCCCTTCGGGCCATAGCCCAGATGCGGCGGGACGAGCAGCCGACGTCGCCCGCCGACCCGCATCCCGCGCACCCCGGCATCCCAGCCGGGGATCACCGTGCCGGCCCCGACCCGGAAACGGAACGGCTCGCGATCGGTGGCACTGAAGATCGTCGCGTCGGCGAGCTGCCCGACGAAGTGCACCGCCACCGAATCGCCCTCGCCCACCTGCGGCCCGTCACCCGGCTGTACATCCTGGTAGTAGATGCCGCGGGGCGTGCGGACCAGCGAGTCGAGCGGCAGGCCAAGCTTTGGCGAGAGATTCCACCCCGAGAACGGCACGATGGGACGCAGGGTCATCCCCTGCGCCCCACACGGTGCGGCGCCGAGCGCCAGGGCGAGCGACAGCGCGAGTCGGCTCAGGCGGCCCCGGCCTCCTCGAAGGCGTCATCGGTCGCGAGCGCCGCCTCGAAGGCATCGCGCGCCTCGTCACTGAAGCAGGCGATGATCAGGCTCGGCGGGCACTGGCCCGTCGCCAGCTGCTCGCGCGCCGCCCGCACGATGATGCGCGCGGCCCGATCGATCGGGAAGCCGAAGATCCCGGTCGCGATCGCCGGCAGTGCCGCGCTCTCGGCGCGGTGCATGTGGGCCAGCAGCAGTGCCGCGCGGACCGCCTTCGCGAGCAGCTCGTCCTCGCCGCGATCCCCGCCCTGCCACACCGGTCCGACCGCGTGGACGACGAAGCGACTCGGCAGCGAGAACGCGGCCGTGATCCGCGCCTCGCCGGTCGGGCAGAAGCCGATCCGCTCGCAGGCCTCGGCGAGTTCCGGCCCGGCCGCGGCGTGGATCGCGGCCGAGACCCCGGCTCCGGGGAGCAGGCGTTCGTTGGCGGCGTTGATGATGGCGTCGACGGGGAGCGTGGTGATGTCCACCAGCTTGGTGACAATCGACATGCGGGCCTCCTTCAGTGCAGCAGGTCAAGCTCGCGGGCGCCAATCGCCCGTCACGTGTTGCAACACGCAACATCGCAGTCGAGTAGAGATGTGTCAGGTTAGCCCGAAATGACCCGCTTGGGAACCCGTGTGACCGGATCGGGACCACCTGGGTGCGGGCTGCAGGAGTACCGCTTGTCACGGGGTGTCGCGATCTTTTGCCGGTCAATCGTTAGGCATCTTCCGACACGGAGCCGTCGCCATGGACCGCATTCCCCACCAGATCGACCTCGCCACTGCCAAGACGATGATCGCGGCCGCCAAGGCGAAGACCCCGACCGCGCCGAATGCGTGGTGGTTCGACCGCGAGATTCTCGACGTGATTCTCGCCCAGAAGGACGTGACCGGCCTGCGGATCTACATCGGCGCCACGCAGGAGGGGGCGATGCAGCCGATCCTCGTCGGGACGACCGGCGAGGGGGCGACGGGGTCGGATCTCGCCGAGGGAGTGATCGGGGAGGAAGCGCTGCCGTGCCCGACCTTCTGTGACAAGAACTCGCCGCTGGGACCGGCGTGACGCTCGAGCTGGAGGCCCTTCTGACCTCGGCGCGGGCCCCGGCGATGGCGATGACCGTCGCGAGCATCGCAACGGTGGTCGCGATCGGCGATCCGCGTCATCCCCGCCTTCGCCAGTGGCGTTGGTTGTGGCTCTTCCTTGTCCTGAACGCCGTGTTCAACAGCCGGTCGTTTCTGCCGCAGGAGTGGGCGGCGCCGTTCGGCAGGATCACCACGAGCGTCGGACGTCTCCTGTACATGCCGCCCCTCCTGCTCGGACTGGCATCCATCATTGCGCACGGAGGGTACCGGCGTTATGCGCGGATCGGCGCGTTCGTCCTCGCCATGCAGCTGGTGGCGGCGCTGTTCGTGGGTGGCATCCTGCCGACGGGGGTGCCCATCCTCCGAACCGTTATCTCGACAGTGATCATCCTGGCAGTGGCCGCGCCTGCGGTCATCGCGAGGCTTCCGCGTGTCCGCGGCAGCATCCTCCAGGATCCGCCGATGATGGCCGCCATCGCGGCACTGTTGGCCTACGGGTCGCCGCTACTGTTCTCGCCAGCAGCGGCCGGACGAGGAACGGCAACCCCGGAGTACATCACGCTGCTGTGGCTCCGCAATCTCAGCTGGATCCTTGCCTATGCCATCTGGTGGTACGCCTTCCTCAAGGCACGCCGGGAGGAGCGCCCGGCCTGAGGCCCAGCGGCTAGACTTCAGCAATGGACGATCTCTTCCTCGTCGGGCTCCTCTCGCTCGTTGGCGGCGCGATTCTCGTCGCGACGCTGGTCGGGGTGATGGTGCTGCATCAGCGTCGCCTGGTCGCCTCGGCGCGCCGCTGGGGCCGCAAGCTGCTCGCGGCGCAGGACGCCGAGCGGGCCCGGATCGCCGCCGACCTGCACGACGACGTGGTGCAGCGGCTGACGCACGCGGGAATGCTCGCCGCACGCGGCGAGGGCGACGCCGCCCACGCCACGATCGACACGATCGCCGCGGACCTGCGCTCGCTCGCGCGGGAGCTCCATCCTGCCGCCATTGACCGGGTGACGCTGGCGCAAGGACTCGAATCCCTGGTGCGCGAGGTGGCGACGGCGGCCGAGCTGCAGGTGCGGACGCGCATCGAGCCGATCACGGAGCCATCGCTCGAGGTGAAGCGCGCGGCCTATCGGATGGTGCAGGAAGCCCTCCGCAACGCCGTCAATCACGCCGGCGCGAGCGAACTCGAGCTGGTGGTGGTGCCGAGCGGCGCCGGGGTGTTGGTCGAGCTGCGCGATGACGGTCAGGGATTCGACGTCGGCGCGGCGGAAGCCGAATCGTTCGGCCTCCGCACCATGCGCGAGCGGGTGGAGACCGTCGGTGGGCGCTTCAGCATCACCAGCGCCGACGGCGAGGGGACCGCGATCAGCGCGCTGTTCGGCGGGGGTTAACCCCCGAACTCCCCCGCGAGAGCAGTGCGCGTCCGCTCCAGCAGCTTGATCGTGCGGCGGATCCCTTCGGGCTCGGGCAGCCGCTGCCCCTCGTACTCGACGCCGATCCAGCCGCGGAACCCCGCCCCGAGCACCAGCCGCAGCATCCGCGCGTAGTCGATGTCGACCTCCTCGCCGTCGTCACGGAAGTCGTGGCTCTTGGCGCTCACCGCCGCCGCCATCGGCATCATCTCCTCGACGCCGCGATAGGCATCGTACCGCTCGGTGGACGATACGGTGAAGTTGCCGAAATCCGGAAGGGTGCCGAGGAGCGGATGATCCGCGCGCTTGAGCACCTCCACCAGCCACGACGCGCGCGACGAGTAGCCGCCGTGGTTCTCGACCACCACCCGGAGCTTGAACTCTTCCGCCCGCTCGGCCAGCCGCCGGAGCCCGTCGGCCGCGAGCTTCGCCTGCTCCTCCGGCGTGCCCCGACTCTGCGCGTTGACGCGGATCATCGCGCAGCCAAGTCGTGACGCACAGCGCAGCCACCGGACGTGGTTCTCGATCGCCCTGGCGCGCGCCGCCTCGTCGGGATCGCCGAGCGCCCCCTCGAGGTCGCACATGATGAGGTGGTGGTAGACCCCCTCGCCCTTGGCACGGCGGTCGAGTTCGCCGAGCCACTTCGCGTCATCGGCCTTGCCGTACATCATCGTGTTGACGTACTCGACCGCCTCGAGCCCGTACTCGCGTCGCGCAATGACCGGGAAATCGACCGGGAGTGCCGCCCCCTGCCAGAGCCGGTCGGGGTCGCTCCTGAAGAGCGCTTCCCGCTCGCTCCACGGCAGCGACAGTGCCTTCCCGAAGAAGGTGCGATGCAGCGACCACTGCGCGAGCGAGATGCGGAACAACGGTGCCTCCCGCGCGGCGAGACGATGCGGCATGGCCGCGGCCGCGGCGGCGGCGGCCATGAATTCGCGACGTGACAGGGACATCATCCCTCCGGGGAGACGGGCCGCACGGGAACGCCGGCACGATCGGCCGTGCGCTCGCCGTGCTCGAGTGCGAGCACGCCATTGACCGCGACGGCCACGATGCCGACCGGGTACCGGAACGGATCGTCGTAGGTCGCGCGATCGTTGACGGTGGCAGCATCGAGGACGACGATATCGGCGGGCGCGCCCACCGCGATCCGTCCGCGATCGAGCCGCAGCCGCGACGCGGGGAGCCCGCTCATCTTGTGGATCGCCGAGGCGAGCGAGAGCGTGCCGCGCTCGCGCACATAGCGGCCGAGGACGCGCGGGAACGAGCCGATGCCGCGCGGGTGCGGCGCACCGCGCCGCGTCGGGCCATCGATCGCGAACGCGCCGCCATCGCTGCAGACCATCCCGAGCCGATGCGCGAGGATGCGCTCGAGGTTCGCCTCGCTCATCGCGAAACCGACCATCCCGACACTGCCGCGATTGCGGGTGATGAGTCCGACCGCCGCCTCGTACGGATCCTCGTTGCGGGCGGCGGCCCACGTGCCGAGACGCTTCCCCTCGACGTCGCTGTCCTGCGCCTCGCGCACCGACGTGACCTGCACGTTGTCCCAGCCGCCGATCAGCTCGACCTTGGCGAGGGTCGCCTCGCGGATCCGTGCCGCGGTGGTCGAATCCTCGAGCCGTGCCAGGAAGGCATCGGTGCCGCCGTCGCGGCTCCACACCGGGAAGAGGTTGGTGAGCCCGGTCTGGTACGCGAGGTAGGGATAGCGGTCGAAGGCGATGCGCACGCCGCGGCGCTCGGCGGCCTCGATCGTCGTGAACACCTCATCGAGCACGCCCCAGTTGCGCGGCCCCTGGGTCTTGAGGTGCGAGATCTGCACGCCGCATCCCGCCCGCTCGCCGACGGCGATCGTCTCGCGGATCGCGTCGAGAAGGCGATCGTCCTCGTTCCGCATGTGGGAGGCGTACACGAGACCGCGGGTCGCCAACGGACGGGCCAGGGCGACGAGCTCGTCCGGACTCGCGAAGGCACCGGGGGTGTACTCGAGCCCTGACGACGCGCCGCACGCGCCCCCCGCGAGGGCCCGCTCGACGAGCTGCACCATCCGCGCGAGCTCATCCGGCGTGGCGGGGCGATCGTCCGCGCCCACGACCCCGCCGCGCACGGTGCCGAGGCCGACCATCGTCGCCACGTTCACGGCGGGGCGGATCGTCTCGAGCTTGGCGAAGTAGTCGCCGACCTCCAGCCGCGAGCCGCCATCCTGCCCCGCCACGATCGTGGTGATCCCCTGGCGGATGACCGACTCGGCCCGCGGATCGCTCTCGAGCGAGCCGTCGCCGTGCGAGTGGATGTCGACGAACCCTGGCGCCACGACGAGCCCACGCGCCTCGACCTCCCGGGTGCCTCGGCCAAGGGACGGGGCGAGGGCGGCGATGCGACCGCTCCGGACACCGACATCCACGGCGCGCGCCGCGCTGCCGAGGCCGTCGTGCACCGACCCGCCACGGATGACGAGGTCGAAGTCGGCCCGTCGCGCGTGCACGAACGGGGCAGCCGGGAGAAGCGCCGCCGAGGCGGCCACGAAGTCACGACGCGAGAGCACGGGATCAACCTCGCGGGAGGCGGAGGGTGGAGGGTGGAGGGCTGGAACGGATCCGAGGAATCTACCCGCCCTTCACCCTTCAGCCGTCGCCCTCCACCCTTGACGTTCCGTCCCCCACCCCGTACCCTTCTTCCAGCGCAGAAAGTTCAGCACAGGGCCTGGACGCGATTCGTGTCCGGCCCTTTTGACTTTCTCGCCGCGCCAACGCGGGGGCGCACACGACCCGCAATTGGTACCGGCCGTCGGTGTGGACGCGATCTCGCACCCCTGGCAGTCAGTACATCAACACACCAGGAGTGCAGCATGCGTATCACCGGCACGGTCAAGTGGTTCAACGACGCCAAGGGCTTCGGTTTCATCACCCCGGAGAACGGCTCGAAGGATTGCTTCGTCCACCATTCGGCCATCCAGGGCAGCGGCTTCAAGACGCTGGCCGAGGGTGAGCGGGTTGAGTTCGACATGGTCCAGGGCCAGAAGGGCCCGGCGGCCGAGAACGTCGCCCGCCTCGGCTGAAGTCAGCCGGAGCACAATCGCGAGCTGCGGCTCGTGACCAAGGCGCCACCCCGATTCGTCGGGGTGGCGCTTTTGGCATCCGGGACGCGATATCTTTCCCCGCATCCTTTCACATGAGAGCACTCCCGTGACGAGCGCAGCCCGCGGCCTCGCGTTGGCCGGCCTGTTCCTCCCCGCCTCTCTCGCCGCCCAGGGCCCCGCCCGCCCCGTGTTCGTGGACGGGCAGGCACAGGTCGTCCCCGCCTTCGCCGACTCGACCCAGTGGATCCGCGAGCGGCTCTGGGTCGAGACCTCCTTCGACTCGGATGGCGATGGACGCCTTGATCGCGTGCACGTGGATGTGGTGCGGCCGCGCCAGACCGCGACCGAGGGGCTCAAGGTCCCGGTGATCTATGAGACCTCGCCCTACTTCGCCGGCACGAGCGGCCCACGCCAGTTCCTCTGGGACGTGCGCCAGGAGCTCGGCGCCGAATCGCCGACGCGCACCACGCAGCCGGCGATCCCCTTCCAGCCGAACCGGACGGTCATCTCGACCTCGCAGGTGCGGACCTGGGTCCCGCGTGGCTTCGCGGTGGTGCACAGCGAGTCGCCGGGGACCGGCCTCTCGCAGGGCTGCCCGACGATCGGCGGCGACAACGAGGCGCTCGCGCCGAAGGCGGTCGTGGATTGGCTCAACGGGCGCGCCAAGGGCTTCACCGCGCCGGTCGGCGGCACCGAGGTGAGCGCCACCGCGTGGAGCACCGGCAAGGTCGGGATGACCGGCACCTCGTTCAACGGCACGCTGCCGCTGGCGGCCGCGACGACCGGCGTCGCCGGGCTCGAGGCGATCATCCCGATCGCACCGAACACCTCGTACTACCACTACTACCGCTCGAACGGCCTCGTGCGGCACCCCGGCGGCTGGCTGGGCGAGGACATCGACTTCCTCTACGACTTCGTCCACAGCGGCCCGATGGAACGGCGCGCGTGGTGCAACGCCAACGTGCGCGATGGCGAGATGGCCGCGGGCCGCGACCGCCGCACCGGCGACTACAACCCGTTCTGGCGCGGGCGCGACTACCTGCCGAAGGTCGGCGGCGTGAAGGCGGCGGTGCTGATGGCGCACGCCTTCAACGACTGGAACGTGGTGCCGGAGCACTCGCTCCGCATCAGCACGGCGCTCAAGGCGCGCGGCATCCCGGTGCAGCAGTTCTACCACCAGGGCGGCCACGGCGGCGAGCCGCCGCTCACGCTGATGAACCGCTGGTTCTCGCGCTACCTGTACGGCATCGAGAACGGCGTCGAGCGCGACGCGAAGGCGTGGATCGTCCGCGAGGGCAAGCCGCGCACCGAGCCGACGCCGTATGCCGACTTCCCGAACCCGGCCGCGCGTCGCGTCGTGTGGCACCTCTCGGGCGACGGGCGCGGCATCGGCACGCTCGGTCCCGCACGCGGGCGCGGCACGCAGCAGCTGGTGGACAACGTCGACCTCGCGGGCGGCGAGCTCGCCGCATTGGCGACCTCGCCGAACCGCCTCCTCTTCGCGACGCCGGAACTCACGGCGCCGCTGCACCTGTCGGGGACGGCGCAGCTCACGATCCGGATGGCCGCGAACGTGCGCGCGGTGAACCTCTCCGCCTGGCTGGTGACGCTGCCGTGGGAAGGTCGCCCGACCTCGCTCGCGAGCGTGGTGACGCGCGGCTGGGCCGATCCGCAGAACCATCGCAGCCTCAAGGCGGGCGGCAACTACGACGCGATGCAGCCCGGCGAACCGCTCGTGCCGGGGCGCTTCGTCGAGTTCACCTTCGACCTGCAGCCCGACGACCAGATCATCCCCGCCGGCAAGCGCCTGGCGCTGATGATCTTCTCGAGCGATCGCGACTTCACCCTCTGGCCGACCCCGGGATCGGTGCTCGCGGTGGACCTCGCGCGGACGTCGCTGGCGCTGCCGGTGGTGCGGTAAGTCATAGGCCTTAGGCCTTAGGCCTTTAGCCTTAGGCCTTAGGCCTTAGGCCTTGAGCCTTGAGCCCTGAGGCCTGAGGCCTGAGCCCTGAGCCCTGAGACCCTACGCCTTCCCGGAGTGTCAATGACGATCGTCCTGGGTCTGCTGCGGCAGCTCGCGGCCTCGCACGACGGCGAGCCGTGGTACGGTCGCTCGCGTCGGGCCCTGCTGCGCGGCGTGTCAGCCGCTGACGCTGCCGCGACGCCGATCGCGGGTGCGCCGAGCATCTGGGGGACGGTGTTGCACCTCACGGCGTGGACGCGCGAGGTGACGCGTCGGCTGCAGGGCAGCGCGCCGGGCGAGCCGGCGGAGGGGGACTGGCCGCCGGTGCCCGCCCCGACCGATCGCGCGTGGCGTCAGGCGCGCGCGGCACTGGGCGCGGCCCATGCCGACCTGCTCCGCGTGGCGCAGGGCCTGTCCGCGCGCGAGCTCGAACTCCCGGTCGGCAACGGCGTCACGCGCGGGGAGATGCTGGTTGGGGTCGCGCAGCACGATGCCTACCACGCCGGACAGATCGCGTTGTTGAAGAAGGCGCTCTAGCCTCTCACGACTCACGACCCACGACTCACATCAGCCTGTAGACAATCCGCACCGTCACCGCGTCGCCGTCACCCTTGGTGCCGCGGACGTGCTTCGGCACGGCGAGCAAGGTGCGGACCCCCTTGTCGCGCCAGGTGCTGGTCTCCCACGTGTGACCGTCCACGGTCGCCGTGACCGGCGTTCGACCCCAGCCCTCGGTCGTGGTCGGCGCATGCTCCTCGGGGATCGTCGCGAAGTGCCAGCCGCCCTTCCCCGCCGTGCGGAAGAGCACGCTGATGAACTCGCCGGAGTCGTACTGCATCACCCACGCCCCGACCGCTCGACCGCGCGCAGGTAACGATTCGCGACGGTTTCGAGTCGGTCATCCTCGCGTTCGATCGCCTCGTCGCGGAGCTGCGTCACCTCGGCCACGAGGTGCGGCGCACCCCACGCCGTGCCGGTGGCCGACTCGGCCGACGCGATCTCGCCGATGCGCGCCGCCTCGAGCAGCGCGCGCGCCACCGCCAGCGCATATCCGGGATCATCGCTCGACGGCAGCGGCCAGCGCGGCCCGGGGCGATCGCCGTCGTCCTCCTTCACGAAGGCGCGGGACATCAGCGCGCGACCAGCCGGCGATCGAGATAGCGTCCCCACGGGCCCAGGAGCCAGAGCGCGAGTGCACTCCACGCCACGGCTGTTGCCGAGGGCGGCGGCGGGGCCCACGGCTGGCTGACCCACATCGCGAGGAAGAGGAGCAACAGCGCCATGAACGCGATGACGCCTGCCCGCGTGGTGAAGCGGAACCCGCGCTGGTGTGCCCACACGGCTCCGAGCAGCAGGCCGCCTTCCAGGACGAAGGTTGCCCCGCGGCTGTTCCACACGCCGAGCCCGACCAGTGGCCCGCCGTTCCAGAGCGGCAGGTCGGGGCGGTGCACGATGGCGTCGAGTACCCAGTGGCTGGCGACCAGGGCACCAGTCATCAGCGCCGCGCGTGGGCCGAGGCCGAACCGTCGCGTGAGCATCGCGACCAGCACGCTCCAGCCGAGCACCGCGATGACGCCGTGGGTCCACGGGTAGTGCACGAACGCGAGGTTGGTGAAGGCCGTGTCGCCGGGATGCACCTCGACGCGCTCAACGCCGGCGAGGAGGAGGATCGGCCAGATCAGGTCGAGCCAGAACGCCGCCAGCAGCGCGACCCAGAGCGGGACAGCCGGTTCGACGCGCCGGGCGACGAGGGCAGCACCCAGGTGTCCGATGAGCATCCTCGATCTCCTCTCGGCGCGTGGGGCGACGCGCCGGCAGGAGACTACCTGAGATCGGCGATCGCCGCCAGTCGGTCGCGCAGCGCCTCCTTGAGCGCGCGGCCGGCGGCGCGCCGCAGCGCCTCGATCGCCTGCTCCGCGGCCTCGTCGCCGCTCCAGTCGGGCATCTCGAAGTGGAGACAGCCGCCCCCGTCCGTCGGCGCAGTGCCCTCGAGGAAGTACTCCTCGCGGCCGCACGGCTCCAGCCACGTCCCGGGGCCGTAGCCTTCCTCGAGCCCCTCGGGCATCGCGAAGGCGTCGTCGCCCTCGACCCCGATCTCGCGCAGGAACCGCGCGACGATCGGCACGGCGACTGCCCCGCCGGAACGACCGATCGGCGCGCCATCGTCGTGGCCAACCCAGAGCCCGACGACGAGCGTCGGCGTGTATGCCAGGAACCAGCCGTCGCGAAAGCCGTTCGAGGTTCCGGTCTTCCCCGCCACGCCATCGCTGTCGATCTCCTCCCCGAGTCGTCGCGCCGTACCGTGATCCACCACGCCCTGCAGCGCGGAGGTCACGAGCCAGGTGACGGCCGGATCGGCCACCCGCCGAGTCCGCGGTGCGTCGGCCGCGACGGTGACGCCGCCGTAGCTGCGTCGGCCAAGCAGCAGTCGCGGCTCGGCGAGCACCCCGCCGGTCGCGAACACGCCGTACGCGCGGGCGAGTTCCAGCGGCGTCACCTCGGCGCTGCCCAGCGCGAGACTCGGCACGCGCGGCATCGGGCTCGCGATGCCCACCCGTTGCGCCGTGCTGGCGATCCGCTCGGGACCCAACTGGAGACCGATGCGCGCGAAGGGGAGGTTGAGCGACTGCTCGAGCGCCTCGCGCAGCGTCACCTCCCCGCGAAACGACTCGTCGTAGTTGGTCGGCTCCCACGCCGCCCCGCGCCCGGTCTCGACGCGCAGCGGCGCATCCTCGAGCGTCGACGCGAGCGTATAGGCAGGGGCGTCGTCGCGTGAAGGCCGCTCGAGCGCCGCGAGGGCGACGATCGGCTTGAAGGCGCTCCCCGGCTGGCGTCGCGCCTGCACCGCTCGGTTGAACTGCGACCGGCCGTAGTCCCGACCGCCGACCATCGCGAGCACGTCCCCGGTCCGCGGGTCGAGCGCCACCAACGCCGCTTCCGCGCGCGGGAGCCCGAGGCGTGCCAGTCCATCGCGCACCGCCCGCTCCGCCGCACGCTGCAGCCCCGGGTCGAGCGTGGTGTAGATCGCCACGCCCCGCGAGCCGGCCTGCGGACGACCGCTGCTGCGCACGTGGTCGACGAAGTGCCGCGCCTCGAGCGTGCGGAGGGGCGTCACGCGTCGCGGGATCGGCGCGCGTCGCGCACGCGCCGCGTCGTCCGGGTCGAGACGACCCTGCTCGACCATCAGTCGCAGCACAAGATCGCGCCGCGCCCGCGCATTCTCGGGATGCCGCGACGGGACGTGACGATTCGGGGCGTGGATCATCCCGGCGAGCAGCGCCGCATCGGCCACCGACAGCTCCGTCACCGAGCGGCCGAGATGGTAGCGCGCGGCCGCCCCGACGCCGTGAATCGGTCGGCCACCATCCTGCCCGAGATACACTTCGTTGAGATAGGCCTCGAGGATGGCGCGCTTGTCGTGGCGCGCCTCGAGCACCAGCGCCATCGCGGCCTCGCGGGCCTTGCGGAGCGGGGTGCGATCGGCCGAAAGAAAGAGGTTCTTCGCGAGCTGCTGCGTGATCGTCGAGCCGCCCTCCGCAATGCCGCCCGCGCGCACGTTGGCGACGAAGGCCCCCGCGATGCGGCGCGGGTCGAGGCCGTGATGGGAGAGGAAGCGCTGGTCCTCGATCGCCAGGACAGCATCGACCAGCACCTCGGGCATGTCGTCGAGCGCCACGACGAGCCGTGCCTCGAGCGGGGCACCGTCGAGCGAACCGATCGGTACCGGACGCACCGGCTCCCCGTCGTCACGCCACGCGACAGGACGCGTGTAGAGGGCACTCGGGAGTCGCGTTTCCGGCGCGCCCAGCTCGGCCCGGACGAACGCCTCGACCCAGATCACCACGGAGCCGGCGACCACCAGCCCCACCGTCCAGCGACGGATCCGGCGCCACGGCCAGCGGCTGCGGAAGGCCGCCGCGGCCTGCCGCGCCGTGGCCCACCGATCCTGTCGGGGTGTCTCCTCGGGAGTCATCGCCGGCCTCCAGGGCTGTTGCGAGTCCTCCCTTACCCGATCAGGGGCTCGGGGGTTTCACGTTGCAACAGTGGAACGGTAGATCGAGATCGCCGTGTCCCCCCAGACCTTCCGGAGTGCTGGCCTCGGCAGGGAGTGGTCCGGGGCGTGCTCGACGGCAAGGAGACGGGCGAACCGGCTCGCCTGCCACGCGGCCACGATGCGATCCAGGATCTTCGAGCCGTACGGCGGATCGGCGAAGGCGAGATCGTACCGATCCGCCGTCAGGGCCTCGACAAACGGGACCGCATCCTTCGCGAAGACCCGCGTCACGTCGCGCAGGCGAAGTGCCGCGATGTTGGCCTTGAGGGCGTGCAGCGAGGCGGGACGGAACTCCACGAAGTCGGCGCGCGCCGCGCCGCGCGAGATCGCTTCGAGGCCGAGCGCTCCGGTGCCGGCGCAGAGGTCGAGCACCCGCGCGCCGCGCACGTCATCGCCGAGGAGGGTGAGGAGGCCATCGCGCGTCGCTTCGGCGGTGGGCCGCACCCGCTGGTCTGCCGGCGGCGTGAGGTGTCGTCCGGCCAGCTTGCCCTTCACGATCCGCATCGCGGCTCCCTGACGTGCGAGACGCCGGTGGCGGGGAGGAGTCCCCGCCACCGGCGTCCCGAATCTACCATCGTGCGATCAGCTCTTGGTCGCGAGCTCCCGCACCGTCGCGGCCAGCGTGCGCACCTTCGCCGCGTCGCGCGAGTTGCCCGCGTCGCGATCGAGCTCGCCGGCAAGCGTGCGGAGCGCCGTCGCGCGCTCCTGCGAACCCGCGCGCTCAGCGGCGGTGAGCGCCTCGCGCACCGCGGCGATGCGACCGGCGTTGAGCCCGCCCGATCGCGCGAGCTGGTCGACATACGCCTTGGCGAGCACGAAGGTCGTCGGCCAGACGTACTTCGGCTGGCCCTGGGCGTTGAGGTGGCCGAGCTTCACCGTCTTCGACGCGTCGATCTCGTTCTGCGTCAGCATCGGGCTCGGGGTCAGTTCGAGCACGTCGAGCCCGCGACCGATCTCCGAGCTGACGATCAGGCCGTTGTACCAGTAGACCGACCACGAGCCGGCGTTGCCCATCCGGGTGCCGTCGATCGGGCCACGATCGAAGAAGGCGATCTCGACCGGCTTGCTGACGTCGGTCCAGTCGAACACGGTGAGGCCGCCCTGGTAGAACGCCTGCACCATCACGTCACGGCCCGGGATCGGGATCAGCGACCCGTTGTGCGCCACGCAGTTCTCAAGCGGCGTCTGCTCGGCCGGCATCTTGTAGTACGACTTGAAGACCATCTTCCGGTTCTGGATCGCGAAGAGCGCGTTGGCGCCCCACTGCGGCGGATCGCCGGCGCGGCACTTCGGCTGGCCGCCGCCGCCCCACTCGTCCGAGAAGAGCACCTTGGTGCCGTCGTTGTTGAACGTCGCCGAGTGCCAGTACGAGAAGTTCGAGTCGGCCACCGCATCCACGCGCACCGGGTTCGCCGGGTCACGGATGTCGAGCAGCAGGCCGTAGCCCTCGCAGGCGCCGCCGGCCATGCCGATCGCCGGGTACACGGTGATGTCATGGCACTGGTTCGGGCCCGGGCGCGGGCCGCTCTGCTGGCCCTCGGAGCGCCCCATCATCCGGGAGATCAGTGTCGGGATGTAGGCGCGGAACGCCGCCGAGTCGGCCGCCGTCGCCGCGCCCGTGCCGCCGCGGGCCTTCACGATGCTGTCGAGCTGGGGGCGCACGAAGCCGGCCGGGAGGAGCATCTCCTCGCCGCCGATCGTGGCGACGAACGCACCCGCCGCCTTGGCCTTGGCGATCTCCGCCTTGTCCACCGGCGACGCGCCGTGCCCCTTCGCCTCGGTGAGCCCCTCGAAGATCCGCGGCGAGGTCACGATCGCGGCCGCCGACGGGTTCTTGAGCGGGACCTTGATG
Organism: Gemmatimonadales bacterium; assembly: GCA_035712665.1. Classification (GTDB taxonomy): domain Bacteria; phylum Gemmatimonadota; class Gemmatimonadetes; order Gemmatimonadales; family GWC2-71-9; genus Palsa-1233. Next base: position 27,560 of record DASTAN010000151.1, read on the forward strand.
ACCTCGATGCGGAACATCGCCGAGTTCGGGCCCTCGCGCGTGCAGCCCGGGAGCTCGTCGGCCGGGCGGATGCCGGCCGAGCCCGAGATGTACACGTAGACGTTCTCCTTGTCCTTCGGATCCTCGAGCACCGTGTGGGTGTGCGAGCCGCGGCAGGTCTGCACGTTGCCGACGTTCTTCGGGTTGCGGATGTCGCTGATGTCGAAGATGCGCAGGCCGCGGAGACGGTCCTTGCTCACCGCGGTGCGGATCGGCTGGTCGCCGCAGTCGAGGCGGCCGGTGAGCCCCTCGCCCGAGATGAAGAGCAGGTTCCCGTAGACCGACACGTCGCTCTGCGAGGCCGGGCAGTAGTAGTCGGTCACCAGCGTCGGCTTGGTCGGGGTCGAGATGTCCCAGATCTGCCAGCCGTTGTAGTTGCCCTGGATCGCGTAGTTGCCGATGAAGGCGAGGTCCGAGTTGGTCGAGCTCTCGAAGCGCGGCGGCGACTTCGTGTTCGAGAGCAGCTTCATGTTCCAGGACGCCTCGCCGGCGTCATAGCGCCCGGCCTTCAGGCCGACGCGCGGATCCGGCGTGGGCCGGTTGACCACCAGGCCGGCCGGGGCCGGGGCGGCGGCACCGGTGCCGGACGTGCTCGATGCGCACGCGGTGGCGCCGAGCAGGCCCATCGCCAGCAGCGGCAGGCGACGGGAAGCACGAACAGCAGACATCAGCAGCTCCTCGGGTGAAGCGGGATGGAACGGGGACACGAACGTCGGGAACGTCACTGGCCGGCGGCGCGAAAGATGAGCTCGGCGAGCATCCGCTCCATCCGGGCCACTTCCGTGCGCTGGTCGACCTGCACGTCGGTGGCGAAGCGGAAGACCCCCTCGTCCTGCGCCGCGCCATCGGTCGCGAAGAGGCGATCGACCATCGTGATCGCCCCGCTGTGGTGCTGGATCATGAACTTCAGGAACAGCCGGTCGAAGGCCTCGCCGCGGGCGGCCTCGAGCTCCGCGAGCTGCGCCGGCGACAGCATCCCCATCATCGGCGCGTGCTCGGCGTGGGCGCCGTGCCCCATCATCGCATGCTCGGGATCGGGAATCGGCTGGCGACGGTCGCCAAGCCAGACCTGCATCAGCCGGATCTCGTCCTGCTGCGCGTTGATGATGCGGGCGGCCAGCCGCTGGATCGTCGGCGAGGCCTCGTGCGTCGGCGCCCAGCGCGAGATCAGGATCGCCTGCGCGTGGTGCCCGATCATGTCGGACATGAAGCGGACGTCGGCGGCAGTATAGGGATAGCGGGCGCTGTCGGCCTGCGCCTTGGCGATGGCGGCCGGGGTGCTCTCCGGCAACGGTGCGACCGTCTGGGCGACGGTCCGCGCCGGGATCGCGAGCAGCAGGATCCCGGCGCCCCACACGAACGGATTCACGCGACCACGTCTCCTTCGAGTCGACCACTCGGGGGTAGCAGAATGGTACGTCCGATCAGACGCCCGGGTTGGCCGGATGGTTTCACTGGGGTCCCTGCCCCTGCCACGGTTGCGGGGGGAGCGGCCGCTGCCGCGGGAAGACCTCCGCGAGCGTCCCTGCATCATACATCCGACCGCCCTTCATCACGAAGCGGATGTTGTTGGTCTCCCGCAGGTTGACGAGCGGGTTGCCGCCCAGCACCACGAGGTCCGCCAGCTTCCCCGGCTCGAGCGAGCCGAGGTCATCCCCGAACCCGATCGCCTCCGCCCCGAGGATGGTCGCGGTCCGGAGCGCATCGTGCGGCGTCATCCCCCCCGCCGCCATGCTCCAGAGCTCCCACTGGTAGCCGAGCCCCTGCAGCTGGCCGTGCGCGCCGACCCCCATCCGGCCCCCGGCCTCGACGACGCGCTTCGCGAACGCCGCGTGCTTCGGGAAGACGAACTCCTCGTCACGGAACCAGCCGCCGGGGCCCGGGCCGACCCCCTGCCCGCGCCGGCGGGTCTTCGCGTCGAGCTCGGCCTCGGGGGTGAACGCGCGGAGCTTCGCGTCGCGGTAGGGGTTCTCGCGGGTGTACCACCATTCCTCGCCGAACGGGCCGCCGTACGAGACGAGCAGCGTCGGCGAGTTGGTCGTGCCGCTCTCGACGAGGAGCGTCGCGACATCCCCGAAGAGCGGGGCGATCGGCAGCGCGTGCTCGATCCCCGGGTAGCCGTCGATCGCGTGCGTCAGGTCGAGCTTGAAGTCGAGCCCGCCCTCGGTCGTCGGCATGATGCCGAGTTCCTTCGCGGCCATGATGATCCACTGCCGCTGCTGGCGGTTGCCGCTCATGTACATCTTGAGCGTCTTGGTGTCGTAGTATGTCGCGTACCGCTTGAGCACGCGCCGCGCGTGGTCGAGATCCTTGATCGCCTCGTTGGCGAAGACGCCCGGGCCGGTCGAGTAGATGCGCGGGCCGATCAGGTCGCCGGTCTCGACGCGATCCTGGTAGGTGAGGACGTCGGTCGTCGCGGTCTGCGGATCGCGCGTGGTGGTGACGCCGTACGCGAGCGTGGCGAGATACTGCCACACCTGCCCGGTGTGCACGGCCGGCACCAGCCACTGCGGATGGTAGTGCGTGTCCACGAAGCCGGGGACGATGGTTGCCCCCGCGAGATCGCGCACCTCGGCACCCTCCGGGATCGCGACGCTGCCGCTCGGCCCGACCGCCGCGATGCGATGGCCACGGATCACGAGATCGCCGCGCTCGATGACCTCGGTCCCCTTCATCGTGATGATCCGTGCGTTGCGCAGCGCGATCGTCCCGGTCGGCACGTCACGCGTCGCCGTCACCGCCACGCGTCGCTCGTCGGGGAGGTAGCCCTTGGGTGCGCTCTTCGCGCTGTCCGGCTTCGCGGCACTATCGGGCTTCGCCGTGCTGTCGGGCTTCGCCCTGGCCGCGGCCTTCTTCGCCGCCGCGAGCGAGTCCTCGACGACCTTCGCGCGATCGAGGTCGTAGCTCCAGACCGCGTTGCCGAGCGACCAGAGGATGCGACGACCATCGGCCGACCACGACGGGAACTCGCCGCCGACCTCGTTGAGCTGCTTCACCGGCACCGAGGCGGTCGCCGGGTTCGCGACCGAGACCGTCGGTGCCGTCGCGCCGACCTGCGGCACGGTGACGGTGTAGAGATCCATCCCGACCTGCGCCAGCGCGAGATCCCCGCGCGGTGCCATCCGGATCAGTGCGGCAGGCGGCGGCGTCGGGTTCGCCTCGCTGCCGAGGATCGCAGGCATGTCGGGGCCATGGTGGTCGTCGACCCAGTTGCGCGCAGGCGGGAGCGGGCCGGTGACCTTGAGGTGCGTCTTCTCGTCGGTGCCGTCCCAGCGGAACGAGACCAGGCCCGTGGCTGGGCTGTAGGCGTAGATTCGCGCGGCATCACTGGTGAAGTGCGGTGCGTACCGTCCGTTGGCCGGCGCGATGACCGTGGCCGCGCCGCCCGCGCGCGGGAACCAGACAAACTCGGCCGTCGGCGTGATGGTGCTGAAGAAGCCGAGGGCCTCGCGCAGCTCGCGCGCCGGGGCGCGCACGGTGACGAGTCGCGCACCATCGGGCGACCACGCCGGCGCCTGATAGTACGCGGCGGCGCTGGAGATCGCGGTCGCGCGACCGCCCGCGGCGGGGACCGTCATCACCTGGCCCCCGCTGGCGTCATCCCACGTCACGAACGCGATCGTGCCGCCATCCGGCGACCAGCTTGGCTGGTACTCGCCGACGGCCTGCGTGGTGAGGCGACGGGGCGTGCCGTTCGGCCAGTCCATCACGTAGAGCTTCGCGAGGGCACTGAACGCCAGGCGCTTGCCGTCAGGCGACAGCTGCGCGTCGCGGATCTGGCGCGCGGTGAAGGTCGTGCCGTCGTCGACCGTGTAGCGGGACTTCACCTCGGGGCCGAGCGCCAGCGACACGTTCGCCGTGAACGGGATCGGGGTCGGCGTGCCGCCGGCCACCGGAATGCGCCAGAAGCCGCCGTTGTAGCTCGCGATCACGAAGCGCGAGTCGGGCGTGAAGCTGTAGCCCGGCAGCACGTCGAGCGGGGCACGGCTCTCCTGGTCATCGCGCTGCACCGGATAGGCCAGCCAGCGCTCCTCGCCGGTGGCGAGCTCGCGGAGGCGAAGGCCGCTCTCGGCATCGTAGCGCGTGCCGTAGACCAGCCACTTTCCGTCGGGCGAGAGCGCGGGGCGGAAGGCCGAGCCGTAGCGGGTGGTGATGACGGTGGACTGGCCGCGCTCGCGATCGTACACGGCGAGCTGGTACTGCGGGAAGATCGCGTTGTACTGCCAGTCGCCGGTGCGCTGGGCGTAGTAGATGCGGCGGCCGTCGGGGCCGAACGCGGGACCGAGCGTCTTGAGCGTGGCCGGTTCGCTGATGAGCGGGAGACCGTTGCCGCCCTCGACGTGATAGAGCCAGAGCTTCGCCGCGCCGCCGAGCGGCCCGCCGGAGCGTGACGCGACGATGTAGCGACCATCGGGCGTCCACTCGGGCGAGTGGTAGAGCTGCTCGTTGCCCTTGGTGAGCTGCAGCGTGTCGCGCCGGTCGAGCGACATGATCCAGAGATTCTCGCCGCCCGAGCGATCGGAGACGAAGACGATCCGCTTCCCGTCCGGCGAGAAGCGCGGCTGGGCATTGTAGGCCATCCCGCTCGTGAGCGGCGTCGCCGTGCCGCCGGCACTCGGCATCGTGTACAGCTGCCCGAGCAGGTCGAAGACCAGCGTGCCCCCATCCGGCGAGACATCGACCGACATCCACGACCCCTCGGTCGTGGTGAAGGTGGCCGTGCGCCCCACGGCGAGGGGGAGCGGTGCCTTGGTCGTCGTGTCCTTCGCAGCCTGGGCAGGCAGGAGAAGCGGCGCGGTCAGGGCACACGCCAGGGCGGCGCGGCGGGCGATGGTCAGCACCATGTCGGGAGGTCCTTGGCTGGGATGTCGGGAAGCGGTGACCAATCTACGCCGGGACCGGAAATTCGTTTCCCCCTCACCCCTGACCCCTCACCCCTGACCCCGATCACCATTGACCGTTCACTGTTTCGGCGTATCTTCGGTGTAAACCAAACAAAAACCGAAGAGAACGCCATGACCCCGCCCACCGCCGCCCTGCGTCTCGCCCCCACGACGTATCGCCCCGCACCCAACCCCCTGATTGCGGCCACCTCCTGCCCGGAATGCGCTTCCCCGGTGGTGCGCCAGTCCGGATGCGCCACCTGCCCAACCTGCGGCTGGGGGAAGTGCGGCTGATGACCACCCTCACCACGGCCGGGCGCCGGACCCTGGCGGCGGCCAGCCAGTTCACCGAACTCGGCGCGCGGGGCGAGGTGCGCTTCCTCGGCATCCAGCCGCGCAGCGTGCTCAACGCCCCCTCGAGCACCGGGATGGCGTTCTGGTCGCTCAACCCGTACGTCGGCTGCGAGTTCGGCTGCGCGTACTGCTACGCCCGGCGCACGCATCGCTGGACGGTCGAGAAGGCCGCCAACACCCCGGGGGCCTGCGCAGCCGTGCGCGAAGCGGCCACGTTGCCGAGTGCGCACGCCTTCGAGCGGCGCATCCTCGTCAAGGAGAACGCCGAGGCGTTGCTCCGTCGGGCGCTCCCGGCGGGGCGCGCCGAGGCGCTCCCCATCGTCATCGGTTCGGCCACCGATCCCTACCAGCCGGCCGAACGCCGGTTCCGGCTGACGCGGTCGGTGCTCGAGGTCTTCCGCGCCCACGAGGGCTACAAGCTCACGCTCATCACCAAGTCCGCGTTGGTGGCGCGCGATGCATCCCTGCTCGCGGAGATCGGTCGGCGACACGACGTGTCGGTGTACGTCTCGCTGGCGTCGCTCGATGGCGCGCTGCTCCGCTGCCTCGAGCCCCGGACGCCGGCGCCGCACGCACGGCTCCGGGCGATGCGCCAGCTCGCCGATGCCGGCGTGCGGGTGGGCGTCCTGATCGCGCCGGTGCTCCCCGGGCTGACGGACAGTCGTGGCGCGCTGCGGGCGCTGCTTGCCGCGGCGCGTGATGCGGGGGCCCGGATGGCGGGCGGCGGGCCGCTCCGGATGGGCCCGGCGACCCGACACGTGCTGCTCCCCTGGCTCGACGAGCATCGCCCGGCGCTGGCACGTCGCTACCGTCGACACTTCGCCAATCGACAGGGGGTCGAGCCGTCGTATGCCGCAGCCCTCGCCGAGCGGATGGCGACGCTGCAGGCCGAGCTGGGCTATGACGTGAAGGATGGGATGCGGCGGGAGCGGCCAACGCGGGCAGGTGCACAGACCGAGCTCTTCGCATGACGGAGACCGGAGACCAGCGATCGGAGATCAGGGGGTGCACCTCCGATCTCCGATCGCCGATCGCTCATCTCCGGCGCATCAGCGCCGCGCGCAGGGCTGGTCCAGCGCCGGCCGCGTCGCCTGGTTCCCCAGCTCGACGGCGAGTTCGTGGATGAACTGCGTGATCGTCGCGTAGTGCGGATAGTCGATGTACTGCGGCTCGTCGGTCACCTGGTGGTAGTCCGCGTGCAGCCCGGTGAAGAAGAAGACGATCGGGATGCACTTCTCGGCGTACCGGGTGTGGTCGCTGCGGCCGTAGAGGTTGTTGTAGCCGGGCCAGCGGACGACGCCGTTGACGTTGGTGCCCAGCGTCGGGTCGTCGAAGCGGTCGTCGAGATGGATCGGCGTCGTGCGCTTGGCGTTCACCGCCTCGAGCGTCGCGCCGAGTGACCGGCTGAGGCGGTTCGCCCCGAGGACGCCGACGTAGGTGTCGCCGCCGCCGATCACGTCCTCGGCCCGGCCGCGCCCGACCATGTCGATGTTGATCGTCGTCACGATCGAGTCGACCGGCACCGTCGGGTTCGAGGCGAAATGCCGCGAGCCGTGCATCCCCGACTCTTCGGCCGTGTGCCACACGAAGACCATCGAGCGCTTCGGCTTCACCGGCATCGCCTGGATCGCTTCGGCGATCTCGAGCACGGCCATCGAGCCCGAGCCGTCATCATCGGCCCCGTTGTTGATCGAGTCCATCCGCGCCGGACGGATCGCACGGAGGGCGGCGACGTCCACCGGCGGCAGCGCGGCCGCGAGGGCCGGCGATACCGGCAGCAGGTCACCGGTGAGCATCTGGGCCCGGAGGCGGATCATCGCCGCGGCACGCGCCGAGTCGTGCTCGACCGGCGTGCTGCGGAAGCCGACGTGGTCGTTGTGCGCACCCAGCACGACGTACTGGCCGCGCAGCGCCGGGTCGGAGCCCGGGATCATCGCCACGACGTTGCGGCCGTAGTTGGTCGGCGTCTCCATCCACTGGTACGTCGCGCTGACCGCGCGGCCGGCGGTGCCAGGCGTCGCGTTCGCGAGCGGCATCCCGAGCAGCGCCGATGCGGCCGAGCTCGTGAGGCGGAACTGCTGCGGCGGGGCCGGCGGCGCGGCCGCGGGGCCACGACCTGTGGCCGCCTGCTGCCCACCGTTCACCGAATCGACGAACGCCTGCGCGCGCGCGGCGGTCATCCCGCTCGGCATCATCCCGCCGATGAGGGCCCCCTGGCGCACCACGCCGACGCCGCCCTTCCCGTCGCTCACCAGCACGTCGCCTGCCACCACGCTGCGCTTCGCGTCCGCGGCGTTGAACGTCGCCATCGGCTCGTTGATCGCGGCGCGCTGTGCCGGCGTCAGCGCATCGAGGTTCACGGTGGCGATCGCCGCCGCCTCGCGCAGGCGCTGCATCCAGGCCCCGGCAAAACCGCCACGCCCGCCGGTCGGCGCCGGTGTGGCGCCGGCGGCGAGGATCACGAACTTCCCCTTCGCCTGGTCGGGCGTGATCATCGTCGTCGTGTCACCCGACACGCCGCCGTAGATGACCGGGACGTTCTTCATCGGGGCCGGCGCGCGGGTGCCCGGGACCGGGACGAAGTCGTCGTTGAACCGGAGCGTCGCGCCACGCGTGGCAAGCGTCGTCTTCGCGCCGAACTTGCGCTGGATGTACGGCAACGTCTGGAAATAGCCGCCGTTGTCGCCAGCCGGCGCGATGCCGAGGCGCTGCAGTTCGCGCGCGATGTAGTTCGTGCCGCGCTCGTTGCCGACGCGGCCCGACTGGCGGCCCTCCATCGAGTCATCGGCGAAGATGTACAGCCGGGTCATCAGGTCGGCGGCCGTGACCGCGCCGGTCGTCGGCCGCGGGGCCAGCTTCTCGGGATAGCCGTAGGTGTTGAGCGGGGCCTGCGCCGACACCGGCGCAGCGAGGAGGAGCAGCAGGGACGGCAGCAGGCGACGCACGGAAGAACCCCTGAGGAATGAGGAGATGGCTTCTATACGAGGGCGAGTGCCGGGACGTTGAGGCGATCGGCGATCGGAGATCCGAGGGCGCACCCTCCGATCTCCGATCGCCGATCGCCCATCTCAGCCGCCCGGCACCTGCCTGCGCATGACAGTCAGTCGTGCGGGCCGCTTCAATTTGTGCGGATCGGGAAACGGCCGCTCCCCCACCGTCGTGAAGCCGAATTTCGCGTAGAATCCCGGGAGCTCCGATCGGAGATCGACGACCTCGATCTCCTCCTCCACGCAGCCCTGCTCGTGCGCCCAGACATCGATCGCCGCGAGCAGGGTCCGGGCGTGTCCCTTCCCCTGCGCCGCCGGATCCACCGAGAGCATCCCGAACCAGCACCGCCCCTCACGAACCGCCACGTGAACAGCGGCCGCGAGCCGGCCCGGCGCGTGATCCACCACGAGGAACGCCGATTGCGGGGCCGAGCAACGGGCGGTGACATCCGCCGCCGAGGTCCGGTCGCCGTTGATGAAGAAATCCTCGACGCGGTAGGCCGCGTTGACGACGCGGACGACCTCGGCGATATCGTCAGGAGTGGCGTGGCGTGCGTGCACGGGGAGAAGTTACAGCCATGCGCATCCTGGCTGCGGTCCTCCTCCTTCCGGTCCTGCTCGCGGCGCAGGCTCCGATGCCGCTGGCGGTAGGCGAGACCTTCACTCTCGCCTCACAGGCCCTCGGCGAGACCCGCACGATCAACGTCTATGCACCACCGGGCCATCCGTTGCGCGGCGGCCCTCCCCTCCCGGTGCTGGTGATGCCCGATGGCGGCCTCGCGGAGGACTTCCTCCACGTCGCGGGGCTGGTGCAGGTCGGCGCCGGCAACGGCACGATGCGCCCGATGCTGCTCGTCGGCATCGAGAACACCGCCCGGCGACGCGATCTCACCGGCCCGACGACCGTTGCGGGGGACAGCGCCATCGCCCCCGTCGTCGGCGGATCGGCGGCCTTTCGCCGCTTCCTGCGTGACGAGCTGCTCCCCGTGATCGCCGAGCGCTACGGCGTCACCGATCAGCGCGCGATCGTCGGCGAGTCGCTCGCCGGACTCTTCGTGCTCGAGACCCTGTTCGTCGAGCCGGACCTGTTCGACACCTTCATCGCGATCGACCCCTCGCTCTGGTGGAACGACGGCGCGCTGGTGCGTGCCGCGTCCTCGCGCGGTGCGATGACTGGCACGCAGGGCGAGACGGTCGTGATCGCCCACAGCGACCAGGCCGAGATCGCGGCCGCCTCCGCGGCCCTCGCGGCGTCGCTGCGCGGGAGCCGGCACGTCACGACGCACCTGCTGCCGTTCCCGCGGGAGACACACGCCACGATCTATCATCCCGCGGCACTGGCGGCATTCCGCCTGGTGCTGGCCCCGCTTCCCTGACGCCGCACGCCGAGCGCCCCGTGTCCATTCCCTCCGATATCGCCATCGCGCAGGCTGCCACCCTCCGGCGCATCACCGACGTGGCCGCCGACATCGGTCTTGGCCCCGACGACATCGACCCGCACGGTCACTACATGGCGAAGCTGCCGCTCGCGCTCGCCGAGCGACCGGCCAAGGGAAGGCTGGTACTCGTGACCGCGATCTCGCCGACCCCGGCGGGCGAGGGGAAGAGCACGGTGAGCGTCGGCCTCGCGCAGGCGCTCCGGCGGATGGGGACCAATGCCGTGCTCGCGATCCGCGAGCCGAGTCTCGGCCCGGTCTTCGGCGTGAAGGGCGGCGCCGCGGGCGGCGGCTACGCCCAGGTGCTGCCGATGGAACAGATCAACCTGCACTTCACCGGCGACTTCCACGCGATCGCGTCGGCCCACGCGCTGCTCTCCGCGATGATCGACAACTCGCTGCAGCAGGGCAACCCGACCGACCTCGACCCGCGGCGCATCACCTGGCCGCGCACCATCGACATGAACGATCGCGCGCTGCGGCACGCCGTCATCGGCCTCGGCGGCGCGGCCCACGGCATCCCGCGCGAGGAGCGCTGGGTGATCGTCCCCGCGAGTGAGATCATGGCGATCGTGGCGCTGTCGAGTTCGCTCGCCGACCTGCGCGCGCGCCTCGGCCGCATCATCGTGGGGCGCACCGCCGGTGCCGAGCGGCTGCCGGTGCGCGCCGCCGATCTCGGGGCCAGCGATGCGATGGCCATCCTCCTCAAGGACGCCCTGCGTCCGAACCTGGTGCAGACCCTCGAGGGTGGTCCGGCCCTCGTCCACGCCGGGCCATTCGGCAACATCGCGCACGGCTGCAACTCGATCGTCGCGACGCGGAGTGCGCTCGCGCTTGGCGATGTCGTGATCACCGAGGCAGGCTTCGGCTCCGACCTGGGCGCCGAGAAGTTCTTCGACATCAAGTGCCGCGTCGGCGGGCTGCGGCCCGAGGCGGCGGTGCTCGTGGCGACGATCCGCTCGCTCAAGATGCAGGGCGGTGCCGCGAAGAACGCGCTCGGCATCGAGAACCTCGAGGCGCTGCGGCGCGGCCTGCCGCACCTGGCGCATCACGTCCGCAACGTGCGCCAGTTCGGGGTGCCGGTGGTGGTGGCAATCAATCGCTTCGTCGCCGACACGCCGGCCGAGGTCGCGATGCTGCAGGCCTACGGCGAGGAGATCGGCGTCGAGGTGGTGCACTGCGATGTCTGGGCGAGGGGCGGCGAGGGCGGCCTCGCCCTTGGCGAGGCGGTGCTCCGCACGCTGGCCGAAGGGCAGGCCGACTTCCACCCGCTCTACGATGCCGCGCTGCCGATCAAGGAAAAGATCCTGGCCGTCGCGCAGCGAGTCTACGGCGCCGAGGGCGTGGACTACACCACCGCGGCCGCGCGCGCGATCGAGGATCTCGAGGCGATCGGGATGGGCGCGACACCGGTCTGCATCGCCAAGACGCAGTATTCGCTCACGGATGACCCGACCCGCCTTGGCGTCCCGAGCGGCTTCCGCATCACCATCACCGAAGTCACCGGATCCGCGGGCGCGGGCTTCGTCGTCGCGAAGGCCGGCGACATCATGACGATGCCCGGCCTGCCCAAGGTCCCGGCCGCGGTCGGGATGCGGATCGGCGTGGACGGCCGGGTCGACGGGCTGTCCTGAGCGCTACTGCGTCGGCGCCATCGCGCGGATCTGCGCGACGACCGAGTCGGCGAGCGCGTTCGGAATCGGGATCGTGAGGTTGTACTGCACGATCTTCCATCCGGCCTCGTCCTTCCGGAGCACGCCGGTCCCGCGGGTCTCGCCGTAGTTCGCGTTCTGCAGCCGCTCGTCGAACCACGCGGTGTGCCCGTCGGCATCAAGGAAGACGTGGCGCTCGGTCTTGTCGTACGTCCATCCCTTGGACTGGCTGGCGTAGCCGCGGAACTGGTCCACCGTCCACCGCTCGGTGGCGTCGGTGCCGAAGAAGACCGCGTCGGTCGCGAAGAGATCGAAGTAGCGGTCGAAGTCCCCGGCCGCGGCCAGGGTGTGCAGCGCGGTGAGGACGCTGTCCACCGCGGCGGTCTCGGTCGCGGTGTCGACGGCGGGCGGTTCGGCCGCGGGGGCGCACGCCCCGACCAGCGAGGCGGCGAGCAGCAGGGCAACGTGACGGCGCATCAGGGACTCCCGGCGGTGGTGGGATCGAGGAGGGCGTGCACGCGCGGGATCACCGCGGTGCCATAGAGGTCGATGCAGCGCAGCAACGCGTCGTGCGGCAGCGTCCCGGCGCTGTACTTGAGGTCGAACCGTTGGACGCCGAGCGCCCCGACCGTCGCCGCGATGCGCTGCGCGACCGTGTCGGGGGAGCCGACGTAGAGCGATCCGTGCTCGCACTCGTGATCGAACTGGCCACGGGACATCGGTGCCCAGCCGCGCTCGGCACCGATGCGGGCCATCATCTCGCGGAACGGCGGCCAGAAGGTCTCGCGCGCCGCGGCATCGGTGTCGGCGACGAAGCCGGGCGAATGCATCCCCACCGGCAGCACCGGGCGCCCGAACTCGCCGAGCGAGCGGTGATAGAGCTCGACATAGGGCACGAACCGCCGGGGATCGCCGCCGATGATCGCCAACATCAGCCCGAGGCCGTGGCGCGCGGCACGCACCACCGACTTCGGGGAGCCGCCGACACCGACCCAGGTGGTGAGCGGCGTGCGCTCGACGGTGGGATAGACGCGCTGCGCGACGAGGGGGCCGCGCGTCTGGCCCCGCCACGTCACCGCTTCCTGGGTCAGCAACTGCACGAGAAGCTCGAGCCGCTCCTCGAAGAGGAGCTCGTATGCCTCGAGCGGCAGCCCGAAGAGCGGGAACGACTCGGTGAACGAGCCGCGGCCGACGATGATCTCCGCGCGGCCGTTCGCGACGGCATCGAGCGTCGCGAACCGCTGGAAGACACGTACCGGGTCATCGGATGACAGCACCGTCACCGCGCTGCCGAGCCGGATCCGCTCGGTGCGCGCCGCGATCGCCGCGAGCACGACCTCCGGCGCGGAGATCGCGAAATCGGCGCGGTGATGCTCGCCGACCCCGAAGAACGCGACACCGACGCGGTCGGCCAGTTCCGCCTCGGCGATCACGTCGCGGATGACCTGCGCGTGCGACCGGACGGTGCCATCCGCATCGCGGGTGATGTCACCGAAGGTGTCGAGGCCGAGCTGGAGCGCCATGAAAGTCGTGAGTCGTGAGTCGTGAGTCGTGAGTCGTGAGTCGTGAGTCGTCAGACGTGCTGGTCGAGGACGATCTGCCACCCTTGGGCCGGGTCCCCGGCGAACGGGGCGGAGCCGAGCGCCTCGCAGAACTGGCGCGACGCGACAGGTCATCCCGGTGATGGTGCTTCAGCCTCGAGCATCTGGGCAGTGGCGTGATCGACCATGGCGAGATCCTCGGGCGTGTGGGCCCACCGCGCCGCGAGATCGAGCCAGTGGAGCGCCTCGGCGTTCGCCCCGACGGTCCGTGCCGCCTCCATCGCACGCATCGCGTGCGTGTAGGCGAGACCGGCCTCCTCGCCACGATCAGCATGGTAGGCCACCTCACCGGCGTCCGGCGACTGCCGGTTGATCCGCGCCACTTCCACCGTCGCAAGCGCGATCGCTCGATGGACCTCGCGACGTCGGGCGGCCCCCACGGACGCCAGCACGACCGACGCGATGAGCGGATGCGCACAGACGTACCGGCTGTCAGCCTCGCCGACCAGGCAGCGTTGCCGCAGGGCATCGCAGACCATTGCGACTCGGAGGCGTGACTGGCCGTGGACGAGCGAGAGCACATCGGCACCGCAGCCGTGATCGTGGGCCGCGATGGTCGTCAGCAAGGCCTGCTGCTCGCGCGGGAGCCGCCCGATGCGTTGGGCAATGGCATCGTGCACCGACGGCGGAACCGCACAGCCCAGGACGTCGGCATCCTCGCGATCCGAGAGCCGCCACTCCCCGGTCGCGGCATCGATGGAGATGCAGCCCTCGGCGAGCCACGTCTTGAGCAGCTCGACGACGTAGAACGGGTTGCCGTGCGTGATTTCGTGCACGCGCCGGGCCAGGCGATGTGCTGCCGACGCGGAGCGCATGCGCCCGAGGTCTCGGACGATCTCCTCGACATCGGCCACCGCCAGCGGTGCCAGCTCGGCGCGCACGGCCCCGGGCAGGGTCCGCAGCGCGCGCGCGACGCGGAGCCCCGGTGCATCGTGTTCCTCGTGCCCCAGCGCCAGGGCCACGACCCAGAGCACCGGTGCGCGATCCATGCGGCGCACGAGGTAGTGCAGCATCGCCGTGGATTCGGGGTCGCACCAATGGAAGTCGTCGATCACCACCAGAAGTGGTTGGTCGTCGGCGATCGCGGTCAGCACGTCGGCCACGGCCTCTTCGAGAATGGCAAAGCCCGGTTCGCCCTCATGGACGGCGAGACTCGGGAAGCGCCGACGCACGTCAGGGAGCACCCGCGCGATGATGCCGAGTGCGATCGGGTCTGCCCCCGCCACACCGGGACACGCGAGCGCCCCGCGCAACAATTCCAGCATCAACCCGATCTGCGTGGTGCGCTCGGACTCGTAGGCCTGCGTGCGAAGCACCTGACCATGCTGCGTCGACACCCACCGTGCGAAGTCGTCGGTCAGGCGCGTCTTTCCCGTGCCGATCTCGCCCTCGATGACCGCGACCCGTGGCGTGCCGTGCGTGACCCGATCCCATCCCTGGAGCAGCGTCTCCCACACGGGCGCGCGTCCGGCAAGCCCGGCCTTGAAGTCCGGTGGCACCGCCTGCCAGCGATCGCCGTCCGATGCAGGGGGCGTTGGCTGCGCAGCGAGGAGATTCGCCTCGGCCATGAGCCGAGCGGCCTCGGTCGGGTCGGAGGCGACCAGCATCCACCGTTCCCCGATTGCGAGAGCCTGCCGCCAGTCCCCGCGTGCAATCGCCTCGGCACCCGCCGCGGCCGCCACCCGACCGTACCGGGCGATCAAGTCGCCTCGAACGGCATCGGCCCAGTCGTCGAAGTCCGGACAGTGTCGTGGAGTGAACCCTTCGAGGAACCGTCCCGCCTCGATCGCGACGGCCGCGGACGGACTGGTCTTGGCGAATTCGAGAAACTGCCGGGCGTCACACGACACCCCGTCCACGAGACCGACACGCGCCCGCTCGATCTGGATGTGGTCACCGAGATGCTGGCGCAGCGTCTTCAGCGCCTGGCGAAGGGAGGCGTTCGCCTTGCCATCGGGTGACTCGCCCCACAGCAACGATGCCAAATGCTCACGGGAATGGAATCCCGGTTCCATCGCGAGGTACGCGACCAGCGCCATCGCCTTCGTCGGCAAGGCCACGGGGGACGATGGGTCCGGGATGTGAATGGCCGGCGGACCACAGAGCGTGAGCTGGATCGTGGGCATGCCTGATCGGGGGAGAGGAAGACATAGGTTAGCGCGTTTTCACGATCTCCGGAAGGGTTTTCACGATTCTTTCACGGCCCCTCCCCATCGTTGGCGCAGTTGGTTCGCTGGTGCCACAGCCCATACCCCTCGCAAGGAGCATCGCCATGTCGTCCAAGAACACCCCGATCGTCAAGATCACGCTGAACAAGCAGCAGCAGGAGCAGGTCAAGCAGGAGATCGGGAAGGACGCCGAGGCGATCGAGCTGCCGGTGAGCGAGCTCGAGGAGCGTATCGTCCCGCGCTTCTTCGGCATCTGACACCGTCGGCCGCCGATTCCACGATCCCAGAACGCACCATCACCACCCCTGCAAGGAGCCCGACGATGTCCTCCAAGAACAATCAGGTCGTCAAGATCACGCTCAGCCAGGCCCAGAAGGATCAGATCAAGCAGGAGACCGGCAAGGACGCCGAGGCGATCGAGCTGCAGGTAAGTGAGCTCGAGGAGCGCATCGTCCCGCGCTGGTTCGGCAGCATGATGTAGTCGACCCGCGACCGACACCGGTCGCGGACGAGGCCGGCTGGGGCACTGCCCTGGCCGGCCTCGTGTCGTGTGGCCAATTGCGCATGGCCGCAGGGTGATGCAATTTCGAGCATCTCTCCTTCCTTGACCAGCCCATCCTCGTGACAGCTCCCCTTCCCGACGAGTCCTCCCGACTCCGTCGCCTGCGGCAGGTCTCGGTCGCGCTGTTTGCGGGCCTCGACCAGACACGTGCCGTCAGCACCGCACTCGAGGGCGCGCGGGAGCTGCTCGGCGCGGATGGCGCCTCGTTCTGGGCCCGGGAGGGGCAGGCGCTGACCTGCCAGCTGGCCCACGGCGCCGACAGCGAGGCGCTCCTCGGGACCACGTGGCCCGCCGTGGTGCTGCTCACGCCGGACGTGGCGGGGCTCGTGCTCGTCACGCCGCTCGTGATCGATGACACCGAGGTCGGTGCGCTGCGCGTCACCCGAGGCGCAGACGAGTCCGCTCAGCCCTTCTCGACAACCGACGCCGTCCTCCTTCAGGACCTCGCAGACAGCCTGTCGGCAGCGCTCGCGACGGCGATCGCGGCGGAGGCGATGGCCGGGCCTGCCCCGCCGCAGGACTTGACGCTCGTGCTCCAGATGAGCCAGGAGATCGGTTCCTCGCTCGACCTGGACCGGGTGTGCAAGACCGTGGTGAACCTCGCCGCGCGGGCGGTCTCGTTCGATCGCGGGGCGGTCGCCCTGTACGACAACGGGCGCTGCGAAGTCCGGGCCGTGGCCGGCAGTGACGTGCACGATGCGGCCTCGCCCGCGATGCAGGACCTTGCGGTGCGCGCGGGATGGGCCGCCGGTGTCGGCACGCGATTCTACCTGTCGGATCGGCACGCGCCGCGAACCGATGCGGAGCGGATCTTCCTCCAGATCTTCGCGCAGGACCTCGAGACCGCCGGCGTCGAAAGCGGGCTGTACCTCCCGCTCCGGGATGATGAGGGCGTCGTCGGGATCCTCGTCTTCGAGGCGGAGCGCGCGGATTTCGTCACCGAGGCGCAGCAGGAACTGGTGACGATCCTCGCCAACCAGACAACCGTGGCGATCCGGAACGCCCAGCTCTATGCGCGCGTGCCGATGGCGGATGCGCTGAGCTCCCTGACCGTGAAGCGGCAGCAGTTCCTCGCGATCCCTCGTCGCAAGCGACGCCTGGCCGGCGGCCTCGCGCTGGTGGTGCTGGCGTTGTTGTCATTGGTGCGCTGGCCGCTGCGCGTCCCGGCGGTGGCGCCGACCTTCCGGCCGGTGCGACAGGCCGCCGTGCGCCCGGCTGTCCCTGGCGTGGTGGAGGAGGTCTTCGTGCGCGAGGGCAGCATGGTCGCGGCAGGTGCGCCCGTCGCGCGGTTGCGCGATCTGGAGGCACGGGCCACCCGCGCGGCGTTGGCGGCCGACATCGCCGCGGCCGAGCGGGCCGCGTCGCTCGCCGCCGCCCGGCAGGATGCCGCGAGCGAGCGCCTGCAGCGGCTGCGGGCCGCGACACTTCGCGAGGAACTGGCGGTCGAGACCGCGCGGGCCGAGCAGTTGGTGCTGCGCGCCCCGATCGCCGGGATGGTCCTCACGCCCCGCCCGGAGGAGCGCGTCGGGGCGGGCGTGGCCCCGGGCGAGACGATCATGTCGCTCGGACAGCTCGATTCGCTGGATCTCGACTTCGGCGTGGCGCAGCACGAGGTCGATCGGGTAAGCATCGGTGCCACGGTCCGCCTGCGCGTGGATGCCCTCCCCTCGCGAACCTTCACCGGGACCGTGCATCGCGTCGGTGCGATGGCGACGATGCACGGCACGGAGCCGCTCTTCCCGATCCTCGCACGCATCGCCAACCCGGAGGGGCATCTCCGGCCTGGCATGGCACCGCACGCACGCGTGCTCACCGCCCCGATGTCCGTCCTCGGACGGGCCGTGCGCACGCCGTGGCGTCGACTGCAGCTCTTCTGGTGGAGGATCTGGTCATGGGCTTGAGGCTGTTCGCCCCGTGGGGTGCCGTGTGCGTCGTCCTTGCCACCCCGATCCTGGCGTGCGGCGGCACCCCGCCGACGCCGGACGCGGCGGCGCAATCCGCGGACACCGCGCCATTCCAGGCCGAATCAGCCACGACGGAGGTCGGGCTCGCCTTGCCGGCGCAGGCCTACGTGGAGCACGATGCGGTGATCGCCGCCCGATCGTCGGGGGTGGTCGAATCGTTGTTCGTCGACATCGGCAGTCCGGTCGAGGCCGGCGCGCGCCTCGCCCAGATCGAGCAGGCGGATCAACGCATCGAACTGGCGCGCGCGGAAGCGGCGCGCGACCAGGGGGCGCGCACCGTGGCCCGCGCCCGTGCGCTTCGGGACGCGCAAGGCATCAGCGCCGCCGAGGCGGAGGAGATCGAGTTCGCCTTCCGACGCGCGGACCTCGAGGTGCAGCGCGCCCGCCGGGCGATCGAACTGACCCGCATCGTGGCGCCCTTCGCGGGCCGGGTCGTGGCGCGCTACGTCCAGCCCGGACGCCTCGTGAGCGCTGGCGACACGTTGTTCCGCATCGCCGAGGCGGAGCCGCTGCTCGCCCGGGTCCGGGTGCCCGAGGCCGCCGCCCGCGGCGTGCGCGTGGGAACGGCCATCGAGGCCGTCACGGAGCGCGGCGACCGCATCACCGGATCGGTGCAGACCGTGGCCCCGGCGCTCGACGCGGCGAGCGGCACGCGAGAGGTGATCGTCCGGCTGGGCCGGTCCGCCGCCCTGATGCCGGGCTCCGCGATCTCGGTGCTGGTGGGGCGCGAATCGCGCCGAGTCCTGGCGGTTCCCGCCGAGGCGATCAGTGCCGACGGCTTCGTGCTGGTGCGCAACGGCGACCGGACGGTGATGCGCGCCGTGGTGCTGGGCCAGCGGCTGGGGGACGGGCGAGTCGAGGTCATCAGCGGCGTGCACGCCGGCGAGCGCCTCGCCCGGCCCGCACGGTAGCCCTCGGTGATGCGCGGACCAACCTTGGTGCCCGGGGTGGTGCTCATCGAGCAGAACTACCGCGACCAGCTGACGTTCGTGCTGAAGGATCCCCAAACCCAGAAGTACTACCGCTTTCGACCGGCCGAGGCCGAGATCATCCGCACCTTCGACGGCAGCCGCACCGTCGAGGAGATCGTGCAGCACCTTGCCGACCGCGGACGCGCCCTCTCGACGGCCACCATCGAGGGGTTCGCCCGCACGCTGTCGCGCCTCGGGCTGCTGGAGCGCACGCTCGCGGAGCGCACCGAGCACCAGCTCGAGCGGTTGCGCACCGAGCGCCGGCAACAGCGCTCGCTCTTCCGCGGCGAGTGGCTGCGCATGCGGTGGGGCTTCACCGGAGCCAACGTCTTTTTCGACCGATGGATGCCCGCCGTCCGCTGGTGCTTCACGCCCGCGTTCGTGGCGGGCTCGCTGCTGCTCTTCCTGGCCTATGCGTGGATCATCGCGAGCCAGTGGTCCGACTTCCAGGCGGCTGTCGCGGCCACGTTCGCGCCGGCGGTCTTCTCCTGGGGCACCGTCGGCATGCTGGTCGCCACCCTGCTGGTGCTCACGCTGATCCACGAACTGGGCCACGGCTTCGCGTGCAAGCACTTCGGCGGCGAGGTACACGAGCTTGGCTTCATGCTGCTCTACTTCACGCCGGCGTTCTACTGCAACGTGAACGATGCGTGGAGTTTCCCCGCCCTCCGCTCCCGCCTGTGGGTCACGCTCGCCGGCACCTGGATCGAGCTGACGGTCTCCGCATTGGCCGCGATCGTCTGGTTCGTGGTCCACCCCGACACGGCGCTGTCGCAATGGGCTCTTGCGGCGATGCTGATCGGCGGCTTCATGGCGATCGTCACCAACGGCAACCCCTTGTTGCCGCTCGATGGATACTTCGCTCTCTCGGACTATCTGGAGATGCCGAACCTGCGGCATCGGGCGAGCGCGCACGTGACGTGGTGGGTTCGGCGGCACGTCCTGAAGCTTGACCTGCCGGAGCCGGACGTGGCGCCGAACGAGCGCCGCACCCTGCTCCTGTATGGCTTCGCCGCGATGGCGTACATCACCGGGCTCGCGGTCCTCATCGGCAGCAAGGTGATCCATTGGGTGGCGGCGATGGCCGGATTCGCGGTGGCCGCGCTCGTCCTGCTCGTGGTGCTGGCCACGATCCTCCCTCGCATGACGGCGTTCTGGCGAGGTTCGCTGGCGGCACTGCGTGCGCAGGTCGGCGGAACCCGGTGGCGGCAGGGGCGGCGCTGGCTCGGCATCACCGGCGGCCTCACGCTGCTCATCTCGGCAGTGCTCCCGTGGCGACTGCAAACTTTCGGCGAGTTCGTGGTGGCACCGCAGCGGTCGGCCGTCCTGCTCGCCCCCGATAGCGGGGTGGTGGTAGCGGTATACCCGACCACCGGCACCTCTGTGTCGGCCGGCACACCGGTGCTGCGTCTGCTCGATTTCGGGCTGGTGCAGGCCTCGGCTAGCCAGCGCCGCCTCGGGGACTCCCTCGGTCTGGAGGCGCTCGTGGCACGAGCACGGGCCCTGCCGGGCATCGAGGCGGTGCGGCAGGCGGAGGCCGCATCCGCCGGGGCGAACCTCGCACGGACGAACCTCCGCCGTGACCAAGGCGTCGTTCGTGCACCGTTCGACGGGACAGTGATCACAACGCGACCCGAGGAGCTTCTCGGGCGACAGGTCGCCCCCGGTGACACGCTGCTGGTCATCGCCGACCTGATGGGCCTCGAGGCGCGGATCAGCCTCCGGTCGGCCGGAGCCTCCCAGATCGTCCCAGGCGGTCGCGTGCGGCTGATCTCGGCGCAGGCGGCCGACCACCCCGTGGAAGGAGTCGTTCGCGAGGTGGCCCCCGCGGGCATCGGCGCCGCGGGCGGGGCGGTCGAGGTCCGGATGACCCTTGCCGACGATGCGCCGCTTCGGGCGGGAGCCACGGGGATGGCGCGCGTGGAGTGGGGGCGGTCGACCCTCCTGGGCTCCCTCTGGTGGGCGGTGCGCTCCCGCATTCGCAACGACCTGCTGCTCTAGGCCGCCCTGTTAAGTTGTGCCCAGCGCGGGAGTTCGGATCCCTCGCGACCCTGCGGGTATTACCGCCGCGGGCAGGCAGACTTCAGGCACCAAGGGAGCAAGCACGATGGACGGACATCCGACCAATACCGGGGGCAAGTGCCCCGTGATGCACGGCGGCGCGATGCCGACGGCGGCCAAGGCGAGCAATGGGCACGGCAACCGGGAGTGGTGGCCGAACCAGCTCAACCTCGCGATCCTGCGCCAGCACCCGGCGCAGTCGAATCCGATGGACCCGACCTTCGACTACGGCGAGGCGTTCAAGTCGCTCGACCTCGAGGCGGTCCGGAAGGATCTCCACGCGCTGATGACCGACTCGCAGGACTGGTGGCCGGCCGACTACGGCCACTACGGCCCGTTCTTCATCCGGATGGCGTGGCACGCGGCCGGCACCTACCGCACGGCGGACGGCCGTGGCGGCGCGGGCTCGGGCGACCAGCGCTTCGCCCCGCTCAACTCGTGGCCCGACAACGGCAACCTCGACAAGGCGCGCCGGCTCCTCTGGCCGATCAAGAAGAAGTACGGCAACAAGCTCTCGTGGGCCGACCTCTTCGTCCTCGCCGGCAACGAGGCGATGGAGTCGATGGGGCTCAAGATGTTCGGCTTCGGCGGCGGCCGCGCCGACGTCTGGCACCCGGACGAGGACATCTACTGGGGCCCGGAGGCCGAGTGGCTCGGCGACAAGCGCTACTCGGGCGACCGCGAGCTCGCGAACCCGCTCGCGGCCGTGCAGATGGGCCTCATCTACGTGAACCCCGAGGGCCCGAACGGGAAGCCCGATCCGCTCGCCTCGGCGCGTGACATCCGCGAGACCTTCGCGCGGATGGCGATGAACGACTACGAGACGGTGGCGCTTGTCGCCGGCGGCCACACCTTCGGCAAGATGCACGGCGCGGGCGATCCGGCGCTGATGGGCCCGGAGCCCGAGGGCGCCCCGATCGAGGAGCAGGGCCTCGGCTGGCGCAACGCGTTCGGCACCGGCAAGGGTGCGCACACCACGACCTCGGGGCTCGAGGGCGCGTGGACGCCGACGCCGACGCAGTGGGACAACACCTACTTCGACACGCTGTTCGGCTGGGAGTGGGAGCTGACCAAGTCGCCGGCCGGCGCCTACATCTGGGAGCCGACCGACAAGGTCGGCGCGGCGACCGTGCCGGATGCGCACGATCCATCGAAGAAGGTCCTGCCGGCGATGTCCACGGCCGACATGGCGCTCCGGATGGACCCGATCTACGAGCCGATCTCGCGCCACTTCCACCAGAACCCGGCGGAGTTCGCCGACGCCTACGCGCGTGCCTGGTTCAAGCTGACGCACCGCGACATGGGCCCGAAGGTCCGCTACCTCGGCCCGCTCGTTCCGGCCGAGGACCTGATCTGGCAGGACCCGATCCCGGCGGTGAATCATCCGCTGGTGGATGCCGCCGACATCGCCGCCCTCAAGGCGACGATCCTGGCGAGCGGCCTGCCGCTTTCGCAGCTCGTCGCGACGGCGTGGGCCTCGGCCTCGACCTTCCGCGGCTCGGACAAGCGTGGCGGCGCCAACGGCGCGCGCATCCGCCTCGCGCCGCAGAACAAGTGGGAGGTCAACCAGCCGGCGAAGCTCGCGCGGGCGCTCGAGATCTACGAGACGATCCAGCGCGACTTCAACGCCAAGGCGACCGGCGGCAAGCGCGTCTCGCTGGCCGACCTGATCGTTCTCGGCGGCTGCGCGGCGATCGAGGCCGCGGCGAAGAAGGCCGGCGTCGACATCACCGTGCCGTTCACCCCGGGCCGGATGGATGCCTCGGCCGAGCAGACCGACGCGGCGTCGTTCGAGGTGCTCGAACCGATCGCCGATGGTTTCCGCAACTACCAGAAGGCGGCCTACACCGTCTCGGCCGAGGAGCTGCTGGTCGACAAGGCGCAGCTGCTCACGCTGACCGCGCCGGAGATGACCGTGCTCGTCGGCGGGATGCGCGTGCTGGGGGCGAACGTCGGCGGCGCCAAGCACGGCGTCTTCACCGATCGCGTCGAGACGCTCACGAACGACTTCTTCGTGAACCTCCTCGACATGGGGCTGGAGTGGAAGCCGGTCGGCGGCGGCCAGGATGTCTTCGAGGGCCGCGATCGCGCCACCGGTGACGTGAAGTACACCGCGACCCGCGTGGACCTGATCTTCGGCTCGAACTCGGAGCTGCGGGCGCTCGCCGAGGTCTACGCCCAGGACGACAATCGCGAGAAGTTCGTGCGCGACTTCGTCAAGGCGTGGGACAAGGTGATGATGCTGGATCGGTTTGAACTGCGGTCATAAGCCGTGAGTCGTGAGTCGTGAGTCGTGCGTCGTGAGTGAACGGTGAACGGGAGCGATCCTGTTCACCGTTCGCTTTTGGCGGTGCACCGCCTCACCCCTCACCTGTTGCCCCCTGCTGGGCCCGCCACTCATCGGTCAGCATCCCCGCGAAGCCCCAGTCCTCGTCGGCGATCTCCTGGATGACAATGTGCGTGTGCTCCGGCTTCTTGCCGAGGTGCCGCACGAGGCTGTCGGTGATGTCGCGCACCAGCGCGGCCTTCTGGGCACGGGTGGCCCCGCGAGTGATCTGGACATTGACGTAGGGCACAGAGACCTCGACAAAGGGTGAAGGGTGAAGGGTGGAGGGTGGAGAGCGAAGCGTGAAGGGTGAACGGCAATGAGCGGCAGCTGGTTCCTGTTCACCGGAGTCGCTGATCTCCCCTCTCCTCCGGCAGGGCTCGCTGCGCCACCGTGATCGTCGTTCCCGCAGCCACGGCCCCGAAGCCGCCGGCGATCACGAGATCCATCAGCCAGTCCGAGGCCGGCAGCATCGGTTCGCCCGCCAGGAGCCTGGGAACG
>DASTAN010000152.1:0-6217 GCA_035712665.1 Gemmatimonadales bacterium
GTGGTGATCGTCCCCGGCGCGCTTACCGACGTCGTGCCGACCGAGCCGGCGGCGAAGCGGCTCGCGTTCGACCCCGACCTCACCGTGCCGGTGATCCAGTTTGAGAAGGACGGCGCCGAGGATGCGGGTCTCGTGAAGATCGACCTCCTCGGCAACCGCTCGCTGGCGGTGATCCGCGATGCGATCGCGATGGTGCGCACCACCACCGGCGTGGCGCTCGACTACACCTCGCAGCAGGCGGGGGCCGATGCGGCGACGCGCGCCCTCTTCGCCCGCGGCGAGACGGTCGGCGTCTTCTACACCGAGTCGCCCGCGAGCCGGCTCCTCAACCTGAAGAGCCGCGCCGATTCCTTCGAGCTGCTGGTGCTCAACACCAGCATCATCCGCCCCGCATCGAACCGCTACATCAACATCTACCTCGACCGGCTGCACGGCGCGCCGTGGGAGCCGCTGCATCCCTCGCTCCGCGATGTCCTCGCCGAGACCTTCGGGGTGATGGTCTACCAGGAGGACGTCGTCAATGTCGCGCACGCCTTTGCGGGGCTCGACTGGAGCACCGCCGACGGCCTCCGGAAGGCGCTCGCGAAGAAGCGTCCCGAGAAGCACCTCGCCGCGTACTTCGACGAGTTCGTGCGCGGCGCACGGACGCGCGGGCGCGACGAGGCGAGCATCGCGCAGGTGTGGGCGATGATCCTCTCGTTCGCCGGCTACTCGTTCTGCAAGGGGCACTCGTGCTCGTACATCCAGGTGGCGCAGCAGAGCGCCTACCTGCGCGCGCACCATCCGGCCGAGTTCATCGCGGCGGTGCTGAGCAACGAGGGCGGCTTCTACCGGAGCTTCGCCTACGTCGCCGAGGCGCGGCGGATGGGCGTGCCGATCCTGGCACCATGCGTCAACGCGAGCGACTGGCGCTGCCTCGGCGGCCCCGAGGGCCTCCGCGTCGGGCTGATGTTCGTGTCGGGACTCACGCAGGACGGCGCCGGGCGGCTGCTGGCGGCGCGCGCGGCCGGTGGGGCGTTCCGCGACCTCGACGACCTGCGGCAGCGCGCTGGCCTCGCGGGCGACGACCTGCGGCGCCTCGTGAAGGTCGGCGCACTCGATGCGATCGCGCGCGGCAGCACGCGGCCCGAGCTCCTCTGGCGGGTGGACACCGGCCCCGCCAGCGAGACGCCGGTTCCCGCGCTCCCCGAGTATCCCCCCGAGCGGAAGCGGCAGGACGCGTGGTCGCTGCTCGGCTTCTGCGTCGATGCGCATCCGATGGCGCTGCACGCCGAGGCGCTGCGACGCTTCCGCCTCGTCAAGAGCGGTGACCTGCACCGCCACGTCGGCCGGAACGTCCTGATGGCGGGGATGTACACCACCGGCAAGCCGGTCCACACCGCGAAGGAGGAACCGATGCAGTTCGCCACCTTCGACGACGGCGAGGGACTCATCGAATGCGTGCTGTTTCCCGACGTGTACCGCGCGCGAGCCCACGTGCTCTTCGACCAGGGGCCGTTCGTCTTCCGGGGACGCGTCGAGGAGCACTACGGCGCGCTCACCGTGACGGTGAGCCATCTGGAGCGGCTGGAGCGGCTTTGACGAGATGGGAGATCGGCGATCCGAGATCGGAGTCGCCCCCCTCACCCCTCACCCCTCACCGACCATCAACCCGCCGCCCCGCACCGGCGTACCATCCTTCGTCCCTCATCTGGAGTGCACCGTGAAGATCGTTCCGTCCCTGTTCGCCCT
This sequence comes from Gemmatimonadales bacterium, assembly GCA_035712665.1. Classification (GTDB taxonomy): domain Bacteria; phylum Gemmatimonadota; class Gemmatimonadetes; order Gemmatimonadales; family GWC2-71-9; genus Palsa-1233. The sequence continues at coordinate 1,732 of DASTAN010000152.1, forward strand.
CGCCCTGCTGACCGCCCCGGCCGCGGCCCAGACCACCTACACGCTGCGCGGCACCGAGGCACGCTACACGGTGCGCGAGCTGCTCGCGGCCAACACCATCGAGAACGATGTCGTCGGGAAGACCTCGGCGGTGAGCGGGCAGGTGGTGCTCGACGCCAAGGGGGCGGTGAACCCGGCCGAGTCGAGGATCACGGTCGACCTGACCGGGCTCAAGACCGATCGCGACCGGCGCGACGGCTACGTGCAGCGCAACACCCTGCAGACCGCGACCTATCCGACCACGACCCTGGTCGTCCGCGAGCTCCGCGGCCTCGCGTTCCCGCTGCCGACCTCCGGGCAGGTGACGTTCACCCTCGTCGGTGACCTGACGCTCAAGGACGTGACCAAGCCGACGACCTGGACCGTCACGGCCACCGCCTCGGCGACCGGCCTCACCGGCACGGCGAAGACCGCGTTCAACTTCGACGTCTTCGGGCTGACCAAGCCGCGCGTCCCGGTCGTGGCGCGCGTGGACGACCCGATCACGCTCGAGCTCGACTTCACCTTCGCGAAGTAGCCGCGCGGGGCCGGGACGGGAGGTAGCTTTGTGCATGCACCCGTCCTGGCCCACCCGCGCCCACGTCGCCGAGGTTGCCGCCCGCCTCGACGGCCTCCTCCGCTTCGGCACCTCGTCGTGGACCTATCCGGGGTGGACCGGGCTGGTCTATGACCGCGAGTATCCCGCCACCGGCGCGAGCGCGAGGATGCTCGGCGAGTATGCGCGCTGGCCCCTGTTCCGCACGGTCGGCATCGATTCGTTCTTCTATCGGCCGCCCTCGGCGAAGACGCTCCGTGACTACGCCGCGCAGCTGCCGCCCGACTTCCGCTGCGTCAGCAAGGTCTACGACCGGATCACCGCGCACACCTTCGCCAACCCGCGCGAGAAGGCGCACTGGGGCGAGCGGAATCCCGACTGGCTCAACGCGGAGCTGTTCCTCAACGAGGTGCTCGGCCCGATGCAGGAGCACTTCGCGGCGAACCTCGGGCCGCTGGTCTTCGAGTTCCAGGCGATCGCGAAGAAGGACAAGGTCGGCCCGGCGGAGTTCGCGGCACACCTCGACCGCTTCTTCGCGGCGCTGCCGCGCGGGGTGCCCTACGCCGTGGAGGTGCGCAACGCGGAGTTCCTCGCGGAGCCGTACTTCGCGGTGCTCCGCGAGCACGGCGTGGCGCATGTCTTCAACGCGTGGACGCGGATGCCGGCGATCGGCGAGCAGCTGCTCCTGCACGATGCGATCACGGCGCCGGTCCTCGTCGCGCGGGCGCTGCTGCGTCCCGGACGCACCTACGCGCAGGCGGTGGATGCCTTCGCGCCGTACGACCACGTGCAGGACGAGAACCCGACGCTGCGCGCGGACCTGGTGGCGCTGGCGAAGGCAACGCTGGAGCTGCGGATCCCGGCCTACCTGATCGTGAACAACCGGGCGGAAGGCTGCGCGCCGCTGACGATCCTGGCGGTGGCGGAACGACTGGCGGCGAAAAGAGATGGGTGATCAGAGATCGGAGATCGGAGGGTGCGCCCTCGGATCTCCGATCTCCGATCTCACTTCTCCGCCTGCAGCACCGCGCCCAACTCTGCATCCAGCCCGGCGCAGGCCACCACCTTCGCGATCGTCTCGCCGACCTTGTTGTTCGGCGTGGAGGCGCCGGCGGTGATGCCGATGCGGGTGGCGCCACGCAGCCAGTCGGCCTCGTGGATCTCGTGCTTGGTGCGGACCGGCTGGTGGCGGATGGTGCCGGTGGCGGGGTCGATGCAGTCGGCGTCCTCGATGTGCAGCGCCCGCACGCCCGAGTCCTGCGCCAGTGCCGCCAGCGCGCAGGTGTTCGACGAGTTGTAGCCGCCGACGACCAGCATCAGCTCGATCGGCTCGGTGAGGAGCTCCTTGACCGCATCCTGCCGCTCCTGCGTCGCCGAGCAGATCGTGTCGAACGAGCGGAAGTGCTGGTCGATGTTCGCGTCGCCGTAGCGCAGCACCAGCGACTTCCGGAACTCCGCAGCGATGGCGAGCGACTCGCCCGAGAGCATCGTCGTCTGGTTCGCGACACCGATCCGCTCGAGGTCGGCGGCGAAGTCGAAGTCCGGCGAGGCCGCCCTCGCGAAACGCTCCTTGAGCCCCTCGGCCGGGGCCTTCCCCTCGATCACGTCGAGCACCAGCCGCGCCTCGTCCATGTTGAACACGACGAGGTACTTCCCGCCCGGGTGCTTGGTGACCTGGCTCGCGGTGGCCTGCGTCTCCTCGTGGTAGTGCTTGCCGTGGATCAGCGCGGTGAAGCCGTCGCGCGCGTAGCTCTCGACCCGCTTCCAGACGTTGAGCACCGAGCCGCACGTGGTGTCGACGAGGATGCAGCCGATGGCACGGAGCCGCTGGAAGTCCTGCATCGTGACGCCGAACGCCGGGATGATCACCACGTCCTCGGCGGTGATCCCGCTGAAGTCGAACGGGGCGCCGGGGTCGTGCTGCAGGAAGGTGATCCCCATCGCCTCGAGCTTGGCGTTCACGTGGGGGTTGTGGATGATCTCGCCGACGAGAACCAGCCGACGGTCCGGGAACTTCCGCCGCGTCTCGTAGGCGTAGTCCACCGCGCGATCGACCCCGTAGCAGAAGCCGAACTCCTGCGCGAGCCGGAAGGTCAGCGGGCCGACCTCGAGGGTGTTGCCGCGCGACCGGATCGCGTCGACGATCTCGCTGGCGTAATCGGCCGAGCGCTGGGCCTCGATCTCGCCCTTGAGCCCGAAGCCGCGGCGGAAGTAGGTGGATTCCATGAACGGAAGGTAAGGGGTAAGGAGTGAGGGGGTGGTCGGAGATGAGAGATCGGAGATCAGCGATCAGAGGCTCGTACCCCGAGGCTCGGATCTCGGATCGCCGATCTCCCCTCTCCTCCTATGGACACCCCACCGCGCTCGCCACCACCGGCACCCCGCGGAAGTCGCCGCGGACGATCACGGTGTCGGCCTTGAACGGCCGCTGCATCCGGATCTGGAAGGCGCCGTCGGCGCGCGTGCCGGCCGCGTCGAGGGTCAGGAGCCCGCTGGTCGCCTCGAAGCCGAGGATCGTCGCGGTGTCCCGCACGTAGCGCAGGGCGGCGATTGCCCCCGGCTTCGGCATCGTGGCGGCGAGGTTCCCCTTGCCGACCACGGGGTGGGGCCCGACCACGAGGGAATCGGTCTCGTGCAGCGTGGCGATGAAGCCGGTGTCGTTGCGAATCGCCTCGAGCGTCGCCACCCGCGTGACCGGGCACCAGGCGATCGTGGCTGGGATGGTGGCCCGCCCCCGGAACGACCCGCGCCATTCGAGGCGCACCGCGCCGGTGGTCGCTCCCCCGCCGCGGCCGAGGACCCACCATCCCGCGCCCCCCGCCACGGCGAGGACTGCCGTTGCCACTACCAGCCACCGCCGTCGCGTCACCGCACGCCCCCGAAGACCAGGTCGAAGCGCAGGCCGCGGCCGGCGCGCTCGGTGAGCGGATGGCTGACCTCGGCCCGGATCAGGCCGCCGAGGATCGAAGCTCCGACGCCGACGCCACTGAGGAACGGCGCGTCACCGAATGCCGACAACTTGCCCGCCTGCCCCGCATCGAGGAAGCCCACCCACTTGAACGGATCGTTGCCGGGCTCGGCGACATCGAGCTGCAGCGCCCAGAGCGCATCGCCGCGCGCCACCCCGAAGTCGTAGCCGCGCACGGTGCGGAGCCCGCCGGCCTGCAGCGCCACCTGCGGCACCACATCGGCCCCGGTCGCGACGCCGAGCGACGTCCGCGTCGTCACCCAGCCGCCCGCCACGTCGCGCCGGAGATGCACCGTCGCGCGGCCGGCCAGTTCGCCATCCACCGCAAGCGCCTCGCCGCGCAGCGTCCACGTCCCGCGGTAGCCGAGGCGATCGAGCTGCACGGAGGCACCGGTCGCAAGCCCCTCACGCACCGCGGCATTCGGCGTGAAGAAGCCGTCGGCGCCGAAGATCCGCGGGATGCCGGCGCGCGCCTCGGTCCGCACCGAGCGATGATCCTCGACCAGCACGCCGAGCGTGAGCTCGGTCGCGAGCCCCAGCGAGCGCTCGTGCGTGAGTCGCAGGCCCTGCGCCAGCGCATACGCCCCGTCGTCGCGACCGGCGAGGATGCCGCGCAGCGAATTGCCGAACGTGAGCCCGCGCGTGAACGGGTCGAGATCGACGAGGTCGCGACCGCCCCGCAGCGTGAAGCGACCCGACGGCGCATCGCGCACGAACGCGACGGTCCCCATCAGCCGCTGGTCGGCGAGTCCGTAGCGCACCGTGCCGACGAGTTCGCTGAACGCGACCGGCAGCCCCGTGCGCCCGACGAACGACAGCGTCGTTCCCTGCACGCGGTTGTAGCGCACGAAGTCGGGGAGCCGCTCCCACGCGAGCCCCGCACCTGGGCGCCCCGTCATCTCGCCGGGGAGTCGCTCCGCCATCGCCGCGACGTCCCCGATCGC
>DASTAN010000153.1:0-10259 GCA_035712665.1 Gemmatimonadales bacterium
CCTCTCGTTCACGCTGCTCTACACGCGCTGGCCGTCGCTCGAGCCGGAGTCGCAGCTCGAGTCGGTCGCGTCGCGCGAAGGGGCGTTCCTCTTCAACAACCAGGCGCTGGTCGGCATCGCGTTCTCCGTGCTCTGGGGCACGCTCTTCCCGATCATCTCCGAGGCGGTGAACGGCACCAAGCTCACCGTGGGCCCGCCGTTCTTCAATCGGGTGAACGTTCCGCTCGGGCTCTTCCTGCTCTTCCTCACCGGCGTCGGGCCGCTCATCGCGTGGCGCAAGGCGTCGACGGCGAACCTGCAACGGCAGTTCATCGTGCCGACCGTCACCGGACTCGTCACGCTCGTGGCCCTCGTCGCCGGCGGACTGCGTGACGGCTACGCGATCGCCGCGCTCGCGATCGGCGGCTTCACGATGGGCACCATCGTGCAGGAGTTCTGGCGCGGGGCCCGCGCCCGGATGACGATGCACGACGAGGCGCTGCCGGTGGCGCTTGGCCGCCTGCTGTCGCGCAATCGTCGCCGCTATGGCGGCTACATCGTGCACGTCGCCGTGGTGATCTACTTCGTGGCGTTCACCGGGCTCGCCTTCAAGACCAAGGTCGAGGTCGACCTCGTCCCGGGACAGAGCACCACGATCGCGTCGCCGTTCGGCTGGACCTACGAGCTGACGCACATGGGCGTCTCGCAGTTCTCGGCGCTCAACCGCCGCGTGTCGGCGGCAACGCTCGAGGTGAAGCGCGACGGCGTCCGCCTCGGCACGATCGTCTCCGAGAAGCGGCAGCACGTCGACTCGTTCGGGCAGAAGACCTTCGAGCCGAGCACCGAGGTCGGGCTCCGGAGCGACCTCCGCGAGGATCTCTATGTCGTCTTCGCCGGGAGCACCGACGGCACCGAGCGCGCGCGTTTCGCGATCCAGGTCAACCCGCTGGTCGCGTGGTTCTGGATCGGCGGCGTGATCCTCGTCATCGGCGGGCTGATCACGATGTGGCCGGGCGGCCCGCAGGTGCGCACCAGGCGCACGGTGCAGGCGCAGGCCGGCTACGCCGTCGAGATGACCGGGAGCGCCTCGTGACGACGCGCCGGGACTTCCTCCGCGGCGCGGCGCTGTCGCTCGCTCCCGCCCTCCTCGCGGCGCAGGACAGCGCGGCCCCCGCGCCCGACACGACCGCCCCGGCGGCGGATCGCCTCCGCGAGCCGTGGCTCGCCGGGCAGCAGCGCGACACGGTGACCGCGCTCGACAACGATCCGGTGATCATCGCGATCGAGCGGCGGCTGCGCTGCACCTGCGGCTGCACGCTCGACATCTACACCTGCCGGACGACCGACTTCACCTGCACCTACTCGCCCGAGCTCCACAAGGAACTCGTCGGGCTGCACCAGGCGGGGAAGTCGCCCGAGGAGATCGTGCAGTTCTACGTGGACCGCGAGGGGACCGCGATCCTGATGGCGCCGCCGACCGAGGGGTTCAACCTCGCCGGCTACCTCGTCCCCGGCATCGCGGTGAGTGTCGTCGGGCTGGGTCTCGCGGCGTACCTCTCGCGCCGTCGCCAGGTCGAGGCGGTGGCGACCGCCGGTCCCGCCGCGCCTGCCGTCGACGACGAGCAGATGGCGCGCCTCCGCAAGGCGCTCGATGAGGTGGACAGCTGATGTCGCGCGAGATCATCGAGGCGATCGCGGCGGTGCTGGTCGGCATCGCAATCCTCTGGCTCGTCGCGCAGCCGATGCTCGCACCGCAGCCCGAGGCGCCGGACCTGCTCGACCTCCCCGAGCCCGAGGAGACGCCGCGTGGCCGGGCGCTGCTCGCGCTCCGCGAGCTCGAGTTCGATCGCGCGACCGGCAAGCTCTCCGATGCCGACTACGCGATGCTGCACGCGCGCTTCGCGGCGGCGGCGGTGCAGGTGCTCGACGCCGAGTCGGGGGTCGCCCCGACGCCCGCGACGCCGGGCGGTCCGAGCTGCCCGGCGTGCGGTGCCGCGCGTCGCGACGGGACGCGCTTCTGCGAGTGGTGCGGGGTCGCGGTCAGTGCCGGTACGCCGTCGCGAACCACCCCGTCGTCCGCGTCCCTTCCGTCTTGAGCAGCCAGTTGGCGCCGCCCGGGGCGGCGCCGGCCACGCTCGTCTCGACCGCATTCCCGATGAAGTCATCGCCGGTGGTGATGAAGCTGTAGATCGCCCGGAGCAGCGAGAACGAGCTCGGCGCCACCCGGATTCCCTTCAGCAACCACGGCTCGACCTTGCCGCTCGTGAAGGCCTTGTAGGCGGCGTCCACCGCCTTCACCAGCTCACCGAAGCGACCGGTGTCGCCGCGGAGGACGCAGGCCTGGTCGTCGTCCTCGAGTGCCAGAATCCGCACCACCCCGTTGGGCACCCGCGCCTGGTACGCTGCGTGATCCGCAGCCGACAGCAGCAGCGCCTCGCCGCTCCAATCGAGATCGTTCTGGTCCCAGGTGTACGGGCCGCCGGCGTGCTCGCCGGTGCAGGCGAGCTGCTCGGTGTCGCCTGACCCCTTCTGGCCATAGACGTGGTACTCGTACTCCGGCTTCCCCTTGAGCCAGCTCTCGTAGCTGCCATCGAAGTGGCTCGTGGTGAGGTAGAGCCCGGGAGTGGCGCCTGGCATCACCGCGCCGCCGCCGCCCGAGCCGATGTCGTCGCAGAGCGTCCAGCAGGTCGCGGCGCGCGCCGGTCGGCCATTGGTGACGTCGAACTCTTGCGGCACCAGGGCGAGGACCGGCGTCGTCGGCGGGCGATCGGGGTCGAGGCGGCGGCGCTCGCCGTCGGTGGTGAACGCCACCGGGGTGTCGCCGTCGCGCGCGATCGTGCCGACGAGGATCGCCTCGTCGCCCGTCCAGGTCGCCCGATGCGCCTCGACCGGGAGGTAGAGCTCGAGCCCCTTCGCGGCGGCCATGTCGGCGAGGAGCTCCGACACCGAGGCGCCGGAGCGCGCGGCGAGGCGGGCGATCAGGGCGCCGCCCTCGAGCTGGGCGAGCGCCTGGAACTGCACCTTCCCCTCGGGGGCGCGCGAGGCCTGCAGGCGGCGGAGCAGGTCGGCGCGCACCGCCGGGTCCGCAAGCGTCACGGCGAGGCGCTGGGCGAGACGTTCGCGCGGCGCCATCGCGAGCGTCTGCGGGGCCGGGGCATCGGTGGGGACGGGCGGGGCGGTGGGGAGGTCGCGGTCGGCGCAGGCCGCGAGCGCGAGGCCGGCGGCGAGCGCGGGGCCAAGGATGGTGAAGCGGAACATGGGGGAGCCCTCCGGGGCGGAACGGGGAACGCCCCGCGCGGAGATGCGCGAGGCGTGCACACGTTCACCATCGGAGGGGCGGGGCCGAGTCACCTCGCGACGCGACACGAGGCCGAACGAACGCTGGCTCGGCGCCCTACGCCTCCAGACTCCCGAGCTTCCGCGCCGCGAGCCGCATCGGCACCACCGCCGCCGCGACGCAGAGCAATGCCGCCGCCGCGAACATCGCCCATCCCTGCGGTCCCGGCAGCGCCACCGGGTCGCCGCCCTGCGCCGCGCGCAGGTGCTCGACGACGGGGAACGCCTCGAGCACGATGACCGCGCCCAGCAGCGCGATCGCGAGCAGCATGAACACCAGCCCGCCGAACGAGGTCGGGATCTGCGCCGCGTTCTCGCTGTCGAACTGCGGATAGAGCGTCCCGATGCCGAGCGCGAGCCCGCCCACGCCAAGCGTGAAGGCGAGCACCGTGGCGAGACTCACCAGCATCATGAACGGCGACGCGCGGAGGATCGTGTTCGTCGTCGCCGTGAGCGCCAGCGCCAGCACCACCAGCGGCAGCGTCCCCACCAGGTACTTGCTCCGGAGCATCGCGCGCGGGTCGAGCGGCGACGAGCGCAGCAGCCAGAGCAGCCGTCCCTCGAGCGACACCGACGGGAAGATGAAGCGCGCCGCCACCGCCGCGATCACGAACCCCGCCAGCCCCTGGTTCAGGAAGACGATCAGGGTGACGAGGAAGACCGGTACCCGCTCGCCGGTGAAGAGCGGCAGCGCGCGGATGTTGAACAGATAGACCACCACCAGCACCGCCAGCAGGATCAGCTGGCTCCACTGCGTGCTGTCGCGGAAGAAGATCCGCAGGTCCTTGAGGATGAACTCGCGCCGCATCGCCGGCATGCCCGGGAGCAGCCACCGGCTCCGCCCCCACGTCCCGCCGCGGCCGGCAGTGTCGGCCCCCTCCTGCGCCCGCGCGAAGCCGGACACATAGAGCCGACGATGCAGCGCCGCTCCCATCACCACGAACGCGGCGGCGGTGGTCCAGAGCAGCGCGATCGGCAGCGGATCCGCGATCCGGGTGAGCCAGTTCATCAGCATCGCGCTCCCCCACTCGCTCGGCAGCAGCGGATGCGACGGCGCGCGGAGCACCGCGATGAAGTCGACCAGCGACTGGAACCCCTCCGGCCGCGCCAGCTGCTCGGGGCGCATCACGCGGAGCAGCAGCACCAGCCCGCCCGCCGCGATGATCGACACCAGCGCCAGCAGGTCGCGCGCGCGACGTGCGGGGAAGACGTTCACCAGCACGAGCGTCACCGCGCTCCCGATCACGCCGGGAATGACCAGCATCGGCACCAGCGCCGCGACCGCCACGAGCGGGAAGAGCGGACCGCCATCCCACGCGATCCCGTACGCCCCCAACAGCGGCAACGACAGCAGCACCACCATCCAGCTCGAGTGCACGATCGTCTCGCCGAGCTTGGCGAGATAGAAGCGCCCCCAGTCGAGCGGCGCGGCGACCAGCAGGTCGAGATCCTTCGCGAGGAAGAAGGTCGAGAGCGCCGAGACGAGGTTCGACAGCAGCAGGATCGAGGTGAAGGCGAGGAACGCCATCCCGAGCAGCTTGCCGGCGAGGAGCGGGCCGATCTCCGGGACGCTCTTGAAGTAGGTCACGGCGCGCCACGCGATGCCGAACGCCGCGGCGAGGAAGAGCGCGCCGGCGGTGCCGAACAACAGGCCGCGCCCCTCGCGCTTCTCGCCGGGGCGGCGCTTGAGGCGCGCCAGCGCGCTGCGCCACTTCGGCGCCGTGAGTGCCGCGAACCCCGGCTGGGGCGGCAGCGGCTCAGTCGAGGACGGCATCGAGATCCGGCTCGACGTGCTCGCCCGTGAGGCGAAGGAAGAGTTCCTCGAGCCCGGCGCCATCCCGTTCGGCCTGGCGCCGCAGGTCATCGACCGTGCCGCACGCGGCGAGCTCGCCGTGGCGGATGATCCCGATCCGATCGCAGAACCCCTCGACGATCTCGAGCGTGTGCGTGCTCATCAGGATCGTCCCGCCCTTCTCGACGAAGCGGCGGAAGAGCGACTTGAGGAGGCGCGCGCTCTTGGGGTCGAGACCGATCATCGGCTCGTCGACCACGATGACCTCGGGGCGGTGCACGAAGGCGCTCGAGATGATCAGCTTCTGCCGCATCCCGTGCGAGTAGCTCTCGGTGAGCTCGTCCTTCCAGCGCGACAGCTCGAAGAGCTCGAGCAGCTCGTCGATCCGTGCCTCGACCGTCGGCCCATCCTGGCCGTACAGCGCGGCACTGAATCGCAGGAACTCGGCCCCGGTCAACTTGTCGTAGACGAACGGGCGATCGGGGATGAAGCCGAGCTTCGCCTTGGCGCGCATCGGATCGGCGACGATGTCGACGCCGCCGACCTCGATCGTCCCGGCGGTCGGGGCGAGGATCCCGGCGATCATCCGCATCGTCGTCGTCTTCCCCGCGCCGTTGGGGCCCAGGAAGCCGAACAGTTCGCCGCGCGGAATCTCGAGGTCGAGCGACTTCACCGCCTCGAATCGGCCGTAGCGCTTCTGCACGCCGCGCAAGCGAATCACTGCGCACTCCCCTCGAGAAAGTCGAACTGCACGTCGGCGAGCCACGGCACGAGGTCGTCCGGATGCGCCGTCCCGCCGATGGCGAGGCGGATCAGCCCCGTGCTCGCGCGCGGGCGGCCCAGCACGGGGTCCATCGCGAGCCAGCCACCTTCACCGGGACGCCAGACCTCGACCCACGCGTGGGTAAGAACCCCTGCCGCCGTCGGGAGGATCCCGGTCACCATCCGTGCCGTGAGCCCCTGCCGCTGCAGCAGCGCGGCGGCGAGTCGCGCGATTCCCTCCGGTCGGCCTCGACGCAGGCGCGCGGTGCGCTCCGCACCATACGCGGCGCTGTCGCTCACGTCGAGGGCCACGAGGCGCGGCATCATCGCCACGAGCCGCTCGGCCCCCGCGAGTCCCGGCGGCAGGGCATCGATCCGTTCCGCGAACGCCGACACCGCCGGGGCATCGCGATCGACCAGGGCATCGCTCATCGTGCCGCGCGGGGCGCGGGCACCGCCCGGCCCCGGATCCTCCAGCACCACCAGCCGATCCTCGATCACGCGCTGACGCCCGTCGCTGAGGCGCTGCAGCAGCGCCGGCTCGATCGGGCGACCATCGCGTCGGGTCGCCCGCACCCGCCGTGTCGTCGTGCCAGTATCGACCGATGCCCCGGTCGCATACCAATCGAGGCTCGGCAGCGCGCGCCGCAGCGCCGCGGTGTCAGCCGCCACGACCCGACGCCACGCCGTCACGGCCAGGTCGAAGTCCCGTCGCACCCAGGTGGCGCCGAACACCGGTTCGAGCCCCGCGAGCATCCCGCGCCGGTCGATCCACGCGCGGACCGGACCGGCCGGCCCGTCGAGCACCGTGGCGTGCGCGACGGTGGTGTCGAGCAACGCCACGCGCCACGTCCCGTTGGCGTCGACCACCGCGCTGTCACTGAACACCACCGTGCTCTCGCGCCCCACCTGGACCTGCGTCCCGAGCAGTGTCGGCGGGAACGACGCCGCCAGCGGCACGGTCCGCTGTCGATCCGGGGCGAGGCCACCGGTCATCGCCAGCCGATAGGGGAGTCCCTCGAAGGTCTGCGGCGCTTCGGTCCCGGCGATGCGACGGCCGGTGCGGAGCTCGCGACCATCGCGCGCGGTGAGGGTGTCCCCGGCCACGGTGAGGCTCCACTCCTCCTGCCGGGAGCCCCCCACCGAGGAGCGGGAGGTGGCCTCGACCAGCTGCAGGGTGGGGGAGAGGCGCGTCCGGGTCTGCCGGGTGGCACGGATCACCCCGTCGCCGCGGGGTATCTCGTGGCTGAGCGTTGTCACGACCCGGTACCCCGGCGAGAGGGTATCCAGCGTGACGCCGGCGATCCCGACCTGGATCCCGGAGGCCTCGAGCGCGAACCACGCGTCGTCCGGTGCGAGCCGGAGCGCCGCATCCCGCGAGAGCTGGTCGGCGGTCTGGGGGGCGGCCCGACGCAGGGCGAGCCAGCCCAGGGTCCCGCCCCAGGCCAGCAGAATCACGATCCCCGCGAGGGCGCGGGGCGACAATCCGGTGCGGCGCATGCCGTGCCCCCGTGCAAGGCTCGGGCCTCGCGCACCTCGGCGCGTTGCTCCCGACGGCGCGGTCGCCTTACCATTCCGGGTTATGGCTGAAGAGTTCCTCGTCGTCCGTGGCGCCCGCGAGCACAACCTCAAGAACGTGAGCGTCCGGATCCCACGGAACGCCCTCACGGTCATCACCGGCCTGTCGGGCTCGGGGAAGTCGTCGCTCGCCTTCGATACCATCTACGCCGAGGGGCAGCGCCGCTACGTCGAGTCGCTGTCGGCGTACGCCCGGCAGTTCCTCGGACTGATGGAGAAGCCCGACGTCGACGCGATCGAGGGACTCTCGCCCGCGATCTCGATCGAGCAGAAGACCACCGGCCACAATCCGCGCTCGACGGTCGGCACCGTCACCGAGATCTACGACTACATGCGCCTGCTCTGGGCGCGTGCCGGCGTGCCGCACTGCCCGAACGACGGCGCGCCGATCACGCGCTCGAGTGCGGGGCAGATCGGTGACACCATCCTCGGCTGGCCCGAGGGGACGCGCATCGAGGTGCTCGCCCCGGTGGTGCGCGGCCGCAAGGGCGAATTCCGCGACCTCTTCGAGGACCTGCGCCGCACCGGCTTCGTCCGGGTCCGCGTCGACGGCGCGACCTACGACCTCGACGCGGTCCCGGCGCTGAATCGTCGCCAGAACCACGATATCGCCGTGGTGGTCGATCGCCTCGTCGTGCGCGAGAGCGATCGCGCCCGCCTCATCGACTCGCTCGAGACCGCGCTCCGCACCGCCGACGGCGTCGTGGAAATCGTGCAGCACAACCCACGCCTCAAGACTCCCGACTCCCGACTGTTCAGCGAACGGTTCGCCTGCCCGACCTGCGGCCTCTCGCTGCCCGAGCTCGAGCCGCGCCAGTTCTCGTTCAATTCGCCGTTCGGCGCGTGCAACGAGTGCCACGGTGTCGGCACGTCGCGGATCCCGAACGCCGACCTGGTCCTCGGCGACCCGCGCATCTCGATCCTCGAGGGCGTGGTGCTGCCGTGGGGCGAGCCGACCGGCTACCTGAAGAAGGTGGTGCTGCCGACGCTCGCGAAGGCGCTCAAGTTCGACCTCGCCAAGCCGTGGGGCGCGCTGCCCGAGAAGGTGCGCGAGCAGCTGATGTTCGGCACGCCGGGCAAGAGGTACAAGTTCACGGCCGAGGGCGGGCGGGGTCGCGAGGTCGAGGGGCCGTGGGACGGCATTCTCGCCAGCGTCGCCGCCCGCTGGCGCGAGAGCTCGAGCGATGCGGTGCGCACCGACCTCGAGCAGTACATGGTCGAGCAGCCCTGCCCGGCGTGCCACGGCAAGCGCCTCAAGGCCGAATCGCTGAGCGTCCTCGTGCACGGGCGGAGCATCGGCGACATCGTCGACCTCTCGGTCGATGAGGCGATCCTCTTCTTCGAGTCCGTGCCGACGATGCGGGGCACCGCCGGTGCCGTCGACCCGGAGATCGCGGGCCCGATCCTCAAGGAAGTGGTCGAGCGGCTGGCGTTCCTGCGCGATGTCGGGCTCGAGTATCTCACCCTCGGTCGCTCGGCCGGGACGCTCTCGGGCGGCGAGGCGCAGCGCATCCGGCTCGCGACGCAGATCGGGTCGCGCCTGGTTGGCGTGCTCTACATCCTCGACGAGCCGAGCATCGGGCTCCACCAGCGCGACAACGAACGGCTGCTCGCCACGCTCAAGGAACTCCGCGACCTCGGCAACACCGTGATCGTCGTCGAGCACGACGAGGACACGATTCGCGAGGCCGATCACGTCATCGACCTCGGGCCGCGCGCCGGCCGGTTCGGCGGCGAGGTCGTCGCCGAGGGGACGGTCGAGGAGGTGCTCGCACATCCCGACTCGCTCACCGCGCGCTACCTCCGGAACGAGCTCCGCATCCCGGTGCCGGCCGAACGCCGGCGGCGCGATGCCGCGCGGGCGCTCCGGATCCGGAATGCCCACGCCAACAACCTGCGCGGCCTCGATGTCGAGGTGCCGCTCGGGCTCTTCGTGGCGGTGACCGGCGTCTCGGGGTCGGGGAAGTCGACGCTCGTCACCGACATCCTCTATCAGTCGCTGGCGCGGCACTTCTACCGGGCGAAGGTGCTCCCCGGGGCGCACGACGCGATCGAGGGGCTGGACCATCTCGACAAGGTCATCGACATCGACCAGTCGCCGATCGGTCGCACCCCGCGCTCGAACCCCGCGACCTACACCGGCCTCTTCACCCCGATCCGCGAGCTGTTCACGCAGCTCCCCGAGGCGAAGATGCGCGGCTACGGACCGGGGCGCTTCTCCTTCAACGTGAAGGGCGGGCGCTGCGAGTCGTGCCAGGGCGATGGCCTGGTCAAGATCGAGATGCACTTCCTGCCCGACGTCTACGTGCCATGCGAGGTCTGCAAGGGGCGGCGCTACAATCGCGAGACGCTCGAGGTGCGCTACAAGGGGAAGAGCATCGCCGACGTCCTCGACCTCACCGTCGCGGACGCCCTCGACTTCTTCCGGACGCAGAACCGCATCGCCGATCGCCTCGAGCTGCTGAACGACGTCGGTCTCGGCTACCTGCATCTCGGGCAGGCCGCGACGACGCTCTCGGGCGGCGAGGCGCAGCGCGTGAAGCTGGCGACCGAGCTCGCCAAGCGCGACACCGGGCGCACCCTCTACATTCTGGACGAGCCGACGACCGGGCTCCACTTCGAGGACGTGCGGCTGCTCCTCGAGGTGCTGCATCGCCTCGTGGACAAGGGCAACAGCGTCGTCGTCATCGAACACAATCTCGACGTGATCAAGACCGCCGACTGGGTCCTGGACCTCGGCCCCGAGGGTGGCGCGCGCGGCGGGACGGTGGTCGCCGAGGGAACGCCCGAGGCCGTGGCGCGGACCCGGGCG
>DASTAN010000154.1:0-8704 GCA_035712665.1 Gemmatimonadales bacterium
CGGGCGCGGCGGTCGGGGCGGGCAGGGCGGCGGTCGCGGCGGCCAGGGCGGGCGCGGCGGGCGTGATGGCGGCCGTGGCCGCCGGGATGACCGCCAGGAGCCGGCCGAGAAGGAGTTCATCGAGAACGTCGTCGCCATCAACCGCGTCGCGAAGGTCGTCAAGGGCGGCCGCCGCTTCTCGTTCAACGCCCTCGTGGCGATCGGCGACGGCAAGGGCCGCGTCGGCATCGCGACGGGCAAGGCGAACGAGGTCGCGGAAGCGGTGCGCAAGGCGGTCGAGGCCGCCAAGCGCGCGATGGTCTCGGTGCCGAAGAACGGCAGCACCATCCCGCACGAGATCCTCGGCGAGCACGGCGCCGGACGCGTCCTGCTGAAGCCGGCCGCCACCGGTACCGGCGTCATCGCCGGCGGCCCGGTGCGCGCCGTCCTCGAGTGCGCCGGGATCACCGACATCCTGACCAAGAGCCTCGGCTCCAACAATCCGCACAACATGGTGCGGGCCACGATGGCTGGCCTCACCGAGCTCGTCTCGGTGGCGCAGGTCGCGCGCGAGCGCGGGGTGGAGGTCGATCGCATCGGCTACCGCGCCCGCCAGCAGGAGAACTGACGAATGGGTCGCAATCCGGTCGTGGGCCGTCAGGGCCCCGCCTACCACGCCGCCGTCATCCCCGCCGAGGGCGAGGCGAAGCGGCTCCGCGTGAAGCAGATCCGGTCGGGCATCGGGCACGCCGAGACGATGCGCCTGACCCTCAAGTCGATCGGCCTCAAGCATCACCAGGCCGTCGTCGAGGTGGACAATACCGCCACCATGCGTGGCATGCTCTACAAGGTGCGGCACCTCATCGAGGTGACCCCCGTGAAGGAGAACTGAGATGGCCGACCAGCACGAGCAGGTCGAGAAGATCACGCTCTCGACGCTGCGTCCCGCCCCCGGGTCGCGTCCGGTCCGCAAGCGCCTGGGCCGCGGCCCGGGCTCGGGCCTCGGCAAGACCTCGGGCAAGGGCCACAAGGGCCACAAGGCCCGCACCGGCGGCTCGACCAATCCGGGCTTCGAGGGCGGCCAGATGCCGCTCTATCGTCGCCTCCCGAAGCGCGGGTTCACCAACCCGTTCAAGGTGACGTACCAGGCGATCAACCTCAGCGCCCTCGAGAAGGTCGCCGGGACTGAGGTCACGCCGGAGACGCTCGCCACCGCCGGCCTGATCAAGAAGGCCGCGGTGCCGTGCAAGCTCCTCGGCCACGGCGACGTGACCCGGGCGCTCACGGTGCGGGGCGTGCCGATGTCGGCCGCCGCGAAGGCGAAGATCGAGGCGGCAGGCGGCAAGGTCGAGGCCTGATGACGGCTCCCTCCGTCCCCGGCCTCGCCATCGACGAGGAGCTGAAGAACAAGATCCTCTTCACGCTCTTCGCCCTCTTCGTCTACCGGGTCGGTGCCCACATCACGGCGCCGACCGTGGACGTCAACGCCCTGCTCCTGTACGTGCAGCAGTCGTCGGCGGCCGGGCTCTTCGCCCTCTATGATGCCCTCGGCGGCGGCCTCCAGCGCGCGACGATCCTCGCGCTGGGGATCATGCCGTACATCTCGGCCTCGATCATCTTCCAGCTCGGCGCGGGCGTCATTCCGCAGCTCGCCCGGATGCAGAAGGACGAGGACGGGCGGAAGACGCTGACGCAGTGGACCCGCTACACCACCGTGGCGATCGCGCTGGCGCAGGCCTACGGCTTCGCGCTCTTCGTCGAGCAGATCAACGCCGTGCCGAACCCGGGCTTCGGCTCGCGGCTCATCATGACGCTGATCCTCACGGTCGGCGCGATCTTCGTGATGTGGCTCGGCGAGCAGATCACCGAGCGCGGCATCGGCAACGGCATGTCGCTGCTGATCACGGTCTCGATCCTCGAGGGATTCGTCCGCGGCGCCGTCGGGCTCGTCACCTACGTCAGCACCGACGTGATCTCGTTCCCGGGTGCGGTCTTCTTCCTCGCGATCCTCGTGGCGATGGTGGCCGCGGTCGTCGGGATGACGCTCGCCGCCCGCCGGATCCCGATCCAGATCCCCCAGAAGGTGATGGGGCGCGGCCGGATCCGCGAGGGGCAGAAGACGTTCATCCCGGTCCGGCTGATCACCGCCGGCGTGATGCCGATCATTTTCGCCCAGACGGTGATCATCGTCCCGCAGACGCTGGCGTCGTTCACGCGTTCGCCGGTGCTGACCGAGATCTCGAACTTCCTCGCCCTCGGCAGCTGGCCGTACAACATTCTCTTCGGCCTGCTGATCGTGGTGTTCAGCTACTTCTACACCTCGATCATCTTCAACTCCGTGGACCTCTCGGAGAACCTGAAGAAGCAGGGCGCGTTCATTCCGGGCATCCGCCCGGGCGCGGCCACCGCCGACTACATCGACGGCGTCCTCGGCCGGATCACGCTCCCGGGCTCGCTCTTCCTGGCCCTCGTCGCGATCATCCCGATCCTGGTGGCGAACGCCATCGGCGTCCCGAGCTTCCAGTTCGGCGGCACCTCGATCCTGATCGTGGTCGGCGTGATCCTCGACACGCTCGCGCAGGTCGAGCAGCACCGGACGCTCCGGAAGTACGACGGCTTCATGAAGTCGGGCCGCGTGAAGTTCCGCGGCCGCCAGAGCAAGTTCGGCATGTGACGACGCGGGACGCGTCGCGGTGAACAGGGAACGGTGAACAGTGAACGGGGTCTCCCGTCCTGTTCACCGTTTACCGTTCACCTCCTTCTTTCCCCGGTTTCTGGAGCTCGCGTCGTGGACATCCTCCTCCTTGGCCCCCCGGGTGCCGGCAAGGGCACGCAGGGCGCGATCCTCGCCGAGGCCCTCGGCCTCCCGAAGTTCGCGACCGGCGACCTGCTCCGTGACGCCGTGAAGCGCGGCACGCCCCTCGGCCTCCAGGCGAAGGCGGTGATGGAGGCGGGTCACCTGGTGAGCGACGAGATCATCCTCGGCATCATCCGCGACGAGCTCGCGAAGCCCGAGGCGGTCAACGGGGTGATCTTCGACGGCGTGGTGCGCACCATCCCGCAGGCCGAAGGGATGGCTGCCCTCCTCGCCGAGCGCGGCCGCACGATGGACCACGTCCTGTACTTCGAGGTCACCGACGACGAGATCCGCGCGCGGCTCGACAACCGCCGCACCGTCGAGGGGCGCGCCGATGACGATCCCGAGGCGGTGATCCGTCGCCTCGCCGCCTATCGCGAGCAGACCGCGCCGGTCATCGACTGGTACGGCAGCCGCAGCGGCGTCACGACGATCAACGCGGTCGGCGCCGTCGACCAGATCGCGGCGCGCGTCCGCGCGGCGCTGGGCAAGGCGTGATCACGCTGAAGTCGGCGCGCGAGCTCGAGGTGATGGCCCGGGGCGGGCGCATCGTCCACGACACGCTGCAGCTGATGGCCTCGCTGGTGCGCCCGGGGATCTCGACCGAGGCGCTCGATGACGAGGCCGAGAAGTTCATCCGCTCGCATCCCGGCGCCTCGCCGTCGTTCAAGGGGCTCTACGACTTCCCGAAGTCGCTCTGCATCTCGATCGACGAGGAGATCGTGCACGGCATCCCGTCGCCGACGCGGATCCTGCGCGAGGGGAGCATCGTCTCGATCGACTGTGGCGTCCACCTCGAGGGGCTGCACGCCGACAGCGCGATCACCGTCCCGGTGGGCACCGTGTCGGCCGAGGCGACCGCGCTGATGGCGGGGACGAAGGCCTCGCTCGATGCCGGGATCGCCGCGGCGCTCGTCGGCAACCACGTCGGCGACATCGGCCACGCGGTGCAGACCGTGGCGGAAGGGTTCGGCTACGGCGTCGTGCGCGACCTCGTCGGCCACGGCATCGGCGCCCGCTTCCACGAGGATCCGCAGGTGCCGAACTTCGGGCGCCCCAAGCGCGGCCCCGCGCTCAAGGCCGGGATGACCATCGCCATCGAGCCGATGATCACCCAGGGGCACTATGCCACGAAGACCCTCAAGGACAAGTGGACCATCGTGACCGCCGACGGGAAGCTGTCGGCGCACTTCGAGCACACGGTCGCGATCACGCAGGATGGGCCGCGCATCCTGACTGCGTGAAGGGTGAAGGGTGAAGAGTGAAGAGTGAAGGGTGAAGGGTGAAGAGTGGATCTGGTCGCTCATCGCCCTTCACTCTCCACCCTTCACCCTTCACCCTTCACCCCTCACCCCTCACCACTCACCATCTTCAGCAGCCACTCAGCCATCACCCGGTTCCCCGCCAGCACCGGCCCGTGGTCCACCGGCGCGTCGCGCCCGTCGAAATCCCACACCACGCCGCCCGCCTCGCGCACCAGCACCAGCCCGGCCGCGATGTCCCACGGGGCGAGCCGCATCTCCCAGAAGGCATCGAAGCGCCCGAGCGCGACGTCCACGAGGTCGAGCGCGGCCGAGCCGCCGCGGCGCACGCCGCTCGTGGCGGCGAGGACTCTGGCCAGGATCGGCATGTAGGGCGGCAGCAGCTCCGGGTTCTTGAACGGGAAGCCGGTGCCGATCAGCGCGTGCGCCGGCTCGGCGATCGGCGACACCTGCAGCCGCTGGTCCCCGCACCACGCCCCGCCATCCTGCCACGCGACGTACCGCCGGAGGGCAGGGATGTGATCGATGGCGCCGGCGACCGGGACGCCATCCACGACGGCGCCGATCGAGACGGCGTGGCCCGGATGGCCGTGGAGGAAGTTGGCCGTCCCGTCGAGCGGGTCGACCACCCAGACCAGCCCGGCCATCGCGATGGCGTCGGGCGTTCGCTCCTCGCCGAGGACGCGCGACCCGGGCTCCGCGCGGAGCAGGGTCTCGCGGATGCGATCCTCGGCTCCTTCGTCGACGGCGGTGACGAAGTCGTGGTGGCCCTTCGCCGTCCACTCGGCGGCCGGCGGTCGGGCGGCGGCACGGATGAACTGGGCCGCACGGTGGGCGGCACGGGCCGCCAGCAGCGCAAGGGATCGGGCGTCGCGGTTCACGTTGCCCCCGGTCGGCGGTGCGCGTAGCTTGACCGCATGGCACGAGTCTTTTCGGGCATCCAGCCCTCCGGCGAAATGCACATCGGCAACTGGCTGGGCGCGATCCGCAACTATGTCGCCCTCCAGGACGGGAACGACGCGCTCTACTGCGTCGTCGACCAGCACGCGATCACGGGATCCTACGACGTCGCCACGCTGGCACAGCGGACCCGCGAGATGGCGATCGGCCTCCTCGCGGCGGGCGTGGACCCGGATCGTGCCGTGCTCTTCGTGCAGAGCCACGTCCCGGATCACACCACGCTCGCCTGGCTCCTCACCACGATCGCGCCGCTCGGCGAGCTCGAGCGGATGACGCAGTACAAGGATAAGTCGCAGCGGTTCGAATCGGTGCCGGCTGGGCTGCTGCAGTATCCGGTCCTGATGGCGGCGGACATCCTCCTGTATCGCGCGGAGGCGGTGCCGGTCGGCGACGACCAGATCCAGCACCTCGAGCTCGCGCGCGAGATCGCGCGGCGCTGGAACGCCACCTTCGCGCCGGCCGAGGCGCCGTACTTCCCCGAGCCGCAGCCGATCCTCACGGGGGCCAAGCGCATCGTGGGGCTCGACGGCAAGGCGAAGATGTCGAAGTCGCTCGGCAACACCATCGGCGTCACCGAATCCGAGGATGAGATCCTCGGCAAGCTGCGGAACGCGATGACCGACCCGGCGCGCGTGACGAAGAAGGACCCGGGCACGCCGGAGCTCTGCAACCTGTACACGCTGCACGGCCATTTCTCGCCGCCGGAGACCGTCGCCGAAGTCGCGACCAACTGCCGCACCGCGGGATGGGGCTGCCTCGACTGCAAGAAGGTCCTGGCACGGAACATGGCGACGACGCTGGCGCCGATCCGCGAGCGCGCGCTGCAGCTGGCGGCCGCCCCGGGGGAGGTCACGCAGGTGCTCGGCGACGGTGCGCGCGCGGCGCAGGCGATCGCCGACGAGACGATGCGCGAGGTGCGCGACCTGATGGGCTTCCTGCCGAGGGCCGGATGAATCCGCCGCCGCTGCTGACGAAGATCCTCCGCGCGGCCGTGTCGCGCGGCGCGAGCGACGTGCACGCCAAGGCCGGCGACGTCGTGCGCGCCCGCGTGAACGGACGGCTCACGGGGCTCACCAAGCAGCGGCTCACGCCGGACCAGACGCGCGCCCTCGCCGCGACCTTCGCGGGGCTGGCGCTCGATGACCCGCGCCTCGACACCCTGCGGGACTTCGACTGCTCGTGGGGCGCCCCCGGCGTCGGTCGCTTCCGCGTCAACGTCCTCCGGCAGCGCTCGTCGTTCAGCGTCGTGCTGCGCGTCATTCCGTTCTCGGTCCCGACGCCGGAATCGCTGCACCTCCCCGACATCGTGGCGCAGCTCGCGGAGCTCGATGGCGGACTGGTGCTTGTCGCGGGGCTCGCCGGCAGCGGCAAGAGCTCGACGATCGCGGCGATGGTGCACCACATCAACCGGCTGCAGGTGCGACACGTCATCACCCTCGAGGATCCGATCGAGTTCCTGCATCGCGACCTCTCCGCGTCGATCACGCAGCGCGAGGTCGGCACCGACACCGAGGACCTCGCGACCGGGATCCAGGCGGCGCTGCGGCAGGATCCCGACGTCCTCGTGGTCGGCGACCTCCGCGACCCGCTCGCCGCGGACCGTGCGATCCGGGCAGCCGAATCGGGGGTGCTGGTCCTCGCGACGATCGCCGCGTCGGATGTCGCCGGGGCGATCGCCCAGCTCGTCGCGACGCTCCTGCCGGACGAGCGGGAAGTCGGGCGGCTCCGGCTGGCGAGCGTGCTGCGCGGGGTGATCGCGCAGCGCCTCATCCCGGCGGCCGATGGCGAGGGGCGGCGGCCGCAGGTCGAGTGGGTCGAGGCCACGCCCCAGCTGGCCCAGGCGGTCGCCACCGGGACCGTGTCCGCCGGGCTCAAGCAGGCGATCGCCCGGGCGGCGCAGGGCGGGCACGGCGAGACCTTCGCGATGCTCGACCCCGGGGCGAATTGACCCCGACCGGGCCGATGCGGTAGCTTTGGAGGGAGTCGCAACCGGCCCCGCAAGGGGCCGTTTTTTCTTGTCCGGGAGTGGCCGTGTTCGATCGGAAGCACAACTGCGTGGTGGTGGTGGGTGCCCAGTGGGGCGACGAGGGGAAGGGCAAGCTCGTGGACGTCCTCGCCGAGCGGGCGGACGTCGTCGTGCGCTACCAGGGCGGGGCCAACGCGGGGCACACCGTCGTGGTCGGGGATCGGCAGTTCGTGCTGCACCAGATCCCGTCCGGCATCCTCCACCAGGGGGCGTCCTGCGTCGTCGGCAACGGGGTGGTGCTCGATCCGGAGACCTTCTTCCACGAGCTCGATGAAGTCACGGCGCAGGGCGTCGACATCAGCGGCCGCCTCTTCATCTCCGAGCGCGCGCACGTGGTGCTGCCCTACCACAAGCTCCTCGACCAGGCCAGCGAGAAGTCACAGCAGATCGGCACGACGGGGCGCGGCATCGGTCCCACGTACGAGGACAAGATCGGGCGGCGCGGCGTGCGCGTGGCGGATCTCCTCGTCCCCGAGCGGGCGCGGGAGCTGCTGGCGCCGCGCATCGAGCGCGCCAACGCGCTGCTGGCGATGATGGGCTCCGACCGGCGGGCGAGCCTCGACGAGCACCTCGCCCTGGTGGAACGGCTCGCGGTGCGGCTCAAGCCGCTCGCGACCGATGCGGGGCTGATCGTCTACCGTGCGCTCAAGGCCGGTCGCAACGTGCTGCTCGAGGGGGCCCAGGGGGCGCTGCTCGACGTCGACCACGGCACCTATCCGTTCGTCACTTCGTCGAACACGACCGCCGGCGGTGCCGCGATCGGCGCCGGCATCGGGCCCACCGAGATCGACGGCGTGCTCGGCGTGGTGAAGGCGTACACGACGCGCGTCGGCAACGGCCCGCTGCCGACTGAGGCGGAGCCGGCGCTCGAGGCGAAGCTCCGGGAGCTGGGCGGCGAGTTCGGCGCGACGACCGGTCGCCCGCGTCGCTGCGGCTGGTTCGACGCGACGGTCGTCCGCTACTCGGTACGCGTCAACGGCCTCACTGGCCTCGCCGTGACGAAGCTGGACGTGCTCGACACGCTGGCCGAGATCCCGGTCGGCGTGCGCTACCGGCTCGATGGCGAGGAGTGCGAGGAGATGCCGAGCGACGTGGCGGAGCTCGCACGCGTCGAGCCAGTGTACGAGACGCTCCCGGGGTGGGAGCGGAGCACCGCTGGGGCGCGGAAACTCGCGGATCTCCCGCCGGCCGCGCGCGCCTACCTCGACCGCCTGCAGGACCTGTCGGGTGCGCCGATCCGCTATGTCAGCGTGGGGACCAGGCGGGACCAGATCATTGAATGCTAGGAGATGGGAGATGGGAGATGGGAGATCGGAGATCGGAGATCCGAGGATGCACCCTCCGATCTCCGATCGCTGATCTCCTCGTCTACTGGGCCCTGAGCGCCGCGAAGTAGTCCGCGATCCCCTTCCGGTTGAGCCACACCGGATCCACCTCGTAGTACCGATTCTCGCTGAACTGTCCCGTGGTCGGGAAGTACGGCGGGGGATTCACCGACCCGCACCGGTCGTAGGTGTGGGCCTCGGCATAGCCGTAGGCCTGCGCGTTCCCGACCGGCGTGTACGTGTAGTAGTCGACGCGTCCCATCGCGAGGCCGCCGGTGATGCGGATGCAGCCGGC
>DASTAN010000155.1:0-6211 GCA_035712665.1 Gemmatimonadales bacterium
GACGCCATCGTCTCGCGCACCGCCTCGGCCGCGCGCGCGGTGCCGCCCTCCTCGACGACGCCCTCGACCACGCTGACCGGCCGCTGGTTGACGCGCACCACCTCGATCGGGGCGCGCGACTCGGTCACCTCGACGAGCTGCGAGAGCGGCACCCCGCTGATCGGCGTCTGCAGCGTGACGCGCAGGTCCTCGTTCGCCTCGCCGGCGTAGCGGACCTGGATCGGCGTGCGACGGTCGGTCTCGCGCAGCTCGCTCGCCTCGACGCCGCCGAGGCCGCCGCGGAGCGCGTTGATGACCGACTGCACGGTGATGTTGCGGAGCGCCAGCTCGTCGCGCCGGAGCGTCAGCTCGACGAGCGGCTGCGTCCCCGCGAAGGCGTCGCGCACGTCGGCCAGTGCCTCGACCTTGGCGAGCTCGGTCCGGACGAGGTCGGCCGCGGCGGACGCGTCACGCCGGAGCGGCGCCGAGACTTCGACGCGCACCGTGCGCCCCTCGCGACCGATGAGCGAGCCGAACTCCGACTGGCCCGCGAGGTCGATGCCGAGCGCGCCGGCGGCGAGATCGGGGACCGCCTGACGCAGCGAATCGGCGAAGACCGGCGCCTCCATCCGCGCCGGGACGGGCAGCACGAAGACCGCGCTCGACGCCGACCCCGGTTCGGCGCCGGCGAGGACCTCCTCGTCGGTCGCGACGCCGATGCGGACATAGGTGCCCTCGCTGCCGAGGCGCTTCGCCGCGTCGGTGAGGCGGCGCGCCTGGCGCTGCGTCTCCTCGATCGCGGTGCCCGCCGGGAGGCGCAACTCCGCGACGGCGGTGCCCTCGTCGACCTGCGGCAGGATCTCGCGCGGCAGCTGCAGCGTCACGACCACGGTGATGGCCGTGCCGACGATCGCGAGCCCGAAGACCTGCATCGGGCGCGCGAGGCACCACGCCATCCCCGCCTCGTACTGCTCGGCGAGGTGATGGCCCCAGCGGTAGAGTCCGCCCAGGCGTCCGTCGGTCGGTGCCGGGGCCGGCGTGCTGCGCTCGACGAAGCGGCGCCCCCAGGTGAGGAGCACCGGCATCACCGTGAGCGCCATCACCAGCGATGCCGCCACCGACATCACCACCGAATACGACAGGTCGCGGAAGAGCGCGGCCGCGAGCCCCTGCACGAAGACGATCGGGCCGAACACCAGCAGCGTCGTGAGCGTGCCGGCGGTGAGCGGGCCGCTCACCTCGTTGGCGGCCGTTTCCGCGGCCTCGAGCGGGGCCATCCCCTCCTCGCGCAGGCGCCCGGTCGCCTCGGCCACGACGATCGCATTGTCCACGAGGAGACCCACCGCGAGGGCGAGGCCGCCGAGGGACAGGATGTTGATCGTCACGTCGAGCAGCTGCAGGAGCGTGAGCGCCACCAGCACCGACAGCGGGATGATGAGGCCGATCGCGAGCGACATCCGCCAGTCGCGGAGGAAGACGAGGATCAGCAGGATCGAGAGGATGCCGCCGACGACGATCTCCTGCGAGAGGTTCGCGAGGGCGTCCTCGACGAACTTCGCCTGCGCGGCGACGAGCCGGATCTTGATGTCGGGGAACTCGGTCGCGAGCTGGTCAAGCACCTTCTCGAGCTCACGGGTCACCGTGACGGTGTTCGAGCCGGCGTCCTTGTAGACGACGAGGCCGACCGCCGCGCCGCCGTCGAGCTCGACGATGGTGCGCGGGTCGGCCGACGCCGGGGTCACGGTCGCGATCTCGCCGAGGCGCACCTGACGCCCGGCCTGGCCGACCGGGATGTCGGCGATCTGCACCGGGTCGCGCAGTTCGGTGAGGGTGCGCACCGAGAAGCGGAACTGGCCGCGGCGGATCGTGCCGCCCGGCGCGTTCGCGTTGGCGTTCCGGATCGCGGTGGCGACGTCGTCGGGGGTGAGGCCGAGCGCGCGGACCTTCACCGGGTCGACATCGACGCGGATCTCGTCCTCGGGATCGCCGACGATCGCGACCGAGGCCACGCCCTGCAGCTGCTCGAGTCGGCGCTTGTGCACATCCTCGGCGGCGCGCGCGATGCTGCGCAGGTCCTCCGGGCCGGTGAGGCCAAGGACCGCGATCGGCCGCTCGCCGGGGTCGGCGGTCAGGAGCGTCGGCCGCTCGGCCGTGGCCGGGAGCTGGCTCCGGGCGTTGTCGAGCTTCTCGCGCACCGACAGGACCGTGCGCGACATGTCGGTGCCCCACTCGAAGCGGAGCGTGGTCAGCGCCTCGCCGGTGCGGGCGACCGAGCGCATCTCGGTGAGCCCCGGCGTGTTGCCGACGGCATTCTCGATCGGCTCGGAGACGAAGCGCGACACCTCCTCCGGCGCGGCGCCCGGATAGATGGTGCGCACCGTGAGCTGCGGCAGCGCGACATCCGGGAGGAGCGACACCGGCATCCGACCCAGCGAGACGGAGCCGAGGAGGACCATCGCGAGCGTCGCCGCGATGGTCGCGACGGGACGGCGCAGCGCCGTCGAGGCGAGCGACACCGCGCCCGCCTACTGGTCGTCGCGCGTCGCCACGAGGCGGACCTTCGCCTGGTGGGTCAGCGTCAGGTGGCCGTCCACCAGGACGACATCGCCGGGCTTCACCGGCAGGAGGCCGCTCACCGAATCGGGGAGGACCTCGGTCTCGCGGCCATTGGTGCGGCCGACCTGCACGTACTCCCACATCGCGATGTCGTCACGCACCACGAAGACGAGCGGACGCCCCTCGCGCTCGATCACCGCGCGCGCGGGGACGAGCGTCCGGTTCGGGAGACGCGACGCCTCGAGACGTGCGTCGGCGTACATCCCCGGGCGCAGCTTGCCGTCGCCGCGGAGGCGGATGAGTGCCGTGCCGGCGCGCGTGGTCGAGTCGACCATCGGCAGCACCGCCGCGATCGTGCCGCGCACCGGTGCACCGCCCTGCGCCGCGATGCTCACCTCGGCCTGACCGCCGACGCGGAGCAGCGGGAGATCCTGCTCGTTGACCCGCGCCTCCATCCGGAGGTTCATCAGGTCCACGACGACCGCCATTTCCTGGCCCGCGCTGATCCGCTCGCCGACCGCAACGC
The DNA here is from genome assembly GCA_035712665.1 of Gemmatimonadales bacterium. Classification (GTDB taxonomy): domain Bacteria; phylum Gemmatimonadota; class Gemmatimonadetes; order Gemmatimonadales; family GWC2-71-9; genus Palsa-1233. The sequence continues at coordinate 3,062 of DASTAN010000155.1, forward strand.
CGACCCGCTCGAGCACGCCGTCGAACGGTGCGGTGATCACCGAGCGGTCGAGCTGCAGCTTGGCCTCGCGGAGGCCGACCTCGGCGGTCTCGATCCCCGACTTGGCGATGGCATAGGCCCGACGCGCCTCGCTCGGCGCCTGGCCGCTGGCGATCGAATCCGGCCCGATCTCGGCGAGGTAGTTGACGCGCGCCGTGCGGAGCGCCGCCTCGGCCTTCTCGACCGCGATGCGGAACGGCTCGGGATCGAGGACCACGAGCTTCTGGCCGCGGGCGACGCGATCGCCGGGGCGCACCAGCACCTGCTCCACCGTGCCGGCGGCCTCGGCCTTGAGGATGCTCTGGGCCTCGCTCTTCAGCGTGCCGCGGGCGGACACCGAGAGGACGAGGTCGCCGATCTTCACTTCCTCGCCGACGACCGGGAGGGCGAGCGAGGAGGAGGCGGTCTCGACTTCGGACGAGTCCTCGGCCGCGGCGTCCGCATCAGCGGACTTGCCGCAGGCAGCGAGGAGGGCAGCAACGGCAACGAGGCCAAGCAGGTGGCGCATCAGGGCGGTCCTTGGGGAAGGGATGCTCTCAATGTACGTCCATCATTTCGATCGCACGAGGCGATAGATGCGCACCACCGGGAGTCCGTCGCCGGTCTCGCCAAGGACGGCGACCCGATCGCCGGCGAAGCTCACGCTCCGGAACGCGGCCTTCGCCCAGTTGGGGTCCACGATGTGCAGCTGGTCGAGCCACTGCCCCTCGCGATCGAAGAGGTCGAACGTGGCGGTCGTCGTGTCACCGGTGGCCTGGCGGACCCAGGTGCGGCCGGCGCCATCGACGTGGAGCCACTCGATCGCGGCGCGCTGCCGCGGCACGAGGTCGAGGTCGAAGGCGCGACGCAGCGTGGCCTCGTCCTTCCCCATCTGGTTCTTGACCATCGTGGCGACGCGTTCCTCGACCTCGGCACGTCGCTCGTCGTCGCTGATTGGCAGCGGCTGGTGCACGCGGCCGAAGAGGGCCAGCGTATCGCGGCCATCGCGGCTGCGTCGGATCACGTAGGTCGCGCCGTGGGCCGTGAGGACGCCGCCGGTCGGATCCACCGTCTCGACTGGCTGCGGGGCGAACGGCACCGGCATCGAGAAGCGCATCTGCTTGTCGGCGACGACCCATTCCGCGCGCTCCCGCGCGATCGGGTCCCGATGGACCTGCACCGTGTCGCCGTCACCACCGGCGAGCGCGATGCGGAGGAAGGTCGCGGCCGGCAGCGAGTCGGCCGCGGGGGTGGTCATCATCCGCACCCAGGCGTGGCCGGTGCCGTCGATGCCGAGTTCGCTCCAGTAGCAGCACGCCGTGGGGCGAATGGCGAGCACCTCGCCGGTCGAGCCGAGCCAGGTGGTGAGGCGCGACTGCGCGGGATCCTGCAGGACCAGCGTGTCGCCGCGGACCGCGATGAAGCCGGCCTGGAACTCGCCCGGGCCGCCGCCCTCGCCGCCGATCGTGCCGCGAAGCGCCCCGTCCGGGAGGAAGACGTTGATCCGATTCGGCTTCTGGTCGACCACGTAGAGCGTGCCGTCCTCGGCGAGGGCGATCGACATCGGCTCGCTGAGCTCCCCCGGCTCGCCTTCGGCCGGCGCGACCTCGCGCTCAAGCGCCAGCGACCACCGCCCGGAGTCGGCGGGGGTGGAGGCGATGGTGCGCACGATCCCGCCGGGGAGCGTGTCGACGGTCGCGAGGATGCGCGGCGCATCGGCGGCACCGCACGCGGCGAGGAGAGCCGTGGTGGCGGCGAGGGCGTTGCGGGGGGCCATCGGTCGGTCCTTGCGAGGGAGAACTCGCAATCTAGCGCGATGTCCCGTCGCGCTGGATTCGATAGACCCGGACCACTGGCAGCCCGTCGTCGGATTCGTCGCGCACGTAGACCCGATCGCGGGTCCAGACGCCGTCGAGGATACGGGGATGTGGGGCGTTCACGCTGCCGAGGAGCACGCCATCGCGGGTGAAGACATCGAGCGTGGTCACCGCGCCCTTGGCGCCGGGACGCCCGACCCAGACGTGGCCGGTCTGGTCGGTGGCGACGTCGCTCCACGCCGGCCAGGTGGTGGGAATGTCGCTCGCCTTGGCGACCTCGGCGAAGGCGGTGCGCCAGCTCTCGTCCATCCGCTCCATCTGCGCCGCGAAGATCGAGTCGCGCTGCGCCGGCGTGATCTGCACGGTGCCGGCGGGGGCGGTGAAGGTGCGCAGCGTGTCGCCGCCGAGGCGCCGCACCACGAGGCGATAGCTGCTGGTGGTGCCGCCCACCTCGACCGGGTCACGGAAGAAGGCGAACGTCTCCTGCGGCTGGAGCGGGATGTTCATCCCCATCATCGAGGTGTTGTTGCCGCGCTTCATCGTGACCATCCAGGTGCGACCCGCCTCGGGCTCGCCGAACGCGACGATGATGGTGTCGGCCACCGTGCCGTCCATCCGCGTCAGGTAGTACGCGGCCGAGCGCTGGGCCGAGTCGCTGGGCGGCGGCGGGCCGATGATCGCGGCGAGCCCGCCCTCGAAGATCGGGAAGGTGCTCCAGAAGAAGCAGCACTGCGAGGGATGCGCGGCGACGAAGCTGCCGTCGGTGCGCAGCAGCGTCATCCGCGAGTTGTTGGGATCCTGCACGATCACGGTGTCGCCGTGGACGGCCAGCATCCCGTTCTGGAACTCGCCGGGGCCGCTCCCCTCGCGACCGATGTCGCGGATCCACTCGCCATCGGGGCCGTACATCTTGATCGTCACCGGCGAGCGCTGCATCACGAAGACGTGGCCGGCATCGTCGGCGGCAAGTCCCCCGATGTCGCCGATCTCGCCGGGCGACCCTTCCTCCGGGGCGATGACCAGCTCCTCGACCAGCTGCCAGCCGGTGGTGTCGGCCCACATCGTCGGCCCGGGATTGGTCACCTGCACGACGCCGTTGGGCAGCGTGTCGATCGTCGCGGTGTTGAGGGCGGTCGCGGCGTCGCCGGTGGCGCAGGCCGCGAGGAGGAGGACGGAGAGGTGGCGCATTGGTGGCCTGCGGCAGAGAGGGGAGATCAGAGATCGGAGATCAGAGGACACCGCAGTCCTCAGGATGCATCAATGGCAAGAAAGGTTTCAGGCCTCCGATCTCTGATCTCTGATCTCCCCTCTCCTC
>DASTAN010000156.1:0-23578 GCA_035712665.1 Gemmatimonadales bacterium
GTCGGGGGACACGGGCGTGCGATGGAAGTAGCGCATCACTCCCCCTCGTAGTACTCGATGCCGAGGTGCGTGATCTGGTCCTCGCCCATCATCCAGCGCAGCGTGTTCTTGAGCTTCGTCTGCTGGATGAAGAGGTCGTGCTCCGGATACAGCCCCGGGGCCACCTGCGGCGACTTGAAGTAGAACGAGAGCCACTCCTGCACGCCGCTCATCCCCGCGCGCTGCGCGAGGTCGAAGAAGAGCGCGAGGTCGAGGACCAGCGGTGCCGCGAGGATCGAGTCACGGCAGAGGAAGTCGACCTTGATCTGCATCGGGTAGCCGCACCACCCGAAGATGTCGATGTTGTCCCACCCCTCCTTGTTGTCCCCACGCGGCGGGTAGTAGTTGATCCGCACCTTGTGGTACATGTCGCCGTAGAGCTCCGGGTAGAGCTTCGGCTGGAGGATGTACTCGAGCACGCCGAGCTTCGACTCTTCCTTGGTCTTGAACGACTCGGGGTCGTCGAGGACCTCGCCGTCGCGGTTGCCGAGGATGTTGGTCGAGTACCAGCCCGCGACGCCGAGCATGCGCGCCTTGAACATCGGGGCGAGCACCGTCTTGAGCATCGTCTGGCCGGTCTTGAAGTCCTTGCCGCCGATGGCGACGCCCTTCTCCTTCGCCAGGCCCTCGAGCGCCGGGATGTCGCAGCTCAGGTTCGGCGCGCCGTTCGCGAACGGGACGCCCTCCATGATCGCGGCATAGGCATAGAGCATCGACGGCGCGATCGACGGGTCGTTGGCATCCATCGCCGCCTCGAACGCGGCCAGCGTCTGGTGCGTCGGGCCGGGCTGGATGAACACCTCGGTCGAGGCGCACCAGACCATCACGCAGCGCGACACGCCCTTCTTCGCCTTGAAGTCGCGGATGTCCTGGCGGAGCGCCTCGGCCAGCTCGCGCTTGGTCCTGCCCGTCTTGACGTTCTTCCCCTCGAGGCGCTTCACGTACGACTGGTCGAAGACGGCCGGCATCGGCGCGATCGTCTCGAGGAAGTCCTTGATCGGGAAGACGTGCTCGTGCTTGTCGAACACGCCGCAGTGGAGGCACGACTGGTAGGCGTTGTCCGGCACCGGGTCCCACGCGCCGAACTCGAGCTGCTCGAGCGCGTAGAGCGGGACGAAGTCCTTGATCAGCGGGGCGCGACCCTCGGTGCGCTTGCCGAGCCGGATCGTCGCGAGCTGCGAGAGCGAGCCGAAGGGCTGCGCGAGCCCGCGCCGGGCGAGCTCCACGCCCGCGATGAACGTCGAGGCCACCGCCCCGAGGCCGACGCAGAGCACGCCGAGCTTGCCTTCCGCCGGCACAATCGGCCGGGCCGTCGAATCCGCCACGCTGTCTTCCTTTCGGTTACTGGACGCCGGCCGCCGCAGTCACCCGATAGACATGGGCGAACCGCTGGCCGACGGTGATGAGCGACAACACGGTGAGCACGGTCACGATGACCGTCAGCACCATCCCCTGGGGCCCGGCGCCGACCAGCAGCGTCGGCAGGCCAAGCCCGATGATCCGTTCGGCACGCTGCGCGATGCCGACCTTGCACTCCAGCCCGAGCCCTTCGGCCCGGGCGCGCATGTACGACACCAGCAGCGCGGCCACGATCCCCACCATGCAGGCGATGATCCCGTAGTCGCGCCAGCGGATGTCCGGGGCCCACAGCAGGTAGGCCGCGATCCCGATGAACGAGGCGCCATCACCGACCCGGTCGAGCGTCGAGTCGTAGAAGGCGCCGAAGGTCGTCGTCTGGGCCCCCGCCCGGGCCACCTGCCCGTCGAGGGTGTCCACCATGCCGCTGAGCAGCAGGAGAAGACCGCCGGTGCGGATCATCCCCGCGCCGAACGCGACGGAGGACGCGAGGATGACGAGCGCCCCGATCGTGGTGAGGACGTTCGGGGTGACGCCCCCGCGGAGCAGGGCGCGCACCATCGGCGCCGTGCTGGCGAGATACCCCTGCTTCACCGCGCCTGGAACCAGTTCCGTCACACGCCCCCGTCCGGGTCAACCCCGCCCCTGCGCTCCCCGGTTGGGCAGCGAGGCAGCCGGAAAACGTAACGTCCGGCTCATCACGGAGCAACGTGAAACCTGCCGGATCACGCCCCCGGGGTCTCGGTGATCCGCCACCGCATCACCCGGAGCCGCCCCGTCGCATCGGCCACCACGGCGGCGAACCACCCGCCGCGGATGTCCACCGGCACGCCCTCGACCCGCGCCGGCCCCGGGACGTCGGCGAGCAGGCGATCGCCCAGCCAGACCTCCCACACCGGCCCCGTCGGGGTGAGCCGCTCCACCCAGGTCCGCCCCCGATCGTCCAGCGTGACCGCTCGGAGCGCCGGCTTCTGGGCCTCGCGCACGAACCGCCCTGTGCACTGCGCCGCAGGATGCGCCGCCACCCAGCGCTCGGCCGGCAGCAGCGCCTCGCGCCACTCGCCCTCGGTGAGCGGCAGCCGTTCGACCGGACGGCGGAGCTCGCGCAGCGTGTCGCCGGTCGCGCTGATGACCACGAGGCGATAGGCCGCGGCATCCACCGCCAGCAGCGCTCCATCGGCCGTGGGGTGCCATAGCGTGCCGCCGACGTAGGGCGACGTGAAGCTCCGGGCGCCGGCCGCCTCGCGGCACAGCACGGTGCCGATCGGTGGCGTCCAGAGCCCCGGCGGGAGGATCAGCAGGTCATCGCGCCCCTCGGCCGGGAAGCGCACGAACGCCGGCGCCGGCTCGCGGGTCTCGCGGAAGGTGAACTGGAAGAGCCGAGACTGCGCGGCCCCGGTCGGGTAGAAGCGAACGTTCGGCCCGCCCGAGACGCCGACGGCACGCGACATCGCGCGCCACGCCCCATCGGTGGCATAGCGATGCACCTGCGCGGCGACCGGATCGAAGACGGCGAGCTCCGCCCCCGACCACCCCAGCGCGATCGGCGCGCGCAGGGCCCCGCTGTCGGGCGCGGCGAGCGTCACCGGCGTGGCGCCGCCGAGTCGCACGACGCGACCCGCCGCCGAGTCGGCAACCCAGACGGCATCGCCCTCGAGCAGGACCGCACGCGGCACGAGACCGTCGGGCGTCGCCAGCGAATCGGCGCGGAGGTTCCAGGTGGCGGGCGCGCCCCGCACCGTGACGATCGGGTGCGCGCCGTCGCGCGCGGTATCGGCGACGACCGCGCCCCCCGCCGCCGGCGCAGCCGGCGCGGGCAGCGCGCGATCGCCGCACCCAGCGACGAGCGCCATCACCACGGACGAGCAGGCAGCAACACGCATCAGCACGACAGGACTCATTTCGGGATCAGTAGAGCAGGAACGGACGCACGCGCGCGCGGTAGGCTGCGAGCGGTGCCTCCCACGCGGCCACGATGGTGTCGGGGGCCGTGCCCGCGAGCAAGGCCTCGCGGAGCGCCGTCCCGCCGGCCAGGCGATCGAACGAGCCGCCGATGCGGATCTGGTCAGGATGGGCGGCGCGAATCGCGGCGAGCAGGTGCACGGCCGTGCGCGTCGGGTCGTAGGTGCGGCGATCGGTGATGCGCAGGCGGATCCCCGCCAGCGTGGTGTCCGCGAACTTCGCATCGCCGGGCTTCACCGGCGTGAAGGTCACCCCATCGAACGCCACGCCGGGCAGATCCGCGGCGCGCATCGTGGCCAGCACCGCCGTCGTGTCGAGCCACGGCGCGCCGACCTGATGAAACGCAAACGGGGTCCCCCGCCCCACGGACAGCGCCGTCCCCTCGAACAGGCAGGTGCCCGGGTAGTGGAAGAGCGCATCGACATCGATCAGGTTCGGGCTCGGCGCCTTGTACGGCAGCCCCGTGGCCTCGAAGAACATCCGGCGGTCCCACCCCGCGGCCGGGACCACGCGCAGGTCCACGTCGATCGCCAGATCGGCCCGGGCGAGCAGGGCCTGCTCGCCGAGCGTGAGGCCGTGGCGCATCGGCACCACGAGGCGCGAGACCATCGAGGCCCACGCGGTGTCCGCATCGCGCACGTTGCCCTGCATCATCCCGCCGATCGGATTCGGTCGGTCGAGGATCACCACCGGGATGCGCGCCGCGGCGGCGGCGTGCATCACCTCGACGGCGGTGGCGATGTAGGTGTAGTAGCGGGCACCGACGTCGGGGAGATCGACCACCAGCACCTCGAGGCCACGCAGCATCTCGGGTGTCGGGCGGCGAGTCGCCCCATAGAGGGAGTAGATTGGGGTGCGCGTCGCGGAGTCCACCCCCGAGGCGATCTTCTCGCCCGGCGCGGCGGTGGCCGCGAGGCCGTGCTCCGGGGCGAAGAGGGCGGCGATGGTGACGTCGTCGGCCCGAAGCCGGTCGATGATCGACCGCCCCGCACGGTCCACCGCCGCGAGGTTGGTGACGACCCCGACGCGACGCCCCGCGACCAGCGGCATCGAGTCGGCGAGCAGCACCTCGATGCCCGGGCGCACGCGCACCACCGACGGACGCACCGTCGGCGCCGACCCCGCGCACGCCGCCAGCAGCGTCGTGCCGAGCAGCCACCTGAACCCACGCGAGCTCCGAAACCCGTGCTTCGCTTCGACCACTTCGTCCGCTCCTTGCCGATCGTGCTGGTGTTCGCGTGCGGTCGTGCCGCCACGCCCGAACCGACCGTGACCCCGGCGCCGCTGCCGCGCGAGCCGGATCGTCCTCGCCCCGTCGTGGCGGCCCCCGGCGACACCGTGGACCGCCTGCTGGCGACGCTCACGGTACGCCAGAAGGTCGGCCAGCTGGTGATGCCCTGGCTCCTCGGCGACTACACCGCGAGCGATGACCCGACGATGCAGCGCGCCCGGATGTGGGTCGACTCGCTGCAGGTCGGCGGGATCATCATCTCCACCGGCACGCCGTACGGGATCGCGGCGAAGTTGAACGCATTGCAGCGTCGCGCGCCACTCCCGCTCCTGATCTCGGCCGATTTCGAGTCCGGGACCACGATGCGCATGGCCGACGGCACGCCGCTGCCGCCGCAGATGGGCATCGGCGCCACGGGCCGGCCGGAGGACGCCTACCAGATGGGTCGCATCACCGGGCTCGAGGGCCGCGCCGTTGGCGTGCACCTCGCCTTCGCCCCGGTCGCGGACGTCAACAGCAACCCGGCGAATCCGATCATCAACACCCGGTCGTTCGGCGCCGATCCGCGCGACGTCGCCCGGTTCGTCACGGCGACGATCCGCGGCCTCCGCGACGGCAACATCCTCTCGACGACGAAGCACTTCCCCGGACACGGCGACACCGACACGGACTCGCACCTGTCGATGCCGACGATCACCGCCTCGTGGGCCCGCTTCGACTCGCTGGAGATGATCCCGTTCCGCGCGGCGGTCGAGGCCGGCGTCGACGCGATGATGTCGGCGCACATCGCGGTGCCCGCGCTCGACGGCCAGTCGCAGCTGCCGGGGACGCTGTCGCCGAAGGTGCTGACCGGCATCCTGCAGGATTCGCTCAAGTTCCGCGGCCTGATCTCGACCGACGCGCTCGACATGGGCGGCGTCGCAAAGCAGATCGGCGCGGACGAGGTCGTGATCCGCGCCTTCGAGGCCGGCAGCGATCTGCTGCTGATGCCCGCCGACCCGGCGCAGGCGATCGACGCGATGACGCGCGCGGTGGAGTCGGGGCGCATCTCGCAGGCGCGACTCGATCATTCGGTGCGGAAGCTCCTCGACCTCAAGCTCCGGATGGGACTCTTCCGCGAGCGCGAGGTGGACCTCGCGGCGATCCCGGAGGTCGTGGCGCGCCGGGAGTTCCTCGCCATCGCGCGCGACATGACGCGCCGCTCGCTGGTGCTGCTCAAGGACTCGCTCGGCACCGTCGACGCGCTCCGCGCCGCCCCGCGCAAGGTCGCGCTCATCACCGTGGCCGACGGCGGCACCCTTGGGCGGCGCCTCGCGACGGACCTGCGCGCGCAGGGGCACACCGTCACCACCGTCACGCTGCCGATCGATCCGTCGTCGAAGCAGCTCGCGGAGGCGGAGGCAGCGATCGCCGCCAACCCGATGACAGTGCTGGCGACGCAGGTGCGCTGGGGCTCCTACCGCGGGACCATCGGCCTCCTCCCCGAGACGGCGGCGCTCCTGACGCGGCTCGCCGCAAAGAAGCCGACGGTGCTGGTGTCGTTCGGGTCGCCGTACGTGATCGCGCAGGTGCCCAACGTCGCGAGCTACCTCATCGCCTGGTCGGGGACCACGATGGCCGAGGCCGCCGTGGCCGAAGCGTTGAGCGGCAGGGCCGCGATCACCGGCACGGCGCCGATCCCGGTGCCGCCGTCGTGGCCGATCCGGGCCGGACTGCAGCGCCCGGCGACGCGATGAGGCCCTGGTCGCTCGCGGCAACTGCCGCGCTCGCCGCGTGCGCCGGCGGTCCGCCCGCGGTGACGCCACTCCCGGTGAGCGCTCCGCTCGCCGAGCGCCTCGCACCCGCGGTGTCGGTCCTCGACTCGGCGATCGCGGCCGGTGCCGCGCCCGGCGCGGTGCTCGCGGTCTCGGTGCGCGGGGAACGCTTCGTCCACGGCACCGGGCGCCTGGGCCTCGACGACGCGACGACCCCGGACGGTGCCACCGTCTACGATATGGCGTCGCTGACCAAGGTGATCGCGCTCACCACCGTCGCGATGCAGGCCGTCGAGGCGGGCCAGCTCGACCTCGACGCGCCGGTGATTCGCTACCTGCCCGCATTCGCCCGCGGCGAGGGGGACAAGGCCGGTGTCACCGTGCGCGACCTGCTGCTGCACGACAGCGGCCTGCCGGCGCATCGCCCGCTCTGGCGCGAGTCGCTGGTGCGCGCCGGGGGCATCCTTCGCGCGATGACCAGCGATCTCGAGCAGCCGCCCGGCACCCGGATGGTCTACTCCGACCTCGGCGCCATCACGCTGACCGCGATCCTCGAGCGAATCCACGGTGCGCGGTTCGACCGGCTGTTCCGCGACCAGGTCGCGCGCCCGCTCGGGATGACCCGCGCCCGCTTCCTGCCGCCGACCTCCTGGCGCGGAGTGATCCCGCCGACCGAACGCGACCCGTGGCGCGGGCGGATGCTCCGCGGCGAGGTGCACGACGAGAACGCCGGTCGGCTCGACGGCGTGTCGGGCCACGCCGGCCTCTTCGCGTCGGCCGACGACCTGCTGCGCTTCGGGGAATGGGCGCTCGCGGGCTCGCTCGGACGCACCGTGCCGGGCCTGCCGACCCCGCCAGCGGCCTTCCGCACCTGGACGGTGCGCCAGGATCGCCCCGCCGGATCGTCGCGCGGCCTCGGCTGGGACACGCCCTCCGGCCGCTCCTCGGCCGGCACCCTGATGAGCGCCCGGAGCTTCGGCCACACCGGCTTCACCGGGACCTCGATCTGGATCGACCCGGAACGCGAGATCGTGATCGTGCTGCTGACCAATCGGGTGCACCCGACCCGGAACACCCCCCGGTTCACGCCGCTCCGCCCGTTGGTGGCGGATGCCGTGATGCGGGCGATGTTTCCATCCGCAACGCCACGGGAACCGGCCCCGGTTCCGTAGCGTTCCGCATTGACTGTCCCGCCAAGCCGGGCGACCTTGAAGCTTCCCCGTTTGCACCGGAGCTGACCATGAGCGAGATGATGACGCAGGCCCTGCCCGAGGGCTTCGTGCTGACGATCACCGACAACGCCGCGACCGAGGTCCGCAAGTTCCTGGCGGCCGAGGACGTGCCGGCCGAGACCGCCGGCCTCCGCGTGTCGGTGCTCCCCGGCGGCTGTTCGGGGTTCAAGTACTCGCTCAACATCGAGGATCGTCCGGTCGAGGACGACATGACCGCCGACATCAACGGCATCCGGGTCTTCGTGGACGCCTTCAGCGCGCAGTACCTGAGCGGTGTCGCGATCGACTACGTCACCTCGATGCAGGGCAGCGGCTTCACCTTCCACAACCCGAACGCCTCCGGCGGCTGCGGGTGCGGCTCGTCGTTCACCGTCTGAGCAGTCCGGCCGTCGCTGAGGGACCGGGCCGCGCGTGACGCCGCTCGACCTCGCCGTCATCGTCCTCTATTTCGCCGCGACCGTCGGCCTCGGGATCTGGCTCTCCCGAGGCCAGACGTCGAGTGCGGACTACTTCCTCGGGGCGCGCTCGCTGCCGTCGTGGAGCATCATGCTCTCGATCGTGGCGACCGAGACCAGTGCGCTCACCGTCATCTCGACCCCCGGCATCGGCGCCCGCGGTGACCTGACCTTCCTGCAGCTGCCGATCGGCTATCTCGTCGGTCGCCTCGGCGTCGCGTGGCTCCTGCTGCCCGGCTACTTCCGCGGCGAGCAGGAGACCGCCTATGCGCGGCTCGAGCATCGCTTCGGCGTGACGACGCGGCGCGGGCTGTCGCTCGTCTTCATCGTGACGCGCTTCCTCGGCGACGGCGTCCGCATCTTCGCGGGGGCGATTCCGCTGGCGCTGCTCACCGGGTGGAGCGTGCCGGCGGCGATCGTCGCGATGAGCGTGGTCACGATCCTCTACACCGTCTTCGGCGGCATCAAGGCGGTCATCTGGGCCGACGTGGTGCAGCTCGCGGTGTACGTCGCCGGCGGCATCGCCGCCCTGGTCATCGCCTGGGAGATGGCCGGCGGCGCGGGCGCGGCGCTCGCGGCCGCCTCGGCCGAGGGGAAGCTCCGCATCGTGGACCCGGCGCTCTCGTTCACGACGCCGTACACGCTCCTCGGCGGCATCGTGGGCGGCGGGATGCTCTCCGCGGCGTCGCACGGCACCGACCATCTCATCGTGCAGCGCCTGCTCGCGACGCGATCGCTGCGGGACGCGCGCGTGGCGCTGGTCGGCTCGGGCGTCGTGGTGATCCTGCAGTTCCTGCTTTTCCTGCTCGTCGGCTCCGCGATCTGGGCGGCGGGGCTCGCGCCCGACACGCTGCCGGCCGACCAGGTCTTCTCGCGGTTCGTCATCGAGCACCTCCCCACCGGCTTCAGCGGCCTCGTGATCGCCGGCGTGCTCGCGGCCGCGATGAGCACGCTGTCGTCGAGCATCAACGCGCTGGCGTCCTCGCTGACGCACGACCTCTACGCGTCGATCACCGGCGAGCGCGACCAGGGACGGCTGTTCCGCATCGGGCGCGCGGTCTCGGTGGGCTGGGGCGTCGCGCTGATGTTCGGCGCCCTCGGCTTCCACGCCTTCGCCTCGCGGAGCGACACGCCGGTCGTGGTGCTTGCGCTGTCGATCGCGTCGGTGACCTATGGCGCGCTGCTCGGCGCGTACATCCTCGCCGGCCTGTCGACGCGCATCATCGGGCGCGACGTCATCGCCGGCGCCGTGACCACGATGGCGGGGATGCTGGTCACCATCTTCGCGAAACGGCTGGCCGCGCTCGGCCTCGACGTCGTCGCTCCGCTCGGCGAACTCGCGTGGCCGTGGTACGTCCCGCTGGGGACGCTGATCACCATCGGCGTGGCGCTGCTGTCGTCGCGCCTGCGACCCGCGGCCGCGTGATCGTCCTCGGCGCGGATCTCGGCGGGACCTCCTCGCGCGTGGCACTCTTCGTCCACGACGTGGAGCACGGACGCCATGAGGGCCCCGGGGGGCCGATGCGAAGCGGTCGCGGCGTCGATCTGGCGCGCGACCTCGCCGCGCTCGCCCGACCGCTGCTGACGCGCGAGGGGGCGGTCCGCGCCGATGTGCTGGTGGTCGGTGCGAGCGGTGCGGGCCGCGAGCAGGAGCGGTCGGAACTGCAGCAGGCGCTCGAGGCGGAGCGCCTCGCATGGAAGGTCGTGGTCACGACCGACGCCGAGCTGGCGCGTGCCGCCGCATTCGACGGTGGCCCCGGCGTGCTGCTCATCGCCGGCACCGGGAGCATCGCGCTGGCCCGCGATGCTGCGGGCCGCGAGCACCGGGTGGGGGGCCTTGGCTGGCGGATGGGCGACCAGGGGTCGGCCTACTGGCTGGGACACATGGCCCTGGCAGCCGTCGGGCGGATGCACGACCACCTCGGGCCCGTGACCCATCTCGCCGAGGCACTGTGCACGGCCGCCGGCGTGCCCGGCGTGGCCGGGCTGGTCCGGTGGAGCACCACCGCCACGCCGGCCGATGTGGCCCGGCTGGGACCGCATGTCGTCTCCTGCGCCGACCGCGGCGACGCGGTCGCGGCCGAGATCGTCCGGGACGCGGTCGCGTGGCTGGTGCGCCTGGTCGAGGCAGCCGGTGGTGGTGCCCTGCCGGTCGCGCTCTCGGGCGGGCTGCTCGCCCCCGAGCGGCCGCTCCGCGCCCGGGTCGAGGCCGCCCTCGGGGCGCACGGCATCGGCCCGATCCGCGCGGCCCCGATCGACCCGTGTCGCGGCGCGCTCACCCTCGCCCGCTGAACGCCTGATGGAACGCCGCGCGCGTTCCGGTCGTATGGAAAGAGTTGCCCTGCTGCCGCGGCCCTGCCGCGTCCTGCCACTTGGGAGTTGCCCGTGCGTCGCCTGTCCCGTCGTGCCCTGATCGTCCTCGCCGTCGCCCTGCCGTTCGCGCTCGGCGCCTTCCTGCAGCAGTCGCCGCGCGTCGTGCGCGCCGCAACGCTGTTCGACGACGTCTTCCGGCTGGTGCAGACCAGTGCCCTCGACTCGCTGCCGACCGACGCGCTCTACGAGCGGGCCGCGCGAGGGCTGATTGCCGGGCTCAACGATCCGTACGCCGCGATCCTCTCGCCCGAGGAGCTCGCCTCGTTCTCGCGCAATTCGCTCGGCAACCGCTACGCCGGGACCGGGATGACGATCCGGGCGATGAATGGTCGGGTGATGGTCTATCGCGTCACCGACGGCGGGCCGGCCGACTTCGCCGGGATGCGGGCCGGCGACCAGCTGCTGGCCGTCGACGGCACGCGCGTCGTCGGACTCGCGGCCGACTCGGTGTCGAAGCTGCTGCTCGGCGTGCCGAACACGACGGTGCGTCTCGCCTACGAACGGCCGGGCCGCAGCGACTCGGCCACGGTCGAGTTCAAGCGCGACGTCGTGCGCGTGCCGGCGGTGCCGTTCACCCTCCTGCTCGAGGGCAACGTCGGCTACGTGCCGATCCAGCGCTTCAACGACGTCGCGGCCGCCGACCTGGCGAATGCACTCCTGACGCTCCAGCGGCAGGGTGCCACGCGCTTCGTGCTCGACCTGCGCGGCAACGGTGGCGGCGACCTCTACCAGTCGCTGCAGATGGTCGGCCTCTTCCTCACGCCGGGCCAGGAACTCGCGCGCGTGCAGCACCGCGGCAAGCGTCCCGAGATCTACCGTGCGTCGCAGGATCCGGTGGTCCCGGACGCGCCGATCGCGGTGCTGATCGACGGCCGGTCCGCCTCGGCCTCGGAGATCGTCGCCGGCTCGCTGCAGGACCACGATCGCGCCCTGATCGTCGGCACGCGCTCGTTCGGAAAGGGGGTCGTGCAGACGCAGACCACGCTCGCGAGCGGCTGGGCGGTGCGACTGACCACGGGCAAGTGGTACACCCCGAGCGGGCGGAGCATCCAGGCCGAACACGCCGCGCTGCAGGACGGGCGCTTCGTCGAGCGCGGCGCCGATTCGACCGCGCGGCCGACCTTCCGGAGCGACGCCGGGCGCACGGTGCTCGGGGGCGGCGGCGTCACGCCGGACCTCGAGGTGCGCCCCGACACGGCAAGCACCGCGGAGCGCGACTTCGCGCGTGCCCTCGGCAACCAGGTGGTCGCGCTGCAGGACGCGGCGTTCGAGGTGGCGCGCCTGCCCGGCCTGTCGACACCGGAGGCGCGTCGCGAGGCGCTCTGGACCCGCCTTGAGGGCGCGAAGGTGGCAGTCACGCGCGCGCAGTTCGACGCGGCCCGCGAAGTGATCGACCGCCTCGTGGAATCGCAGGTGCTCGGACTCACGCTGGGCGACTCGGCCGCCGTCCGGCGCCAGGTCGCCACCGATGTCCAGCTGCAGACGGCGGTGGCGAAGCTGCGCGGCGTGCGCGACACGAAGGAGCTGCTGGGGCTCTAGCCCCGGCGCGCTACTCCCACTCCGGCGCGTCCACGGCCTTGCCGGTGCGCAGCACGGAGTGGCGGTAACCGTAGGCGAAGTAGAGCACGAGCCCGCCGAGCATCCACCAGCCGAACATCTGCCACGCCCGCGCCGGCAGGCCTGCCATCGTGAAGAGGCAGGCCGCCGCGCCGAGGGGCGCCACGAACCAGACGAACGGGATGCGGAACGGCCGCTCGCGGTGCGGGTCGCGCACGCGCAGCACCAGCACCGCCAGGCAGACCAGGAAGAACGCCGCCAGCGTGCCGATGTTCACCAGGTCGTAGATGCTGTTCTCCTCGGCGACGAGCGCGCCGAGTGCCACGACGAGGCCGATCAGGAAGGTGCTCACGTGCGGGATCTTCGTCCGCGGGTGCACCTTCGTCGCCCACTTCGGGAAGAGGCCGTCCTTCGCCATCCCGAAGAAGATGCGCGTCTGCCCGTACTGGAAGACCAGCAGCACCGCGGTCATCGAGACGACCGCACCCGCCGCCACGATCCAGCTCGCGGTCGGCAGGCCAGCCAGCTCGAGCGCGCGCGCCAGCGGGTCGGCCGAGGCGAGCTGGTCGTAGGGCACGAGCCCGGTCGCGACCGCCCCGACGATCACGTAGATCAGCGTGCAGACCGCGAGCCCCGCCAGGATGCCGAGCGGCATGTTGCGCTGCGGGTTCTTCGTCTCCTCGGCCGCGGTGCTGATCGCGTCGAAGCCGATGTAGGCGAAGAAGACGATCGCGGCGCCCTGGTGGATCCCGGTGAAGCCATTCGGCGCGAACGGCTTGTAGTTGGCCGGGTCGACGTGCATCGCCCCCACCACCACGAAGAGCCCGAGCACCAGCAGCTTCACCAGCACCATGATCGCGTTGGCGCGTGCCGACTCGCGGACGCCGAGGAGCAGCACGCCGGTCACCGCCATCGTGATCAGGAAGGCCGGGAGGTTGAGGATCATCGGGATCCCGGCGACGCGCGGTGCAGTGTCGAGGAGGCCGCGGATCGCGGGGTCGCCCGACATCGTCGCCTGGTAGTAGCCATGCGTGAGCCACCCGGGCAGGTCGATCCCCCAGCCGCTCAGCATCGAGGTGAAGTAGCCGCTCCACGCCACCGCGACCGCGACGTTGCCGACCGCGTACTCGAGCACCAGCGCCCAGCCGATGATCCACGCGACGATCTCGCCGAGGGTCGCGTAGCTGTAGGCGTATGCCGACCCGGCCTGCGGAATCATCGCCGCGAGCTCCGCGTAGCACATCGCCGCGAGCCCGCAGACGACGCCGAGGAGCACGAACGAGAGGACCAGCGCGGGGCCGGCGCCGGCGCGGATCACCTCGCCGTTGGGGCCCACTTCGCCTGCCGCGGCCGTGCCGAGGGAGGCGAAGATGCCGGCCCCGATGACGGCGCCGATCGCGAGCAGGACGAGATCGCCGGCGCCGAGCGAGCGTTCGAGCCCGCGGTCGGTGGTGGCGATCGGTTTGGTGCGGAAGAGGGACATCAGCGCTCGCTCAGAATTCGAAGGAGAGGGTGATGGTGCCGGGCACGGGACGGCCGTCGCCGTCGCGCGCGGGGCGGAAGCGGATGTCGCGCATCGCCTCCGCGAACTTGCGCGCGTAGCCGCGGTCGGTGATCGGGGGAACCACGTCGAAGTCGAGGACCTTGCCGGTCGCGTCGAGGCGGAATGTCACCTCCACCGACTTGCCGCGCAACGACTTGGGAATCCCCTCGAGCGGGGGTGGCATGAAATTCCACTGCGGCGGCGTCCCCTCGCGCCCGCCGCCCGCGACGCCGCCACCAGTGCCGCCACCGCTGCCGGGGCCGACACCGCTGCCGGTGCCGGGGCCCTGCCCGGTGCCCTGTCCGCCGCCACTGCCACCCCCAGTGCCGGCCGACACCGCACCGCCTGCCGGGGCTGCGGTCGCCGGCGCGGGCGTGACTGGCTCGGGTGTCGGCGTTGGAGTCGGCGCCGGCGGAGGCGGGACAAACGTCGGGGTCGGCACCGGGGTCTCGACGACTGGTGCCGGAGCCGGCGGCGGTGGCGTGACCATCACGAAGGCAACATCGCCGCCCTGCCCCCCGCCGCCGCCACCGCCGCCGGCCTGTTCGAGCATGCGGCCGAGTTCACCACGCGGCTCGACGACCGCTGCCGTGGCCTGCAAGAGCAGCCAGACCACCAGGATGTGGAACCCGATCGCGCCGAGCGCCGAGAGCGGCGACCGCCGCGTGGTGACGGGGAGTGAAGCACGAACGCGGACGCTCCCCGAGGGAGCGCCCGCGTTCGGCTGGTCCGGCGAGGACGTGGTCAACGCCGGCTCAGTTGGCCTCGATCGGGGTGAAGCCGACGACCTGCACGCCAGCCCCGCGCGAGATGTCGATCGCCTCCATCACCTCGCCGTACACCCGGGTCGGGGCCGGCTTGATGAAGAGCAGCTTCGCCGGTCGGTTGTCGTAGACCTGATGAATCTGCTGGTCGAGCTGGGTCATCGGGAACGGCGCCTGCCCGTTGATGGCGAGCGACCCGTCGTCCTTGAGCTCCAGCACGATCTGCGTGCTCGGGGCGCTCGACTGCATCGCCGCGGTCTCGGTCGGCGGGATCTGGACCTCGACCACGGTGCGGCTCAGGGCGTTCACGATCATGAAGATGATCAGGAGCACCAGGAGCACGTCGATCATCGGCGTGACGTTGATCTCGGAGGTGACGTTCCCCTCACCCCCACCGCCTGCGCTCATCCCCATGACTTACTCCTCCTCGCCCATGGCGCCGGACAGGCCGCCCTTGCGGTCGGTGATGGCAACGAGCACGCGAGCCCCGGCCCGGCGGCCGATTTCGACCGCCTCCTGGATCCGCTTGTACGGCAGGCCCGCGTCGGCCTTGAAGTACAGCAGCTTGTCCTCGGTGCGGGCCGCGTACAGCTCGGTCAGCTTCGCCTCGAGGGCCGCGGGTGCGATGGGCGAGCCGTTCAGGAAGAGGTTTCCCTGGTTGTCGACGCCCAGCATGATCTCGTCGTCCTCTTCAGCGCGGGACTCGACGTTCGCGCCGGCCGGCATCGTGGCCGTGAAGCCCGAGGCCAGCACGGGGGTGACGATCATGAAGATGATCAGGAGCACCAGCATCACGTCGATCATCGGCGTGACGTTGATGTCGGCGTTGACCGCCCCCCCGCCGCTGTTACCCGTGGATATGGCCACTGCCGCTCACCGCCTTCGTCGCCTGGAACTCCTTGGTGAAGATCGACCGACCGAACTCGCTGCCGACGCTCTTGATGAGGTAGTCGATCAGCTCCTTCGAGGTGTAGGTCATCTCCACGCCGAGGTTCTCGACCTTCGTGGTGAAGTAGTTGTACGCCCACACCGCCGGGATCGCGACGAGGAGGCCGAAGGCGGTCGTGATGAGCGCCTCGGCGATACCGGCGCCGATGCCCGCGAGGCCGCCCGACGCGCCGCCGAGCGACATCGCCTGGAAGGCGTTCACGATGCCCATCGTGGTGCCGAGGAGGCCGACGAACGGCGAGGTCGAACCCACGGTGCCGAGGATGCCCGAGCCGCGCTTGAACTCGGAGAGGACGATCATCATCTGGCGCTCGACGGCGCGCTCGGCCGAGTTGATGTCGGCGGCGGTGATCGTGGCGCGGTCACGGAGCAGCGGCTTCACCTCGGAGAGGGCGCCGCCGAGCACGCGGGCGACGTGGCTGTCCTTGTTCTTCTCGGCCAGCGCGATCGCCTGATCGAGGTTCTCCTCCTGGATGGCGCGCGAGAACTGCGGCGCAAACTTCCGGGTGGCGCTCTCGCTCTTCTTGACCTTCAGAAGCTTCTGGAAGGTCACCGTCAGCGACCAGACCGACATGATCGCGAGGGTGATGACGATGCCGCGCGCGAACAGGCCGGCTTCCTCCCAGAGATGCATCATATCCATGGTGGTACAACCTTTCGATGGGTGTGGAACGTGGCCGCCCGAGGGCGGCCGGTTGCCGATGCTCCGGGGATCAGCCCGCCGAGAGCGAGAAACGAACGCCCTGCTCGACCAGCTGGCGGACCGGCTGGCCGCGGATCTTGGCGGGCTTGAACTTCCACTTCTTGATGGCCGCGACCGCCGGGGCCTCGAACGCCTTGTTGGTGCTGCTCACCACCTGCACCGTGCTGCCCTCGACGTTGCCGTCGGTGCCCACGACGAAGCGGAGCCGGACGACGCCCTCGATGCCGACCGTGCGCATCACGTCGGGGTAGGCCGGACGCGGGCCGTCGATCGCCTGCACCGGGTCATCGACCTGGTCCACGGTGAACGACTCGCCGCCGATGACCTCATCCTTGATCACCGGCCCGACGCCGCCGATGACACCCTTGGCGATGCCGCCCTCAACGCCTCGACCGGAGAAGTCCTTGGCGTCGAACTTCTCGTTCAGGTTCACCGGCGGGATCTCGGTGGGGAGATCCTTCGGCGGCATGATCGTCTGGAAGCCCTGCGGCGGCGGATTGGTCGTCACGACCGCGTCCGGCGGCGGGGCTTCCTGCGGCGGCGGCGGCGGCGGCGGTTCCGGCGCCTTGATGAACATGTCCATCGTGTCGGTCAGGATTTCCTGGACCGTCTGGGCCGCGCCCTGCGTGGCCTTGACGGCGCCGATGATGAGGACCACGTGGACCACGACCGAGATGATCGACTGGCCCAGCGTCTTTTCCTTCTTCGGCTTCGATTCGAGCAGGTTTTCGAACACGGACTACCCTCCGCGAGGGGGGGAGGTACTACGGGGGTCAGGGACTAATCAAATCAGGGGAGTTCGCGCCGCCCTCACCGTCGGATGACAGTTCGATGACAGCCGGATTAGGCGCGGGTGTCAGCCGGGCCGGCCTTCGGTGCCGGAAGGGTGGCCACGAAGGCGCTCCCCCGCCCCGGCCGGCTCTGCACCTCGATCGCGCCGCCGTGCGCCTCCACGATCCACTTGCAGATGGCGAGGCCGAGGCCGACGCCGGGGCGCTCCCCGGTGCGCGTCCGGGCGATGTCCGCCCGCCAGAAGCGCTCGAAGATATTGGGGAGGTCCCCGGGCGCAATCCCGATCCCGGTGTCGCGCACGATGATGCGCGCCCCGCCCTGCTCGGTGGCCTCCAGCACCAGATCGACCTCGCCGCCGGCCGGCGTGTACTTCACGGCGTTCGTGACGAGGTTCATCAGCAGCTGCCGGATGCGCCCCGGATCGACCGGCAGCACGAGCGGCGTGTCCGGCTGCTCGAGTCGCGTCATCACGCCGGCATCCTCGCCGAGGATCTCCGCGGTCTCCGCCGCCTCGGCCAGCAGGCCACGCAGGTCGGTCTCGACGAGGACGAGATCAGCGCGCCCCTCGTCCGCGCGCGCCAGGGTCAGGAGCGTCGAGACGAGGTCGTTCATCTCGTTGATCTGCCGCAGCGTTTCGTCGAGGGTGCTCACCACCTCGGGCGGGGTGCCGGGATGCGTCAGCGAGCGCTCGACGCCGGCGCGCAGCACCATCAGCGGGGTCTTGAGCTCGTGCGACGCGTCGGCAGTGAAGCGGCGCAGCGCGCCGAAGCTGCGCTCGATGCGCGTCAGCATGTTGTTGAGCGTCATCCCGAGGCGGGTCAGCTCGTCGCCCCCGGGCGGCACCGCGAGACGCCGATGCAGCGACCGTCCGTCCTGCACCTCGGCGAGCTCGCGGATCATCGCGTCGACCGGGCGCAGCGCGCGGCCCGCGAGCCAGTAGCCGAACACCGAGGCCGCACCGATGATGACCGGGGCGACGAGCAGCATCGAGAGGATGAGCTGGCGCGGCCCCTCGAGCGGACCGTCGGCCCGTGCCGCGACCACCAGCGTCCACGGCTCGGCACTGGTCCCCTCGGCGCCGATCCCGGGCACCGGCCGCACCAGCCAGCGGTGGGGCTCGCCCTCGGGCAGCAGGCGCGCCTCGCCGGTGCGCGACTCGGCGGGCCGCCGGATGAGCAGCTGACGCAGCAGGGTGTTGGCCGACGGATCGAGCGCGCGCGCCGCCTCCGACTGGTAGAGCACGCGCCCCTGCTCGTCGGCGATGACGAAGATGTCGCGCAGCCCCTCGAAGTAGTTGCCGACCTCGCGTGAGAGGAAGACCGTCGTGTCGCGGATCACGCCGAGCGTCGGCACGCGCACCGTGAGGCGCTGGCCGCCGCGGAACTGGTCGAGCAGGATGCGGGTGCCGAAGTCGGCCTCGAAGGCCAGCCGCGCGAGGAGCTGCTCCTCGCGCTCGCGACGGGCGCTCGTCTGCCGCTCGAGGACGAGGGCGGCGCCGAAGACGACGATCGTCGCCGCGAGCGCGATCGTGTAGGCGAGCGACAGCCGACTCCGGATGCTCTGCATCTCAGCCCTTCACCACGTACCCCACGCCGCGGACGGTGTGGACCAGCTTCCGTTCGAAGCCGGCGTCCACCTTCTTGCGCAACCGGTTGATCACGACGTCGACGATGTTGGTGCCCGGGTCGAAGTGATAGTCCCACGCGTACTCGGTGATCAGCGTGCGCGACATCACCCGGCCCGCGTGGCGCATCAGGTACTCGAGGACGGTGTACTCCTTCGGCGTCAGCTCGATCAGGTTCCCCGCGCGCCGCACCTCGCGGGCGTCGAGGTCGAGCTCGAGATCGGCGACGTTGAGCACGCGCGAGGAGAGCTGCCGCGGACGCCGGGCGAGCGCCTCGATGCGCGCGAGCAGCTCCTCGAACGCGAACGGCTTGGTGACATAGTCGTCGGCGCCGGCCCGCAGCGCATCGACCTTGAACTCCACCGAGTCCTGCGCGGTCAGGACGAGGATCGGCACCGTGATGCCGCGGTCGCGCATCGTGCGGAGCACCTCGATCCCGGTCATTCCCGGGAGGCGCAGGTCGAGGATGACCAGGTCGTACGGGGCGCCACCGACCACCTTGAGCGCCTCCGCACCATCGGCAACCCAGTCGGCGACGTACTGCGCCTCCTCGAGGCCGCGCTTGACGTACTGGCCGACCGTCCGGTCATCCTCGACGACGAGCAGCTTCATCGTTCCTCCTCGCGGACCGCGGGCAGCGCGATCCGGAACGTGGTCCGGCCGGGTTCGCTCTGGACATCGATGCGCCCGTGATGATCGGCGATGATGCCGTAGCAGATCGCGAGCCCGAGCCCGGTGCCCCGGGCGGGGCCCTTGGTGGTGAAGAACGGCTCGAAGATCTTCGGCAGGACGTCCGCCGGGATGCCGGGACCGTCGTCGGCGAGCTCGAGCACGACCCACCCCGGCTCGCCCCGCGTCGTGACGGTGATGTGGCCGCGGCCCTGCGTCGCGTCGGCCGCGTTCAGCAGGATCGCCATCGCCGCCTGGATCAGGCGCTCGCCGTTGCCGAGGACGCGCGGCAGGCGCGGGTCGAAGTCGCGCGTGACCTCGAGTCGCCGGAAGCGCTGGTGATGCTTGAGCAGGTAGAGCGTGCGGTCGAGCAGCGCGTTCAGGTCCGCCGGCTCGAACTGCCCGCCGACGCGCCCCGCGCGCGAGAAGTCGAGCAGGCCGTCGACGATCCCCGTGCAGCGTGCAACCTCGCTCTCGATGATGTCGAGGTACTCGCGCACCACCGGCTCGGCCGCGCCGCCCAGGCGCGACGAGATCGCCGCGACGCAGGCGCCGATCGTCGCGAGCGGATTGTTCACCTCGTGCATCACCCCCGCCGCGAGCTGGCCGACGGCGGCGAGCTTCTCCGACTGGTACATCGCCCGGGTGAGGTCGCGCGTCGCGGTGACATCCTCGCCGATCGTGATGACGTGCGAGATCGTGGTGCCGTCGACGCGCATCGGCAGGCGGGTGGTGCGGTAGGTGCGGCGATCGTCGCCCGCGACGACATCCTGCTCGCTCTCGTGCACCTCGCCGGTGGTGAAGACCCCGTCGAACTCGGCGCGCAGCAGGTCGGGGGGCTGGCGGTGGAGCACCTCGAACACCGTGCAGCCCAG
The DNA here is from genome assembly GCA_035712665.1 of Gemmatimonadales bacterium. Classification (GTDB taxonomy): domain Bacteria; phylum Gemmatimonadota; class Gemmatimonadetes; order Gemmatimonadales; family GWC2-71-9; genus Palsa-1233. The sequence goes on from DASTAN010000156.1 coordinate 19,878, forward strand.
CACGTCCTCGCGGCGCAGCCCCTGCGTCCCGGTTTCCCGCTTCCGGTTCCACAGCACGATGCGGTAGTCGCGGTCGACGACGTAGAGGCCGACCGGCAGCGCGTCGATGGTCAGGTCGTGGAGGCGACGCCCGAGATCGGCCGGCACCATGTCCCCGGGATCAGGCTCGCCGAGCATCGGCAAGGACGCCGCGAGGAGCGCGGCCGCGGTCTCGAGAATCGGCCGGAGTTCGGCCGGTGCACGATGCGCGCCCTGCGCCTCGAGCATCGCCGGTCGGTCACCAAGCCAGGGCACCACCGCCCGGCTCGCCGCCGCCGCCGGCTCGATGCCGTCCGCGCGCGCCTCCGCACGCCGCTCGCCGCGGCGCAGGACCACCGCCTCCGCGGGCAGCGACAGCGCGAGCGCGGAGCAGAACTGCGCGAGGCGCTCCTCGGGCGTCCCGCCGCTGGCGAGAGCACGCGCGGCGGCGGTCACGACTGCCAGCGGCGGGGCGAGGCGCGGTGCGCTCACGTGGCACCACCGCGGCGGCGCCACGCGCCGGCCACGACGTGCGCGACGCGCCAGGCCGAGTCGCTGCGGACCAGCGTGACGTGATCGAGCGTCTCCTCCTCGGTGCCGGCGTCCGGGACCTGTCGCGCGACGATCACTCGCACCACGGCCGTGCCGCGATCGAGCCGCGCATCGGTGCGCACCACGCGCATCTCGCCCCCGCCGCGGACGCCCGGGATGCCGAGCAGGACGCGCACCGGGACGAGACGCGCCTCGCGCCCCGGCAGCAGCATCGTCGCGGCGGGCGACACGAGACGCTCCCACGCCACCGTGTCACGGGCGGCGCTCGCCGCGTACCACGCGGTCACGGCAGCCTCGACCGCGGCAGTCTCGGCCGGGACGGCATCGGGCGCGCGCACCTCGAGGCGGCAGCCGCCGGCAAGCAGCGCGAGGAGGATCAGGAGACCGGGGAGGCGGCGGGTCGGACGACTCGGCATTGGTGGAAGGTGGCGGTCGCACGACGAGGCGCAAGCCCTTGCGGGCACTCGACTACGCAAGCTCCCACGCGAGGTCGGTCGAAGTCCGGAGCTCGAGGCGCACGGCGGGCGCGTGATGCGGCTCGCCGTCGAGCAGGAGCCCCCCTGCCCCGCGGTCACCGCCTGCGATCGTGAGCACCGCGGGTGGCCCGTGCCGAGGCAGGAGCCGGCACCGGAGCAGGTCGCCATGCCGCGTGAGCCCCACATCCAGCACCGAGCGGCCAACGCGCCATCGCTCGATGCGCCATGCCGTCCATCCCGCAGGCAGCCTCGGTGCGAGGTGGGCACTGCCATCCCCCGTCGCGACCAGGCCGAACAGCGAGGCGAGCACCGCGCCGTGGGCGGCGCGGGGGACCGCAGCGCGGCACCCCTGCGCGGTCCACCATCGTGTCCACGCTTCGACCGTGTCGGCGGCCGTCACGCGGACCGCATCGCCCGGCAGCCCGAGCTTCGCCCATTCCAGCAACTCGGCCATCGCGGCATCGCCCTCGGCCAGGGTCGCGTCGGCCAGCCGATCCGCCGCCGCCGCGCGCGTGCGCCGGGCCCGCTCCTCGTCGACGCGGGAGAGATCGCCGTAGCCGTCGACCGGGATCCCGTCCCGCAGCAGCCAGCCGACTGGCGCGCTCACCGCGACGCCGAGCAGCCACTGGTGCCCGTCGTCATCCGCGGCGACCAGCCCCTCCGGCACCACCGCCCAGGCGAGGTCCGGCAGCCCCGTGTCCCGCGTGCCCTCCGGACCCTCCCACGCACAACGCTCCGCCCGGGGATCCAGGCGGAGCGTGCACGACTGCCCTGCGATCGTCCACCCAAGGGCGGGCGGAAGCGGCGCGCGGAGCGCGATCAGCCGACCGCCTCGAGCTGCGCGAGCAGCTCATCGGTGCCGCGCTTCTCGCCGAGCTGCGCTTCCTCGTACGTCCAGCGCACGAGGCCGTCCTTGCCGATCAGCACGTACGCGCGCTTCGAGAAGAAGAGCTCCTCGTGGAGGACGCCGTACGCCCGCGAGACTTCGCGCTTGAAGTCGCTGTGCAGGTCGACGCGCAGCCGCTCGCGATCCTTGAAGACCTTGAGCGTCGGCACCGAGTCCACGCTGACCGGGAGGACGACCGTCTCGGCCCCTTCATAGCGGCCGTAGTCCTCGGAGAATTCGCAGACCTGCGCGGTGCAGGTGCCGGTGAAGGCGAGCGGGAAGAACGCCAGGAGCACGTTCTTCTGCCCGAGGAACTGCTCGAGCGTGACGGTGGTGCCGTTGGTGGACGGCAGGACGAACGCGGGAGCCGGGCTCCCGACGGCAGGCATCGACATGAAGGCAGTGCTCCGGGGTTACGTGGCCGCAGCGAAGCGGCGGGCCACCTCGCTCCAGTTGATGACGTGCCACCACGCGCCGACGTAGTCGGGGCGGCGGTTCTGGTACTTCAGGTAGTACGCGTGCTCCCACACGTCGCAGCCGAGGATCGGCGTGCGGCCCTCCATCAGCGGCGAGTCCTGGTTGGCCGTGCTCTCGACGACGAGCGTCCCGTCCTTCGCGACGCTGAGCCAGCCCCAGCCGGAGCCGAAGCGCGTCGCGCAGGCCTTCGCGAACTGCTCCTTGAACGCATCGAGCGAGCCGAAGGTCGCGTCGATCGCGGTCGCGAGGGCGCCCTCCGGGGCCGACGCGCCACCCGGCGCCATCAGCTCCCAGAACATCGTGTGGTTGGCGTGGCCGCCGCCGTTGTTGCGCACGGCGGTCCGCTTCGCCTCCGGGACGCGCGAGAGGTCGGCGATCAGCGCCTCGATCGGCAGCGCCAGGAGGTCGTCGTGACCCTCGAGGGCGGCGTTGAGGTTGTTGACGTACGCCGCGTGATGCTTGTCGTGATGGATGCGCATCGTCTGTTCATCGATGTGCGGCTCCAGGGCGGTGTAGTCGTAGGGGAGCGGCGGAAGCGAGAAGGCCATCGGAACGACTCCGGTCGAGAGGTCTCGGAAGAAGCGATCAGGCTGCGTCGGCCGGCGGCCCCCACATCGGGAGGAGCAGACCGAGGCCAGCGGCAAGCGCGGTCCCCAGCACCACTTCCGTGGGGAGGAGGCCCAGCAGCGCGGACGCGAGCCCCAGGGCCGAGGTGACCCGTCCGACGCGCGTCACGTGAAGGGTAACCCGGTGAGGGCGATCGAGGTTCCCGCCGCGCCACGAGTGCGCGAGCGGGGCCGCGAGCAGGAGCAGCGCGGACGCGAGGGCGAGCGGGCTGCCTGCCAGCGAGACGACGGCCGCCAGCGCCCCCGCCAGGCCCGCACGATCCCGTCGGGCCGCCGCGAGCAGCGCACACGGCACCATCACCATCGTGGTGAGCGGCCGCCACGCGGCGATGCCGTCGGGCGACACCATCGTGACCCCGGCCACGCCGAGCGCGACGGCCATCGGCGCCGTCCGGAGCGACAATCCCCCGCGGGCGAGCGGCCAGGCCCCGGCAAGGATCGCCACCAGCACGACCCAGAGATTGCCGACCAGGCGCTCGGCGGCGGCCGAGAGCGGGACATCGGCCATCACCGTGCGAAGCGGCACGAGCGGCGTTCCGGCGACGGTGAGGAGCAGCCATCCCAGCACGCTGGCGAGGACGGTGGTCGCGGTCGGGATCGCCCACCAGCCGCGTGAGCGCACGGATGCGTGGACGCGCCACGCGACCACGACGACGCCCAGCAGCA
>DASTAN010000157.1:0-2957 GCA_035712665.1 Gemmatimonadales bacterium
CTCGAGCCCGCTCATCAGGTGATTGAACGCCATCAGCACGAGCCAGTCCTGGCGCTCGCTGCGCTTGTCCTCGATGCGCTCGCTGTTGGTTTCCTCGAGGTAGCGGAGCTCGCGGTGGGCCTTCAGCGCCATCCCCAGCGCGAGGCCTTCGAACGCGACGAAGATGCCGCCGGTGAGCTTGCGATCCATCGCGGCCTGGCCCCAGCCCGGGACCAGCAGCGACCGGAAGAAGTACCCGAGGGGCGAGGGACGCTTCGCCGCTACCGCCGCGACCGGCGGTGGTCCCTGCGCGGGGAGCGGTGCGGCGATGACGAGGGCCAGGGCGATCGCGATGGCGGCGGGGCGCATCCCGGAAAGGTGGCGGGGCCCGCTCACTTCCCCAAGCCCTCCTCACGCTCCACGGTGCGGCCGTAGCGACCGAGCACACCGCCGCGCCCGATCGTCCCGAGCACCCGCCCGGTCGGGGCATCCACCACCGGGAGTGCCGCCAGCCCGAGCACGCCGAGGCGCCGGACGACTTCGCGCAGGTTCACCTCGAGCGTCACGGCCTCGGTCGGCTCGCAGAGCTCCTCGGCCGATCGTGCAGCGAGGGTGGCATCACGCGCCGCCCGGCCCAGCGTGCGTGCCGTCAGGATGCCGAGCAGCCGTCGCTGCGCGTCGACCACGGGAAAGACCGTCTGGTCGGCCCAGGCGTGCGCCTCGACGAGGGATGCGACCGGGGTGTCGGCCGCAACGACCGTGGCATCACGATCGAGCGCATCCGCCACGGTGAGTCCGGCGAGCACGTCGCGGTCGAGCCCGTGCTCGAGCGTGATGCCCCGCCGACGCAGCCAGCCGGAGTAGAGCGTATCGGGCGACAGCCGTCGAGCCGTGACGACGGCGATGGCCGTCGCAATCATGAGCGGCAGCATGATCGCCGAGTCGTCGGTCAGCTCGAAGACGATCAGGATCCCGGTGATCGGTGCCCCGGTCGCCGCGGCGACCATCGCCCCCATCCCGACGAGCGCATAGGCGGCGGGCTGGATGCCGGCATTCGGCATCAGCGCTGCCAACCCGGCGCCGAAGGCGGCTCCCCCTGCGGCGCCGGCGTAGAGCGCAGGCGTGAAGACACCACCGGAACCGCCCCATCCGAGCGACAGCGCGGTCGCGACGATCTTGCCGACGGCGAAGAGCGCCAGCACCCACCACGCCAGCGACGCGAAAGTGTCGAGCGGAATCGCGAGGTGTCCGCGGCCGACCAGCGCGCCACCGCTCGCGGCGACCATCAGCCCCACCAGCACACCGCCGCTGGCGGCGCGGCGCCAGCTGACCTCCGCGCGACCGAGGCGGAAGTAGATCGCGATGAAGAGCGCCGCGAGCCCACCGATGGCGAGGCCGAGGAGCGGATACGCAGCCAGCACCTCGGCCGCGTGCCGGTAGGAGTATTCCTCGGGGAGCGGGAAGACGGGATGATTGCCGAAGACCGCGCGCGAGATCACCGCCGCCACGACGCTCGCGACGACCACCACGGGGAACGCGCTCACCGCGAGGCCGCCGATGATCTCCTCGAGGGCGAAGAAGGCCCCCGCGAGTGGGGCGTTGAAGGCCGCGGAGATGGCCGCCGCCGCGCCCGCCGCCACCAGCAGGGTGGTCCGGTCCTTCCCGAAGCGGAAGACGCGGGCGAGGTTCGAGCCGACCGCGGCGCCGAGCACGGCCACCGGACCCTCGGCGCCGACCGAACCGCCCCCACCGATCGTGATCGCCGACGCCACGGTGCGCGCCACGGCCGGTCGCGGGGGCACGCGTCCGCCCGCACGTACCACGCGACGCTGGATGTCGGGCACGGTCATCCCTTCCTCGCCGGGGGCGAGGCGCCGCATCACCCACCACGCGGCGACCATCGCGCCGGCTGCGAGGATCGGTCGCGCGAGGTAGGGCGCTTCCGGCGGCAGCCACCGGGACGGCCACGCGAAGAAGGCCAGCCACGCGAGATCGATGAGCTTGTAGAAGGCGATCACGCCGAGCGCGCCCACGGTGCCGACCGCGACGGCGAAGCCGAGGAGGACGGCATTCTCGGAGAGATCGAGCGCGTTGAACCACGCCACGAAGCGGTCCCAGGCCGACTCGGCGAGTCGGCCCGGCACCACGACGAGACGCCGCGCGCGGCGGAGCATCAGGCGCCTGCGGGCACCGCCGCGATCAGCTCGATCTCGACGCGCACGTCCCGGGGGAGCCCGGCGACCGCAACGGTGCTGCGGGCCGGACGGTGGTCCCCGAAGTGGCGCGCGTACACGGCGTTCATCGGCGCGAACTCGGCCATGTCACGCAGGAAGACCGTGGTCTTGACGACGTGCTGGAACCCGAGGCCCGCCTCGGCGAGGACGGCCGCGAGATTCTTGAAGACCTGCTCGGTCTGCTCCTCGATGCCGCCGGCGACGATCTCCATCGTCTGCGGGTCGAGGGCGATCTGCCCGGCCGAGTAGAGCATCCCGTTGACGAGGGTGGCCTGCGAGTACGGCCCGATCGCGGCCGGGGCATTGGTCGTGGCGATGAACTGCATCAGGACTCCGTCGGGTGAACGTGATCGGCGGCGGCCGAGGCCTCGGGCCAGAAGAGCCGTTCGGCATTGGCCGTGGTGAGCGCGGCGAGCCGCTCGGGGGCGACGCCGCGCAGTTCGGCGATGCGGGCGGCGGTGGCGGCGACGTATGCGGGCTCGTTGCGGCGCCCGCGATGCGGGACCGGGGCAAGATAGGGCGCATCGGTTTCGACGAGGAGCCGGTCGTCGGCCACCCGGGTGATCGCCTCGAGGTCGTGCCACGACTTGAAGGTCACCATCCCGCTGAACGAGAAGTACCAGCGATTGGCGAGGCCCGCCTCGCGGAGCGCCGGCCCCGACGAGAACGAATGCAGGACGACCGTGGCGCCCGGCTGCTCCGCCAGGACGGCGACGCCGTCGTCGTCGGCCTCGCGCGCGTGGA
>DASTAN010000158.1:0-5945 GCA_035712665.1 Gemmatimonadales bacterium
CGGAGCGCTGTCCCGCCGACTCCAGGATCGGCGCCCGCTCGGCGTGGAGCCGGAGATGCGCGCGGGCCGCCAGGTGATGCGGCCATGACCAGTCCGACCGTCGTGCCGCCGCGGCATCGAACGCGAAGAGTGCCCGCTCGATGGTCGGGCGATGGCGGGACTGCTCCCACTCCGCGAGGCCGGTGATGCCGCGGATGAGCTGACGCACGACCGGATCGGGCGAGTCGGTGACGGCAGGAAGCCCCGCCGTGGTGGCAAGGGCACTGTCGAGACGGGCGAGGAGCGCGTGGTCGGACGGGGACTGCGCGTGGAGCGAGACCGGCAGCAGCAGGACCAGCGCGAGGCGCACCGTCATCGAACCTCCGATCGCTGATCTCGGATCGCTGGTCTCCGCTATCTGACCGGCGGCAGGCTCAGTTGCCAGCCCAGTCCCGGGCCAGTCGGGCCAGTCACCATCGTCGGCGCCCGGAGACCGAAGATCGTGGCCCGACCGTTCGCGAAGCGTGCGGAGGCGACGCCGATGAGCGCGCCGGCCACCACATCGCCGAACCAGTGCTTGTGCTGCGCCATCCGCGCGAAGCCTGTGCCCGCCGCGGCGGTATACAGCAGTCCCTTCACCACGCCGCTCCCCGAGGCATCGCCCAGCGAAGTCGCGAGGGCGAAGGCCGCCGCGGTGTGGCCGCTCGGGAGCGAGACCTTGCCGGACAGCGGGGCGAAGCGGTCGCCATCGAGCCCGGGGTCCTGGTAGGGGCGCGCGCGGCCTAGCGTGTACTTCCCGGCAAAGGTGATGGCGGTGGCCGCGGCGACGGCAGTGGCGCCCTGCACGGCCGTCCGCGTGAGCTGCGGGGCGTCGGCGATCTCGCCGATCAGGGCGAGGCTGCCGAGGCCGATGGCCAGCACCGGCCCTTCGCCGAAATAGTCGAGCCGCTGGGCGGCCCGCTGGAGCCCTGGCGAATCCGCGCGGTCGATGGCACGGGCGACCGGGGCATCGAAGAGTGTCGCGAGTGCCACGCCGGCGCCGGCTGCGGCCAGATGGGTCCACCCGAAGCGCGTCGGCGGTCGGATCGAGTCCGATTGCGCCGCGAGCGGTTGGGCGACACACAGGATGGCAAGCACGAGCGCGGGATGGCGCACGAGGGCTCCGAGGGCGGAAGGCGGCAGGCGGAAAGAGAAAGGCGGATGCCGGACCGGCACCCGCCTGAAACTTGGTCCGATGAGGCCCTGCGCGCTAGTTCGCCGGCGCGGTGGACGGGAGGGCGAGGCGGATCCAGCGCACCTCGGTCGTCTCGCCCTCGGTCGGGCGGTGCACGAGCAGCGAGTCACCCTCGTCGAGGAGCACGCGGACCGCCTTGTGCAGGCGGACCTGGCCGATCGGCGTCCCGTCGGCCGCGAGGCGCAGCCACTCGACCGAATCGCGGACCGGCACCACCGAGCGGGCGACGAGCACCTGGGCGCCCGGGCCGAACAGCAGGCCGCTGACCGCCCCGTGCCGGTCGGCCACTCGGGCCGACATCCGGTCGAACTCTTCATCGGTGAGCGGCATCGCCAGTGATCGGTCGAGCTCGCGCCGGCGCGCCGCAACATCGCCGCTGTCGACGGCCGGGCCGGTGAGGCCGCTCACGGTCCAGAGGACCCGGCCGCGTTCGTCGCGCCGCTCGATGCGGCCCGTGTCACCGGGACTCCACACCAGGCCGAGCGCCGGGTCGAAGGTGAAGACCGGCGCGGCCGCGAAGAGCGGCGGCACCGCGCGGATCCGCGTGCCGATGGCCCGCATCCAGGGGATCGGCGCATCGAGCACCACGGTGCCGGCGGAATCCCCGGCCTCGCGCAGTCGAATCAGCTGCAGGCGCGCCGGGACGGAGTCGCCGCGCCCGCGGACGACCTGCATCATCGGGACGTTCCCGACGAAGCCGAGGGTCGTGGTGCCCTCCGGCAGGGCCGGGGCCATGGCCGATTCCAGCGCGCCGGTCGCCGAGAACGTCAACAGCCGATACCCCTCGAACGAGGCCTCGAAGACGCGGAAACCATCCCCATCGGCCGCGATCCCGGTGACGGTCTGGTAGCCATCCGCCTCGGCCGACTTGAACTGGCCGATCTGGGTGAGGGTCGAGTCCCCGAGCGTGAACCACGCCGCGAGTCCGCCGGCCTGCCAGAGGGCGACGCGTCGCGCGTCGAGCCGCGCGGCGAACGCATCGCGCACCGGGCACAGCGTGCGCCCATCGGCTTCGCACAGGCGGGCGCCGTCGGTGACGTAGAACGTCGGGAGGGCGGCGGCCGCACTGTCGGAGAGCGTGATCGCCGCAGGGGCAGCCGGGGCTGCGGCATCGCCGCAGGCCACCGCGCCCGCGATGAGCAGTGCGCTGACGCACCGCGGGAGAACAGCGTGGTGCATGACCTTCCTCACGTGTTGAACCGGAACAGCATCACGTCGCCGTCCTGCACGACGTATTCCTTCCCCTCGGCGCGGGCGAGCCCCTGCTCGCGCGCCGGCTTCCAGCCGCCGACCCGCACGAAGTCCGCGTAGGCCACGGTCTCCGCGCGAATGAAGCCGCGCTCGAAGTCGGAGTGGATCACCCCGGCGGCCTCGGGGCCCTTCGCGCCGCGCCGCACCGTCCACGCGCGCACCTCCTTCTCGCCGGCGGTGAAGTAGCTCTGCAGGCCCAGGAGCCGGTAGGCGGCCGTCGCGAGACGATCGAGCCCCGACTCGCTGACGCCGAGCTCGGCCATGAACATCGCGCGATCCTCGGCCGAGAGCTCCACCAATTCGGCCTCGACCTTCGCCGAGAAGATCACCACATCGGCGACCTCGCCGTCGGCGGCGATCGCCGCGCGCAGCGCCTCGACGTGGGCGTTGCCGCTGGCCAGCTCGTCCTCGCGCACGTTCGCGGCGTAGAGCACCGGCTTCGCGGTGAGGAGGTTGAGCTGCTTCGCGAGCGGGCGTTCCTCGTCGGAGAGCTCGACGGTGCGAGCCATCTGGCCGTTCTCGAGGGCCGCCACGATTCGCTCGATCAGCGCCTTCTCGGTCTTCGCGGCGGCGTCGCCGGTCTTCGCGGCGCGGGTGGCGCGATCGAGGCGCTTCTCGAGCGACACGAGGTCCGAGAGCGCGAGCTCGGTGTTGATGATGCCGCGGTCACGGGCGGGGTCCGGGGCGCCCATCACGTGCTGGATGTCGTCGTCCTGGAAGCAGCGTACCACGTGCACGATCGCGTCGACCTCGCGGATGTTGGCGAGGAACTGGTTGCCGAGGCCCTCGCCCTGCGAGGCGCCCTTCACCAGCCCGGCGATGTCGACGAACTGCACCGTGGCCGGGACGATCCGCTCGGGGTTGACGAACTTCGCGATCTCCGCGAGGCGCGCGTCGGGCACCTCCACCACGCCGGTGTTCGGCTCGATGGTCGCGAACGGGTAGTTCGCCACCAGCGCCCCGGCCGAGGTGAGGGCGTTGAAGAGCGTGGATTTCCCGACGTTCGGGAGGCCGACAATTCCGAGGGCAAGCATATGAGGTCAGTCGTGAGTCGTGAGTCGTGGGTCGTGAGCCTTGGGCCTTGGGCCTTGGGCCTTGGGCCTTGATCCTTGGGCCTTGAGCGCCGCACAATCTAGTGCCGTGGTGCGTTTGATGGGTGGTGCCTGACCCCCTAGGACGTCGGCACCTTGGGCGGATGGGGGACTACCGATCGCTTCGCGTGTGGAAGGCCGCGTATCAGCTGACCTTGGCGGTCTACCGCGCAACAGCCGACTTCCCGCGCGAGGAACGCTTCGGGCTGACAAGCCAATCTCGGCGAGCCGCCCTGTCCATCGCATCGAATATCGCGGAAGGGGCGAGCCGAGGGACTGCGAAGGACTTCACGCGATTCCTCTGGATCGCCCGAGGGTCATGCGCGGAACTTCACACCCAGCTGCTGCTCGCGGTCGATCTCGGATACCTACCAGAGGCGTGTGGAGTGAATTTGAGCCGCGAAGCTGACCGAGTCGGCGCAATGCTGATGGCGCTCCTCAAGTCACGAGGGGCCGCCCCAAGCCGGGACGACCCCCCATGATCAGCATCTTATGACTCAGGGCCCGAGGCCCAAGGCTCACGGCTCAAGTCACCCAGCCGACGCCAGGAACCACGGCGCCAGCACCAGCGCCACCACGCTCATCAGCTTGATGAGGATGTTCATCGCCGGGCCCGAGGTGTCCTTGAACGGGTCGCCGACGGTGTCGCCGACGACGGCCGCCTTGTGCGGGTCCGAGCCCTTGCCGCCCATCAGGCCACCCTCGATCGCCTTCTTGGCGTTGTCCCACGCGCCGCCGGCGTTGGCCATGAAGAGCGCCATCATCACGCCGGTGACCGTCGCGCCCGCGAGCAGGCCGCCCAGCGCGGTGATGCCGAGGAACCGGCCGACCAGCACCGGCAGGAAGACCGCAACAAGGCCCGGCGCGATCATCTCGCGGAGCGCGGCCGTGGTCGAGATGTCGACGCAGCGGGCGCTGTCGGGCAGGACGCCCTCCTTGCCCTCGAGGAGACCCGGGATCTCGCGGAACTGGCGACGGACTTCCTCGACCATCCCCTGCGCCGCGCGGCCGACGGCGGTCATCGTCTGCGCCCCGACGAGGAACGGCACCGCGCCGCCGATGAAGAGGCCGATGACGACCATCGGGTCGACGAGGTTGAGCGTCTCGAGCTTGACGGCCGAGGCATAGGCCGAGAAGAGCGCCAGCGCGGTGAGCGCCGCCGAGCCGATCGCGAAGCCCTTGCCGATCGCCGCGGTGGTGTTGCCGAGGGCGTCGAGGCCGTCGGTGATCTTGCGGACCTCCTTGCCGAGGTGGCTCATCTCGGCGATGCCGCCGGCGTTGTCCGAGATCGGGCCGTAGGCGTCGACGGTCATCGTGACGCCGACCGTCGCCAGCATGCCGACCGCCGCGATGGCGATGCCGTAGAGCCCGGCCATCGTGTACGAGACGTAGGTCGCGGCGCAGATGAGCAGCGTCGGGACGACGGCGCTCTCCATGCCGACCGCGAGGCCCGCGATGATGTTCGTCGCCGGGCCGGTGGCCGACGACTCGGCGATCCGGATGACCGGCTTGCCGGCGGTGTAGTACTCGGTGACGAGGCCGATCAGGATGCCCGAGACCGACCCGGCGAGCACCGCCCAGAACGGCCCGAGCACCGGGAAGGCGACGCCCGCCGCGTTGGTCATCTGCAGCGGCATCTGCTGCGTCACGAAATACGCGAAGACGAGGAAGAGCCCGGCCCCCGTGAAGGTCACGTTGCGGAGCGCGGCCGCCGGATCGCCCTTGGCGAAGACGCGCATCATCGCGACGCCGAGGAGGGAGGCGACGAGGCCGGCGGCGGTGTACGCCATCGGGAGCATCATCGCGGTCATCCGCGAGTCCTCGGCGATCAGCGCGCTGGTCGCGGCAATCGCGATCGTCGCGATCGTGGAGCCGACGTACGACTCGAAGATGTCGGCGCCGAGGCCCGCGACATCACCGACGTTGTCGCCGACGTTGTCGGCGATCGTGGCCGGGTTGCGCGGGTCGTCCTCGGGGATCCCCGCCTCGACCTTGCCGACGAGGTCGGCGCCGACGTCCGCGGCCTTGGTGTAGATGCCGCCGCCGACGCGCGCGAAGAGCGCGATCGTCGAGGCGCCCATCGCGAAGCCCGAGATCGTCTCCGAGAATTCGCCGGCGACCGTCCCCTGCTGCCAGATGAAGACGAGCGCGATGCCCAGGAGGCCGATCGACGCCACGGCAAGCCCCATGACCGAGCCGCCGCCGAAGGCGATCTGGAGCGCCTTCGCCTGGCCGCTGGCGCGCGCCGCCTCGGCGGTGCGCACGTTCGCCGCGGTCGCGCCCTGCATGCCGATCCAGCCGCAGGCGATCGACGAGAGGCCGCCCACCACGTAGGCGATCGCGGTGTTCGGGGCGATGGCGATGCCCAGGAGCACGGCGACCAGCGCCAG
>DASTAN010000159.1:0-4201 GCA_035712665.1 Gemmatimonadales bacterium
ACTGGCCATTCAGCGGGGTGCCGGACGAACCCGCCGCGTGGCTGATGCGCGTGGCGCGGAACCGCGCCCTCGACCTCATGCGTCGCGACCGCACCGGAGGGGACACCGCCGACGCGCTCGCGCATCACCTCGCGATCGTGGGGGCCGACCCAGGCGCCGAACAGCCCGAGGACACCCTGCATCTCCTGTTTGCGGTGGCCGATCCGCGCGTCGGCGTGGAGGGTGCGGTCGCCGTCGTCCTGCAGGCGCTCGCGGGGCTCAGTGCCCGCGAGATCGGCCTGGCGTTCGGCCTGCCTGAGTCCACCGTGGCACAGCGCCTGATCCGCGCCAAGCGACGCCTGCGCGAACCGGGGATCGGACCGGCCGCCCCGTTCGCGGAGCGACTGGAGATCGTGCTGGCTGCCCTCCACGCCATGCTGACGGAGGGCCACGCGCCGGTGAGCACCGACGCGGTGTGGCGAGACGAAGTCGCGCGCGAGGCGCTCCGCCTCTCGCTCCTGCTCACGCGGATCCGCGAGGCCACGCCGGCCGTGCACGCCCTCGCCGCGCTCGCCTGCTTCACGGTGGCGCGGTTCCCCGCGCGCGCGGACGGGGACGGCGCCCTGGTGCTGCTGCCGGACCAGGAGCGTGCGCGGTGGGACCGTCGCTGGATCGATCGCGGCTTCCAGCACCTGCAGCTCGCCGCCGATGGGGATCGCCCCTCGCGCTATCACTTCGAGGCGGCGATCGCCGCCGAACACGTGCGGGCGGCCACCGCGGCCGACACCAACTGGACCGGCATCATCGACCTCTATGATGGCCTGCACGCCCTCGTGCCGAGCGACGCCGTCCGCATTCACCAAGCCGTCGCGGTGGCGATGCGGGACGGGGCCGACGCGGGCCTCGTGGCGATCGAGCGGGTCGCCGCCGCCGCGACCGACCGGAGCATCTGGTTCCACGCGGTGCGTGCGTGGCTTCGCGAGCAGGTGGGCGATGCAGCCGGGGCCCGCGCGGATCTCGCCGCCGCCCTGGCGCTCGATCCGGCGGGCCCCCACCGCCGCCTGCTGCAGCAGCGCCTCGGCTAGCGCATCGGCTTCCGGGGCAGCTTCGCGTCGCGCTGCGCCGCCTGCCACGCGAACGCCGCGAGCACGGCCGCGTTCCACTTCATGTCGTCCGGCTGGATCCGCTCGTAGACATCCATGTTGGTGTGGTGCGTCCGCGTGCCGTATTCGATCGGGTCCTGGATGAACTGGAAGCCCGGAATGCCGACCCCGTCGAACGAGAGGTGGTCCGTGCCGCCGGTGTTGGTGATGGTGAGCGTCTTCATCCCGCCGTCCTTGAACGGTGCCATCCACGCGTCGAAGATGGGCCCGACCTCAGGGTTCGACTGCTGGAACACGCCGCGGATCTTGCCGCCGCCATTGTCGACGTTGAAGTAGGCCGAGAACTTCGCGTGCAGCGGCAGCGGCGTCACCCCGGTCGAGTCGCGCGTCGCCACGTGCTTCGCGATGTACTCGCGCGACCCGATCAGCCCCTGCTCCTCGCCGGTCCAGAGCCCGATGGCGATGGTGCGCCGCGGCTTGAGGTCGAGCGCGCGGAGGATCCGCATCGCCTCGAGCATCGTCGCGCTGCCCGCGCCATTGTCGGTGGCGCCGGTACCCATGTGCCACGAGTCGAAGTGGGCCCCGATCATCACCACCTCGTCCTTGAGCGCCGGGTCGGTACCCGGGATCTCGCCGATGATGTTGAACGAGTTCAGGTTGTCGGTGGTGAAGGTCACCTTCGCGTCGACCGTCACCTCCACCGGGATCCGCTTGTCGAGGAGGCGCCAGATCCGGCCGTAATGCTCGCCCGAGAGGATGATCGTCGGCACCACCGTCGGGGCGTCGACCTGGCGAGGTGCGGTCGCGGCCGCGCGGAGCGTCCCGCCGTCACGGGTCGACGGGGTGAAGACGCCGAGGACGCCTTCCTCCACCAGGAAGCGCTGGCGCAGCTGTGCCATGTTCATTGCCGGATTCGGTCGGCCCCCCGCCGGGCGCGCCGGACGGGCGCTCGCCGCCTGCTGCTCCTGCGTCGGGGGCGTGACCTGCGTCATGCCCAGCAACTGCTCGTCGGTGAAGCGCGTCGCGAGCGGCTGCCAGTGGGCCTCGATCCGGGGGAGCGGCTCCCACAGGACCCACTTCCCCTTCAGCGTCCCGCGGAGCGCCTCGAGGTCCGCCATCGAGTCGAGCTTCACGCGCACCACCTCGCCGCGCTGCGGACCGTTGGTCCCCGGCGACCAGGCGGCGAGGTAGGCGATCAGCTGGAACGGGTGCGGCGTGTGCATCGTCGCGTGGAAATGGTCGGTGACCCAGCCGCGGCCGAACGGTCCCCACCACTCGTACCGGACGTTCTGCACGCCCCACTGCTTCAGCGTCCCGATCGTCCAGTCCCCGGCGGCCTTGGTGATCGGTGAGCCGGTGAGACGCGGTCCGTGGACGTCGGTGAGCCAGCTCATGATGTCCATCACCTGCGAGCGCTCCATCGCCTCGGTCTTGATCCGCTCGATGGTGGCGACATCCACCCGCTCCTGTGCGGCGAGCGGGGCTGCCACGAGGAGGGTGGACAGCAGCAGACGGGAAAGACGCATGGTCGAGTCCTGAGTCGTGAATCGTGAGTCGGGGGAGTGGGACAAGAGACAAGGGACACGTGACAGGAAGCGTCCCCAACCGATGGATACGGCGCTCTCGACCCGCAGGTTGATCAGGGGCGCTTGTACTCGGTCACCTGCCCGAACGTCGTGAAGCCCAGCGTGCGGTAGACCGGTGCGCCGTCGGCCGAGGCCTGCAGCACACCCCGAGTGATCCCCTGCGCCAGCGCCCAGCGCAACGGTGCCCGCGTGAGCGCGCCCCCGTATCCGCGCCGCCGGGCGTTCGCCAGGGTGGAGATGTTGTAGAGTCCGGCCACGCCGCCGCCGGTGCAGAGTTCGGCGGCCGCCACGGCCTCGCCATCGACGTAGCCGACGAAGAACGCGAACGGCGCCTCCGCCGCGAGGAAGGCCGGCGCCAGCTCGGCAAAGTGCGCCATCACCTCGGGATCCGGCGGTGTCCAGTTCGCCGCATTCACGCGGGCGAAATCGGCAAGCCCCGCCGGCGTCGTGACACGTCGCACCACCAGCTCGCCGGGGTCCGGGACCTCGAGTGCGCACTCGGTGAGGTCGGCCGCCATCGCCTCCTCGCCCTCGGCGGCCTCGAGCCCCGCCGACATCAGGTGCTCGGCGAGCGAGACCGGTCGATCGGATGGCCCGACCCACCAGGAGAACGGATGGTCGCGCTCGGCGAAGAAGCCGAGTACGTCGGCGACGAGGGCATCGACCGAGGCGGAGGACGCCTGCGTTCCAAGGACGAGGTTGAAGGTGTCGCACGGCTGCCCGCAATCGACCGCGACCACGTCGTCACGCGACAGGCGTCGCGCCGTCGGCCGCTGCACCGTGGCCCACGCCGCGTGGATGGCGAAGTTCGCGTCGAGCGCCGATGGCGCCCAGTCACCCCGCATGGGCCGGCGGTGCCATCGTGGTGGCGAGCTGCACCCCTTCCCGCTTGGCGACGACCAGCGTGGTCAGCTGGTCGCCCATCACGTTCGGCACCGTGCGCGACATGTCGAGGATGCGGTCCACGCCCAGGATCAGCGCGATCCCCTCGCCCGGCACGCCCACCGTCTCGAGGATGAGCACCATCAGCGGAATCGAGCCGCCCGGGACGCCCGCCGCCCCGATCGCCGTGATGATCGACATCACCACCACGATGACCTGGCTCCCGATCGACAGGTCGATCCCGAACACCTGCGCGAGGAACAGCACGGTCATCCCCTCGAAGAGCGCGGTGCCGTTCATGTTCATCGTGGCGCCAAGGGGCAGCACGAACGACGCGATTTCCTTGGGGACGCCGAACTGCTCCTCGGCGGTGCGGATGTTGGTCGGCAGCGTCGCGTTGGAGCTCGAGGTCGAGAACGCGGTGATCATCAGGGCACGGCATTTCCGGAAGAAGACCGTCCACGGGATGCCGGCCATCGCCCGGGCCAGGAAGCCGATCACGCCGAACAGATGGATGGCCAGGCCGAGCAGCACGGCCACCACGTACAGTCCGAGCGACTTGAGGACGTCGGCGCCGAACGTCGCCGTGACCGAGAAGATCAATCCCGCCACGCCGTACGGGGCCAGCGCCATCGCGTAGTCGATGATCCG
>DASTAN010000160.1:0-6719 GCA_035712665.1 Gemmatimonadales bacterium
GATGATCAGCGGCCACGGGCTCGCCTTCGGGCTGCTCGGGAACCAGCTGCTCTGCCAGCCGTCGGGCTTGTTGTTCGCCTTGGCCGTGAGCTCGATCGCCCCGGGCGGGACCGCGCTCCCGTTCACGATCCCGGCCCAGTCCACCGGAATGCTGGCTGCGGCCGCCGAGACAGTCCCCATCTCGTACGGCATGTTGTCGGGGTTGCCGTCGATGCCGCTGTAGGTCCCGCCCGAGCCACCCGAACCGCCCTTCTTCCCGCCCCCGCCGCCGCCACCGCCCGTCTTGAAGGAGTCGGTCGGCACGGCGAGCCCCGGGATCGACGGCTTGCCGCTGCACTGGTCCACCCCCGAGAAGGTGGCCGAGGTGCCGTTCTGCTGGATGCCGCCGAGCACGGTGAGGGCCGCCGGCGCCGGGAACGATCCCGACGAGAACCGGACGAGCTGGGCCACGGTCCGCACCGCCGGCGTGGTGTTCGCCGCATAGCGGTTGGTCGTGGTGTTCTCGCCGCGCGAGATCAGCACCAGCGTCGTGTCGGTGGCCGACACGCGGGCCCGCCGCAGCGTCACGACGGCGCGCCCGCCGGTCAGGGTGACCTCAAGCGAGTCCGGCAGGGTCGCGGGCATCGTGGTCCGCGTCGCGACATACCGCTCCAGCCCCTCCTGCGCCAGGGTGAATGCATCGACCTGCGCCGTCTGGTCGATCGCGCTGCGGCGCTCCCCCATCGTGCGGGTGAACGCCCCGATGACCGCCACCATCATCAGGAAGACGAGGAGGAGCGTGGTGATCAGCGAGACGCCTCGGCGATCGCGCATCAAGGTCGTGGCCATCATCAGCTCCGGCGATTCATGAAGAAGACGGACGTGGTGAAGTCGGCCTGCTCCGGCGCGGCACGCGTGCGCGCCGTCCGGTCGCTCTCGCCCGGCAGGAAGAGCTGCAGGCCCCGAATGTCGGTCAGGGGCACGGGCGCCGCGGTCTGCGGGCTCGTCGCGTTCAGGTTGTAGAAGCGAAACGCCGCGCTGGCATCGAACGGTGCTGCCAGCTCGACCGCGCCGGCCCCGTCGTCGAGATAGTCGCGCCACAGCGCCGTGCGCCCGCTGAGCCCGGTCTGGGCCGAAGCGCCGAAGTAGTACCGGATCCGGCGGTACAGCAGGATCGGCGTGCCGGCGGTCGCCGACGGCAGCAGCGTCCCGCTGATCGTGATCGGCCGGGAGCGCGCATTCGGGGCGCTCGTCGGGGCCGTGATCTCCTGCACGCCGGCGCTGGTGCACGCCGCCGGCCAGCTGCTGCCGACGGTCACGCCGGAGAGGCCGCTCTCGGTGATGCTCCACGCGCCACCGCTGCCGCGGGTCGCGAAACCGGAGAAGCCGCCAAGACTCAGCGCCACCGAGTCGACCGGAAAGAGTGCTGCCGTGATCGAGGTGAGCCCGGTGCTGCACACCATCCCCATCGCGTACGGAATCCGCACGGTGATCGACGTCCCGCTCGCCGCCGTGACGCCCCACTCCGGATCGACCATCCGCAGGTCGGAAACGAGCGCGTTGACGGCGCTCCGCGCGACCCCGCGCGCCGCGCGCTGCGCCTCGGTGCGCTCCTGGAAGCGGTTCGAGCTGGTGAGCAGCGAGATGAGGGCGCCGCCCAGCGCGACGGCAATCGTCATCGCGATGAGCAGTTCGATCAGCGAGACACCACGGCGGGAAGTCGGCATCACGGATTGAACGGGTTGGAGGAAACGCCGAGGGTGCGCGTCAGGGTGCGCGAGACTGCCGGGATCGCCCGCGGGCCGGTCGGCGTCACCGTGATCACGATCGTCTGGGTCGTCCCGGACGTCGTCGTGACCGTGCTGATCGTGTGCGGAAACGGCGCGGCGGTGACCGTCGTCGTCACCGTGCCGTTCGCGAGTGTCGTCCCCACCGGGATCGCGGTGATGCGCGAGACCTCCGCGGCCAACGCCCCGGTGCGGTAGCTGATCGCACCGGCATCGCGCGCCCGGCGCGCCGAGGTCAGCAGCAGGCCCACGATGCCGATCCCGACCGTGCCGAGAATGACGATCGCCACCAGGATCTCGATGAGCGTGAAGCCCTCGCGGTCGCGGGTCACGGCTGGCGCACCTGGCCGGCGGCCGACAGGGTCACGGTGCGGGTGTGCCCGCCGCCGCTGATCGTGACGGTGAGCGGCGTCGAGACGGCACCGTTCGGGAAGACCTGCACCGGCGTCCCCGAGAAGGTGAGGGTCAGCCCCGGGAAATCCCCGGTCGTCGAGGACAGGTTCCGCCGGAGCCGCAGCGTGTCGTTCGGCGAGGTGGCGCGATCGCGCACGGTGTAGATTCCGGCCGATTCCACTGACAGCACCACCGGACGCCGCCGCCGTGCCGCCAGCGACACCGTCTGCTCCAGGTCGGTCGCGACGACCCCGGCCGCCTGGTTGACTCGGCTCCGCTGGACCGTGCGACCGAAGGCCGGGACCGAGATCGAGGTCAGGATGCCGATGATCACGATCACCAGCAGCAGTTCCGCGAGCGTGATGCCGCGGTTCGCGGCACGGGTGAGGTGCGTCTGGGTCATGCCCCCTGCTAGCGCCACTTTCGTGCCGTGCGTCACTAGTTGCCATTCCGGAGTCTGAACTGTGCGTTCACGCGAGCGAATTCTCAATAATCTCGAGCAGATCTACCGGGAGACGTACGACCGCGCCAAGGAGGCAGGGAGCGATGCCCGGATGGCGGATCTCGAGAACGGCTATATGCGGGACCAGCTGATGCTCGAGATCCTCCTCGACATCCGCGATCTCTTCGCCGTGGCCCCGGCCGCCCCGGCCTCCGGCAAGAGCGCCCTCGAGAAGCTCGAGGCGATCCGCCGGCTGGGGCGCCGCTGATGCGCGCGCGCCACGCCGTCGCGTCCCTGCTCGCCGGGCTGGCGGCCTGCTCGCCCCCGACGCCGGTTGCCGACCTGGTGGTGTTCGGCCCGGTCTGGACCGGCGATTCAACCACCCCGACGGCCGAGGCGGTGGCCGTCGCGGGGGATTCGATCCTCGCGGTCGGCGACAGCGCCACCATCGCGGCCCTGGTGGGCGAGGGGACCGAGGTGATCCACGCCCCCGGCGGTCTGGTGACCCCCGGGCTGGTGGACGACCACGTGCACTTTTCTGACGGTGGGGCGCAGCTCGCCTCGGTGGACCTGCGCGATGCGGCAACCCCGGCTGAGTTCATCGCCCGGATCAAGGCGTTCGTGGCGACCCAGCCCGCCGGGACGTGGATCCTCGGCGGCGTCTGGGATCACGAGCGCTGGGGCGGCACCCCGCTCCCCGAGCGGAGCTGGATCGACTCGATCACCCCGGATCATCCGGTGTTCGTGCAGCGGCTCGATGGTCACATGGCGCTGGCGAACTCGAAGGCCCTGGCGCTCGCGGGCATCACCCGCTCCACCGCCGACATCCCCGGCGGCACCATCCTGCGTGACGCGCGGGGCGAACCCACCGGGCTCCTCAAGGACGAGGCGATGGGGCCGGTGTTCCGGGTCATCCCCCCGCCGACCGACCTGCAGGCCGATTCCGCCGTGGCCGCCGCGATGCGCCACGCCAATCGCAAGGGACTCACCGGCGTGGTCGCGGTCTCCGCGCCCTGGCACGAGATCGCCGCGACCCGCCGCCTTCGCGCCGCCGGGCAGCAGACGCTCCGCGTGGCGTTCCATCCGATGCTCGGCGACTGGCGTCGGGTCGCCGACACGCTGGCGGCGCACGGTCCGGGCGATGACTGGATCCGCCTCGCCGGGGTGAAGGGGTTCGTGGACGGCTCGCTGGGCAGCACCACCGCGCTCTTCTTCCGGCCCTATCTCGACGAGCCGGGCTCGACCGGACTGATGGTGACCCCCGAGGCGGATCTCCGGGCGTGGATCGGCGCCGCCGACTCGGCCGGACTCCAGGTCGTGGTGCACGCCATCGGTGATCGGGCCAACGCGCTGCTGCTCGACATCTTCGACTCGGTCGCGACCGCGCACGGCCCGCGCGATCGCGGCTTCCGCATCGAGCACGCCCAGCACCTCCGCGCCGAGGAGATCGCCCGCCTCGCGCCGCTCGGCGTGCTCGCCTCGATGCAGCCGTACCACGCCGCCGATGACGGCCGCTGGGCCGCCAAGCGCATCCGCGAACCGGAGCTCGCGGGCACGTACGCCTTCCGCGCGATCCTCGATGCGGGGGCGACGCTGCTGTTCGGCTCCGACTGGTATGTGGCACCGCTCGACCCCGTGCTCGGCATTTGGGCGGCGGTCGCCCGCCAGACGATCGACGGCGCCAACCCCGAGGGATGGCACCCCGAGCAGCGGATCACGGTCGACGAGGCGCTGCGCGCCTACACCAGTGCCAACGCCTACGGGATGTTTGCCGAGGCGCGTCGGGGGATGCTGAAGCCCGGCATGCTGGCGGACATCACCGTGCTGGACCGTGACCTCCGGGCCATCCCGGCGGCCGAAATCCGGGATGCGGAGGTGGTCGCCACGGTGGTCGGCGGCGCGGTGGTCTACCGCCGCCGCTGACGGCTATCTTTGCCGGATGGCATCCAAGACCTCCTCCGCCCGCACGAAGTCCACGGTCCGCCTCGAGAAGGCCGACCACCTCGAGTTCTACCGGCTGATGTTCCTGTCGCGCCGCATCGACGACAAGGAGATCCAGCTCAAGCGGCAGAACCGGATCTTCTTCCAGATCAGCGGCGCCGGTCACGAGGCGATCCTCGTCGCGGCCGCGAAGGTGTTCCGCGCCGGGCACGACTGGTTCTACCTCTACTATCGCGATCGGGCCCTCTGCCTCGGCCTCGGGATGACCGCGACCGAGCAGCTGCTCTCGGCCGTTGCCGCCGCCGACGACCCGAACTCGGGTGGCCGGCAGATGCCGTCGCACTGGGGCCACAAGGACCTCAACATCGTCTCGACCTCGTCACCGACGGGGACCCAGTTCCTGCAGGCGGTGGGCGCGGCCGAGGCCTGGCTCCGCGCCTCCGCCGACGAGCGGCTCGCCGAGCTGACCCGGGGCGACGAGGTCGTGCTGGTCACCACCGGCGACGGCACGACCTCCGAGGGCGAGTTCTGGGAGTCGCTCAACACGGCGTGCAACCTGAAGCTGCCGGTGGTCTACCTCGTCGAGGACAACGGCTACGCGATCTCGGTCCCCGTCGAGGTGAACACGGCCGGCGGCTCGATCAGCAAGCTGGTGGCGTCGTTCCCGGGGCTCTTCATCCAGGAGGTCGACGGCTGCGATCCGATCGCGTCGTATGAGGCGATGCAGAAGGCGCACGACTACGCGCGCCAACGGAAGGGGCCGGCCTTTGTGCACGCGAAGGTGATCCGTCCCTACTCGCACTCGCTCTCGGATGACGAGGTGCACTACCGCACCGCCGACGAGCGCGATGCCGAGGCGGCGCGCGACCCGCTGGTGACCTACCCGAAGCGGCTCCTGGCCGAGGGGATCGCCACCGAGGCCGAGCTCGAGCTGATCCGCCAGCAGGTCGATGAGGAAGTGGCGATCGCGACCGACGTGGCGCTGGCCGCGCCGCAGCCGCACGTCAGCACCATCTACGACTATGTCTACTCGCCCGACGTCGACCCGACGGCCGAGCAGTTCGACACCGAGGACGACCCGCAGACCAGCGGCGATCCGACGACGATGGTCGACCTGCTCAACGCCTGCCTCAAGGACGAGATGACGCGCGACCCGCGCATCGTCGTCTTCGGCGAGGATGTCGCCGACTGCTCGCGGGAGGATGCCCTCGAGACGGTGAAGGGGAAGGGCGGCGTCTTCAAGGTGACGTGGGGGCT
Organism: Gemmatimonadales bacterium; assembly: GCA_035712665.1. Taxonomy (GTDB): domain Bacteria; phylum Gemmatimonadota; class Gemmatimonadetes; order Gemmatimonadales; family GWC2-71-9; genus Palsa-1233. The sequence continues at coordinate 5,800 of DASTAN010000160.1, forward strand.
GCAGAAGCAGTTCGGCGGCACGCGGGTGTACAACTCGCCGCTCGCCGAGGCGAACATCGTCGGTCGCGCGATCGGCCTCGCGACCCGCGGTTTCAAGCCGGTGGTCGAGATCCAGTTCTTCGACTACATCTGGCCGGCGTACATGCAGCTCCGCGACGAGCTGGCGCTGATGCGGTGGCGCTCGAACAACGCGTTCGCCTCGCCGCTGGTGGTGCGCGTCACGTACGGCGGCTACCTGAAGGGTGGTGCCGTGTACCACTCGCAGACCGGGGCCGCCATCTTCACCGGCGTCCCGGGGCTCCGCGTCGTCTGCCCGAGCAACGCGCTCGACGCCAACGGCCTGCTGCGTACGGCGATCCGCTGCGAGGATCCGGTCCTCTTCCTCGAGCACAAGCACCTCTACCGCCAGACGTACAACAAGGGCGCGTATCCCGGGCCGAACTTCATGATCCCGTTCGGCAAGGCGCGCGTGGTGCGCGAGGGGACGCACGCGACGGTCGTGACGTACGGCGCGGTGGTGCAGCGCGCGGTGCAGGCGGCGAAGGAGCTCGAGGAGCAGACTGGCCAGCGCGTCGAGGTGATCGACCTGCGCTCGCTGAACCCGGTGGACTGGGAGACGATCGGCGCGTCGGTGCGGAAGACCAGCCGCCTCATCGTGGCGTACGAGGACTCGCTGTCGTGGGGCTACGGCTCGGAGATCGCGGCGCGCGCCGCCGACGAGCTCTTCGCCTGGCTCGACGCGCCGGTGAAGCGCGTCGCCGCAACCGACACCTTCGTCGCATACGCCCCGGAGCTCGAGGACGTGATCCTGCCGCAGGTGGAGAGCCTGAAGGCGGCGATGGTCGACATTCTGGGGTTCTGAGTGCTCGGCTGTCGCCGTGCGGTGGTGAGGGGTGAGGGGTGAGGGGGAATGAAAGAAC
>DASTAN010000161.1:0-3702 GCA_035712665.1 Gemmatimonadales bacterium
GATCTGGGTCTTGTCGCCGGTGACCACGGTCCGGCTGTTCACCCCCAGCCGGGTGAGGAACATCTTCATCTGCGCGCCGGTGGCGTTCTGCGCCTCGTCCAGGATGATGAACGCGTCGGCCAAGGTGCGCCCCCGCATGTAGGCCAGCGGCGCGATCTCGATGATCCGCTGCTCGAGCGCCTTCTGCACCTTCTCGTGCGGCATCATGTCCTCGAGCGCATCGTACAGCGGCCGGAGGTACGGGTCGACCTTCTGCTGCAGGTCGCCCGGCAGGAAGCCGAGCGACTCGCCCGCCTCGACGGCCGGGCGCGCGAGGACGATGCGCTTGACCCGCTTCCGCGCCAGCGCTTCCACGGCCTTGGCCACCGCGAGGTAGGTCTTGCCGGTGCCGGCGGGCCCGATGCCGATCACGATGTCGTGCTCGTGGATCTTCGCGATGTAGTCCTTCTGCCCCGGGGTCTTCGGCTGGATCGCCCGCCGCAGTCCGGGGAGGACGATCTTCCCGGCGTCGCCCGGGGCGCCGAGCTCGGCCGGCGCGAACCCCTCGGACGCGAAGCGATAGACATCCTCCGGCGAGATCGGCTGGCCGCTCCGGGCCATGTCGACCAGCCCCTGGACCACCGGCGTGGCGCGCTCGACCTGCTCGACCGTGCCGACGAGCGTCAGCGCATCGCCGCGCTGCGAGACGCGGACGCCGAGCGCACGCTGGAGCTCGGCGAAGTTGACGTCATTGATCCCGGCCAGCAGGAGCGGATCGGCGCCTTCGGCCGAGAGCTGGTGCCGCACGTCATCTGGAGTCACGAGTCGCCTTGTGCCGTGGAGGTGAGGTGCAGTGCCGCCAGATCCGCCGCCGCGACCGGCGTCGGGGCCCCCTCGAACAGCGCCCGCGCCTGTGCCGTCTTCGGGAAGGCGATGACGTCACGCAGCGACGGCGCCCCGGCGAGCAGCATCACGATGCGATCGAAGCCGAGCGCGAAGCCGCCGTGCGGCGGCGCTCCCGAGGCGAGCGCGTCGAGCAGGAAGCCGAAGCGACGACGCTGTTCGTCCGCGTCGAGGCCGAGGAAGCGAAAGACCGTCGCCTGCACCGCCGGATCGGTGATGCGGATCGACCCCGAGCCAAGCTCGTTGCCGTTGTAGACGGCATCGTAGTGCAGCGCACGGCAGCGGGACGGTTCGCTCTCGAGATACGCCGCGTCGTCGGGATGCGGCGACGTGAACGGATGGTGCGTGAAGACCCACGCGCCGGTGTCGGGATCCTCCTCGAAGAGGGGGAAATCGACGACCCACGCGAAGGCGTGCTTCACTCGCGGCTCGACGCCCGGACGCTTCGTGAGCGCCGTGCGCACGGCGTGCAGCGCGTTGTGGGTGACGCGATCCGGGCCGACGACGGCCACGACCAGCGCGCCCACCGGGGCCGCGATCCGCTCCAGGCACTGCGCGCCGAACGCCTTGACGCCCTGCCCTTCCCAGCCGGCCTCGGTGCGCTTGGCCCAGAGCAGGCCGCCGGCGCCGTTCCCCTTGGCGAGCTCGCCGAGGGCGTCAACCTCCTTGCGGGACGCCGCGCCCTGGCCCTCCGCGACGATGCCGCGCAGGCGCCCGCCCGCCGCGAGCCCGTCGCGCACGAACGGCGCGGCGTCCTCGCCGACATGGGCCGACCAGTCGCTGATCTCGAAGCCGAAGCGCAGGTCGGGCTTGTCGATGCCGAAGCGCTCCATCGCCTCGCGGTAGCCGAGGCGCTGGAACGGGATCGCGATCGGCTCGCCCGCCTCGTCCCAGAGCGCGTGCAGCACCGCCTCGATCACGCCGAGGATGTCCTCCTGCTGGACGAACGACGCCTCGAGGTCGATCTGCGTGAACTCCGGCTGGCGATCGGCGCGCAGGTCCTCGTCGCGGAAGCAGCGCGCGATCTGGAAGTAGCGATCGTAGCCCGCCATCATCAACAGCTGCTTGTAGATCTGCGGCGACTGCGGCAGCGCGTAGAACTCGCCCGGGTGCACGCGGCTCGGCACCAGGTAGTCGCGCGCGCCCTCGGGGGTCGGCTTGGTGAGGATCGGCGTCTCGATCTCGAGGAAGCCGAGGTCGGAGAGCGTGCGCCGCGCGCGCTGCAGCAGCCGGTGGCGCAGCATCAGGTTGGCCTGTACCTCGGGGCGTCGGAGGTCGAGAATGCGGTGCTGGAGGCGCAGGTCCTCGCTGGCAACCTCCTCGCCCTCCCGGCGCGCCACGGGAATCGCTGGCGTCATCGCGGGGCCGACGACCTGCAGCCCGGTCACGCGCACCTCGATCTCGCGCGAACGCATCGCGGTGTCGCGCCCCGGCTCCTGGCGCAGCTCGACGGTGCCTTCGACCAGCACCACCGTCTCGGCCCCGAGTCCGGCCGCGCGCGCCAGCACGTCCGCCGGGGTCCACATCGGATCGCACGAGAGCTGGACCAGCCCCTCGCGATCGCGCAGGTCGAGGAAGACGATGCCGCCGAGGTCGCGACGACGATGGATCCAGCCGCCGAGGCGGACGGTCGAGCCGACGTCGGCGCGGGTGAGCGCGCCGGCGCGGTGGGTGCGCAGGGAGGTGCGAGACATAGGGGCCAAAGCTAACGCCGCCGGGACCCCGGGCCAATCAGCGGAGACCGGTCCAGAGTCGCCGGAAGTCGCGCCGGGGCTTAGGTTTCCGGGATATGTCCACGCCGCCGACCCTGCTCGATCTCGCCCCTGCCCACGCCGCCGCCCGCCTTGCCGAGTGGGTGGCGGCGGCCGGGCTCCCTGCCTACCGGGCGAAGCAGCTCCTCCGCCGCCTCTGGGTGGCCCCGGTCGGGAGCTGGGCCGAGGCGACCGAGCTGCCGCTCGAGCTCCGCGCGAAGCTCGACGCCGAGCTGCCGCTCCCCCGCCTGGTGCCGGAGGTCGTGCAGCAGTCGAAGGACGGGACGCGGAAGTTTCTCTGGAGCCTCCCCGACGGCGAGAAGGTCGAGTCGGTGCTGATCCCGACCGCGACGCGCCGCACTCTCTGCATCTCGTCGCAGGTTGGGTGTGCGCTGGGATGCGTCTTCTGCGCGACCGGGCTGATGGGGTTCCGGCGCAACCTGCACGCGTGGGAGATCGCGGCACAGGTCCGCGAGATCGTGCTGGCGAACCCCGAGGACAAGCCGACCAACATCGTCTTCATGGGAATGGGTGAGCCGCTCCTGAACTGGGGCGCGGTGGACGTGGCGCTCACGATCCTCAATCATCCCGACGGCTTCGAGATCGGCGCGCGGCACATCACCGTGAGCACCGTGGGGATCGTGCCGGGGATGAAGGCGCTCGCGGCACGGCCCGAGCAATTCCGGCTCGCGATCTCGTTGCACTCGCCGCACGCCGAAGATCGCATCGGGCTGATGCCGATCGAGAAGAAGTACCACCTGAAGGACGTGCTGCAGGCGGCCGAGGCGTTCAAGAAGCGGATCACCTTCGAGTACGTGATGATCGCGGGGCGGAACGACCGGCCGGAGGACGCCAGCACCCTGATCGCGCTGGCCCGCCGTCTCGGCGCGCACGTGAACCTGCTGCCGCTCCATCCGGGCGGGAACGAGGGGCTGGTCCCGACCGCGATGCCGGCGATCGAGGCGTTCAAGCAGGACCTGCTCGATTCAGGGGTCGAGGCGGTGGTGCGGCGGAGCCGCGGGCTGGACATTGATGCGGCGTGCGGGCAGCTGCATGTGAAGATGGCCAA
>DASTAN010000162.1:0-5203 GCA_035712665.1 Gemmatimonadales bacterium
GCGCATCATGGTGATGAAGCCGTCACCGTCGAGGTCGTCGAAGCCGTCCTCGTTGACGTCGCCGTCGCCGTCGTTGTCGAGCCCCTCGCCGCCGAGGAGGTCCCACTCGCCCTTCATCCCCGGGGGTGCCAGCACCAGCAGCCGCGGCTCCTCGGGCGAGACGATGTACCGGCCGTTCGGGTTGCGGCGGCGCATCTGGGTGATGTGCCCGTCGCCGTCGAGGTCGTCGTAGGTGTCCTCGTCCACGAGGCCGTCGCCGTCGGTGTCGCGGCCCACCATTCCCGTGCGCGGGGACGAGGCGTTGTTCGGCGCCTTGAGGTAGTTCTCGCGCCCGTCGGGGTTGATCGTCGGGACGATGTAGAAGGTCCGCTCGGCGAGGAGCGAGTCCACCCACGCCGACTGCCCGCGCATCTCGCAGAGGTACCAGGCGGTGTAGAGCGAGAACTCGGTGCCCTGGATCTCGTTCGAGTGGATGTTGCCGTCGATGTACATCGCCGGCTTGTCGGTGTCCTTGCCCTTCGTGAAGTCGGTCACCGTGATCAGCCAGAGGTCACGGCCCTCGTGGCTCTTGCCGATGGACGACAGGCGGCAGGTGTTGGGGTGCGCGGCCTGCAGGCGCCGCCCGATCTCGCCGACCGCGGCGTGGTCGTAGAAGCGGTCCCACATGACCTGCACCTTCGGCGCCTTCGGCGAGCCCGCGGCGGCGAGGTTGCCGAGCGGCTGGGCGCCCTGCTGGGCGGCGAGCGGCGCGGCAAGGATGAACAGCGCAGCGAGTGCGCGCGGAGCGAAACGGGGCATCGCGGGCCTCACCGAAGCGTGATGGTCTGGGTGGCGCTGCCGGTCACCGGCGACTCGGCCGAGAGCTGCAGCGTGGCGCCGGGGCGCGCGGCGACGGTCCACGCGAGGCGCGTCGAGCGCCCGCCGCCGTCGATCGGGCCGACCAGCTGGATCTTCTCGCCCGAGAGGAGCGTCGCCGAACCCAGGCCGAGCTCGACCTTGATGCGACGCGGCATCCGGAGGCGCGAGGCGAGGTCGGTCGTGGTCGGCAGTGCGCCGGTGTTGGCGACGTCGGCCTCGACGCGGAAGACGCCCTCACCGAGCGCGGTCACGACGACATCGCGCAGCGCGATCGCCGGGAGCATTCCCGCCAGCTCGCCGATGAAGCGGGACTGGCGCGCGAGCGTCGAGTCGAGCTCGGCTCCCGCCGGCGGGTTCAACAGCGCACCGGGACGGAAGCCGCCGACCTCGGCCGCGCGACGCTCGCCGGCCAGCGTGACGCTGGTCCATGGCACGAAGGCGTCGATGCCCTGCGACTCGAACCACTTGAGGGCGTTGCGCTCGTCGGCGAGCGGATCGCTGCCGCCGCTCGTCGCTGCACGCGCGCCGCGGGTCGTGTCCTTCGGGGCGTCGGGAACCCACCACGCGCGCGAGCCGAACGCCCAGCGGCCGAAGTGGAAGTAGCTCCAGCTCAGCACATCGCCGGTGAGGCCGGCGCTCGACGGTCCCTTGGACAGCCCGGTCGTCTTCTGGAAGCGCGCTCCGACATCGGCGAACGTCGCCTGGTCGCCGCGCACGATAGAGTTCAGCGGGCCGCCGGCGCTGGTCCCCTCCATCGCGCGGACATTCGTCTGCGGATTGAGGATCCCGGCGTTCGGGCGATTCTCCCAGGGCTTCATCAGGTTGTCCTGCGGCCCCAGCACGTAGATCGCGGCGATCTCGGGGTGCGCGGTCACGAAGTCCGCGAGCCCCTTCGCCTCGGGCGACTCGAACGGGAAGTTCCCCGCCTCGCTGCCGTGGTGCGGATAGCCGTACGAGAAGTTCTGGTTGACATCGGTCCCGCCGGGGCCGTCCTCGTTGTAGCGGAGATCGCCGTCGTCGTCACGCCCCTCGGTGAGGATCGTGAAGCGACCGACCTCGCCCTTCGCGGCATCGGCGCGACGGAGCAGTCGCGGGTCCTGCGCATCGGGCATCCACGCGCCGTTCGGATCGGCGAGGCGCATCTGCGTGATCGCCCCGTTGCCGTCCAGATCGTCGAGGCCGTCCTCGTCGGTCGCCTGGTCGCGATCGGCATCCCAGGCGCTGCCGTTGGCGGTCCGCTCCCACTTGAGGGCGCCGAGCATCGCCTCGGCAGCGTCGGGATTGAGCCGCGGGATGAACCAGACCGTCGGCCCATCGGTGCGCGACGCCATCTGCTCGGCGGCGGCGAGGGCAACGGCACTGCCGATCAGGTGCGGGCCGTGGGCGTTGGCCACGACCAGCAGCGACGGCCGACCGGCGGCGCCGATGCGGAGTGCCTGGACCACCCGCCCGCCGGGCGAGGTGGCGATGGTGACGAGTTCGCCCCGCCCCCCGACGCGCGCGGCGACCTGACGCATCGCGCCGGTCAGCGCGGCGTGGTCGCGATACTGGGCCGAGAGGGGAGCGGTGAGCAGCGGCGTCGTCGTGAGGGCGGCAGCCGCGAGCAGGAGACGACCGGGCGCGGGACGCGCTCGCATCGGGACCTCGATGGGAATGGACGGAAAGGATGGGGCAACGACGGAGAAGATACGTGCGCCGCCGGGCCAAGGTTGCAGCGGCGTCAGTCGTCCGCGTGGCGGCGGCGGAGCCCCCAGAGCCCCACAAGGACGAGGCCGGCCGCGAGGTACATCACCCCGGGGGCCACGGGCCGTTCGGGGCTCAGGACGCCGCAGAGGCCGGTGAGGACGCAGTCGCCGGGGGTCCCGGCAAGCTGGGCGAGAAGGGCGGGCATCCCGGAGGATAACGAAACGGCGCCCCCCGAGGGAGGCGCCGCTGGGACTGCACGGACAGGGAGGGATTCGAACCCTCGATACCGTTGCCGGTATGCCGGTTTTCGAGACCGGTTCCTTCAACCACTCGGACACCTGTCCAGTCTCGCAAGGACATCCCCTCACGAGCCCACAAAAATGGGCGAGACTATCCTTCAGGGCAAGTACTGCCTCACTTTGGCCTCGGGAGCCTGATGCTGCGTCGCCGACTCAATGACGAGGACACCGGGGACCGGGTCGAGGGGCTCCGGATGCGAGTCGCGATCACCCCGCCGCTGACCTTCTTCATGGTGGTCGGTTGGGCGGTGATGGGCGGGATCGGGCCCGCCCCCCTCCCCCTCGTCGCGGTGGGGATCATCGCCTCGCCCTGGCTCAGCTGGAAGATCGCGGGGCGGATGCACCGGCTCATCGGACGGTCCGCCGAGGGGTTCGTCACGACCCTCACGGCACAGGGCGGCGATCCGGTGCCCCGCGGATTCTCGGCCGAGGAGGCGATGGTGATCCGCGGCGACATCGCGGGGGCGATCGCCGCGTACGAACAGGTGCTGCACGACGACCCGACCGAGGTCGAGGCGGCGCTCCGCCTGGCGGAGCTCTACGCACGGCCCGACGGCGACCAGGCGGCCGCCGAGCGGGTGCTGCAGGAGGCGCGCGGACGCCAGCCGACGCGCGGGCAGGAGACCCGGATCGGCAACGCGCTGATCGACCTGTACCGGGCCACGAACCAGCGCGGTCCGCTGAAGGAGGAGCTGGCGAGGTTCGCGCGGCTGCATCACGGCTCACGGGCGGGCGAGTCGGCGCGGCGGATGCTGCGTGACCTTGTGGCCGAGGAGCATCACGAGTGACCGGCCGGATGCCGGCGCAGTTCACGACCGCGCGCCTCCGGGCCGAGCGACTCACCGCCGCCCATCGCGATGACCTGCGCGCGATGCTCGTCGATCCGGGGCATATGCAGCATCTCGGTGGCGTGCTGCAGGATGAGTCGGACGGCGACCGGTACCTCGTGCGGGCCGAGGCACACTGGGCCGAGCGGCACTGCGGCATCTGGATGCTGCGCGAGTCGGCCGGCGGCCCGGTCATCGGGCGCGGCGTGCTCCGGTGGATGCCGCTCGACGATAGCGAGGTGCTCGAGGTCGGCTACGGCTTCAACCCGCCGTGGTGGGGAAAGGGCTATGCCACGGAGATCGCGCGCGAGCTGGTGGCGCGCGCGGAGGCGGCGTTCGGGGCCCAGCCGATCTACGCCATCACCCGCCCCGCCAACGCGGCATCGCGCAAGGTGCTCGAAAAGCTCGGGATGGTGCTGCTCCGCGAGGTGGAGATGTACGGCGCGGCGCAGTGCCTGTATGTCAGGGTCCGGTAAGGCGAGCGACGGCCACGTGCGGCCGTGCATCTCCCCGGGCAATCCCACCGCCCTGGAGCGATGATGCCCTTCCCTGCCTTGCTGCTCGCCCTGCAGCTCGCCGACACGCTGACCGCCCGCGTGGCCTTCCGCCTCGCCGAGGACAGCCCCCGCACGCCCGCCTTCCTTGGCGAAGTGAGCGGGTTCACGTTCGACCGGAGCGGGCGGCTCTTCGTCAGCGACATCGCGGAGGCGAAGGTGCTCGTCTTCGGCACCGATGGCCGCGCCCTTGGCACCATTGGCCGTCGCGGCAAGGGCCCCGGCGAACTCGAGGCCCCGACCGGCCCGGTGATCGGCCCCGACGGCTCGCTGTTCGTGCGGGACATGAGCGCGGTCGAGCGCTTCACCGTGGACCCGACGACGGGGCTGCCCACGCGACGCGGACAGGGATTCGCCGGACCGATGTACGCCCCGTGGCGCTCGTTCCAGCCGAGCGTGATTGACGCCGAAGGGCGCTTCCACTTCCCGCAGGAGGTCGGCCGCAACGACGGCAAGACCCACGTGACGTTCCGGCGCTACGCGCTCGACGGCAAGGCACTCGATTCGATCCCGGTGCCGCTTTTTCCCACCAGCCGGTCGTCGTTCGCGTCGGTGGCGGTCTCGCCGGGGACGGGGCGCATGGTGACAGGGATCGCCACGGTGCCGTTCCATCCGCACCCGGCCTGGGCCGTGACCCCTCGCGGAACGATCATCGCCGGCGCCGCGACGAGCGACTCGCTGCAGGAGACGGATGCTGGTGGGCGCGTTGTCCGTCGCCTCGGTGCCGGCGCGCTGCCGCCGCGGATCGGTGCGCGTGAACGAGCCGAGAGCGCGCGGGCATTTGCGCGACGGCTCGACACCCTCCCCGTCCCCGTCGAGCGGATCTACGGGCTCAGCGAGGAGAGCAAGGCGCGCCGGCTGCCGGAGCGCGTCCCCGCCTTCGTGAACGTCATCATCGCGGACGACGGCACGCCGTGGCTGCAGCGCTGGCCGACCGGCGCCGCCACGCTCTTCACCGCCCTGCGCCCGGACGGCCGTC
>DASTAN010000163.1:0-8650 GCA_035712665.1 Gemmatimonadales bacterium
CGGCTGCATGTCGGACACGGAACTCTCCTGTGGTGGCCCGGAAACGGCACGGGCGGCCCCGCTCGGAGCCGCCCGAAGTCTAACGCCTCTTACGCCCCGCGGCGGGACCGGGTTCCCTCAGAAGACCCGCACGGTGATCCCCAGCTTGCCGGGGTGCTTCGCGAGCGTGTCGACCAGCGCGCTCGTCGCCCCCAGCGTGCGCCGCAGCTCGGCATAGAGCGTCGTGTCGCTGGCGAGCTTGCCGAGGGTCCCCTCGCCGCGCTCGATGCGGCCGAGGAGCGAGTCCATCCGCGCGGTCATGCTGCCGAGGCGATCGGCAAGCTGCGTGGCCGAGCGCATCGTCGTATCCACGCGGGCCTGCATCGCGGCCCCGTTCACGCCGGCGAGCGAGGTGTCGAGCCGCGCCGAGAGCTGCTGCAGCGAGCGCATCGTCGCGTTGACCTCGGCGGTCGGCCCGCTGTTGCGGTCGGCGAGCAGCGCCATCAGCCGCTCGGTCGTGGCGAGGGTTCGGCGGAGGTCGGTGACCAGTGCCGTGTCGAGCATCCGGTTCACCGACGAGAGCGTCTGCGACGCCTGGTCGGCGAGCCCGGCCCCCTTGTCGAAGATCCCCTGCGCGAGCGTGCCGACGATCGGTGTGTCATCAGGGAGCGGCGCGCCCTGCCCCGGATCGAAGTCGATCACGTTGTCGCCGAGCATCCCGACCGTGGCGATCGTGGCGCGGGCACCGGTCGTCGGCTCGATCGGCGCGGAGAACGACACGCCGACCTTCACGCGCCCGACCGCCTCGAAGACGATCGTCTCGACCTTCCCCACGGGCGCACCCGAGATGCGCACCGGGGCACCGGTCTTCAGGTTGCTGATGTCGCTGAAGACGATCTCGGTGAGGTCGGTGCGTCCGATCGAGCGGCCTCGCAGCCAGAGCGTCCCGGCGATGAAGAGCCCGACCGCGGTCAGGACGAGGAGGCCGACGGTGGCCTCGCGATGGTAGGAGTTCATCGGTTGTTCCCGGTCACGGGGAGGCCAGCTCGAAGTCGCGCTCGAGGAAGGCGCGCACCTCGGGAACGGTGGAGGCACGGAACTCGTCCGGCGTCCCGATCGCCACGATGCGCCCGCCCGTCAGCAGCGCGATGCGATCGGCGGTGCGGAACGCCCCGCGCACGTCGTGCGTCACCATGATCCCGGTGACGTTGAGTTCCTCGGCGAGCCGGCGCACCAGCGCGTCGATGATGTCGGAGTTGACGGGGTCGAGCCCCGAGGTCGGCTCGTCGTACAGCACGTACTTCGGCCGACCCGCGATCGCCCGCGCGATGCCGACCCGCTTCCGCATTCCCCCGGAGAGCTCGGCCGGCATCTTCTTCGCCGTCTCGGGCGCGAGGTTCACCAGCCGCAGGCATTCGGCGACGCGTTCGCGCGCGAAGTCGGCATCGCGGAACTGCGCCGGATCGGTGAGGCCCAGGCGGATGTTCTCGAAGACGTCCATCGAGTCGAAGAGGGCGCCGTTCTGGAAGACATAGCCGATCGTGCTGCGCAGCTTCGAGAGCGCATCGCGCTTCAGCATCGCGACGTGCTGCCCGTCGACTTCGACCTCGCCCTGGTCGGGACGGATCAGGCCGATGATCGTCTTGAGCAGCACGCTCTTCCCGGTGCCCGACGGCCCGAGCAGCGCCAGCGTCTCCCCCTCGTGCACGCTGAGCGTGACGCCGTCGAGGACGACCTGCGCGCCGAAGCGCTTGGCGACGTTGCGGAGCTCGATCACGGGTGGAGGAGCAGCTTCGCGAGGACGGTGTCGAGCAGCAGGATGAGCACCGAGCTCACCACCACCGCCCCCGTCGTGGACTTGCCGACGCCCTCGGCACCCTGCTTGGTCGTGAAGCCCATGTAGCAGGAGATCAGCCCGATCGCCCCGGCGAAGAAGAAGCCCTTGATGATCGAGTAGTAGGCGTCGAACGGCCGCCAGAAGACCCGCGCGCCGTAGGCGAAGTCCTGGTCGCTGATCGGGAGCGCCTGCTTCGACGCCCACCACCCGGAGAGGATGCCGATCACGTCGGCGAAGACCACCAGCACCGGGATCATCACGATGCAGGCCAGCACGCGCGGGATGAGCAGATGGCTCGACGGGGCGCGGCCCAGCGACTCGAGGGCATCGATCTGCTCGGTGACGCGCATCGTGCCGAGTTCGGCGGCGTAGCGTGCGCCGATCCGCCCCGCCAGGATCAGCCCCACCAGCACCGGCCCGAGCTCGAGCACGATCGACTCGGTGACGAGCGACCCGACGACGTAGATCGGGATGTTGCCGGTGAACTGGTAGCCGGCCTGCAGTGCGGTCACGGCCCCGGCGAAGGAGGAGATCAGCAGCACGATGAAGAGCGACCCGACGCCGATGTTCCACGCCTCGGTCATCGTGCGCGGCACCCAGATGCGCCACTCGGGAAGGCCGCGGCCGAGCTCGAGCACCATCGCCGCGAACCGGCCGACGTGCGCGAGCTGGTCGAGCACGGCCCGCCCGGCCCGGTGCTGGACCCTCATGGCGAGGCTTGTCACCTCGCCCCGACTCCTCGACCGTGGTTCATCACGCCTCTATCTTGTCCGCCCGTGAGGGCCAAGTCCATCCCCGACCCTGCCTGGCGACGACGGTTCAAGCGCCGCCTCCTCGGCTGGTTCCGCCGCCACGGGCGCGACCTGCCCTGGCGCCGCACCCGCGATCCGTACCGCATCCTCGTGTCCGAGGTGATGCTCCAGCAGACGCAGGTGTCCCGCGTCGAAGGGTACTGGCATCGCTTCCTCGAGCGATTTCCGACCCTGGCCGACCTCGCCGCGGCCCCACCCGATCGCGTCCGCGAGGCGTGGAGTGGTCTCGGATACTATCGGCGGGCCGCCAACCTGCACCGACTCGCGCAGACCGTGATCGCCGACCACGACGGCGAACTCCCCCGCTCGGCCGACGGACTCCGGGCCCTCCCCGGCGTCGGCGCCTACACCGCCGGGGCGGTGGCGTCGTTCGCCTACGAGCTTCCCGAGCCGGCAGTCGATACCAATGTCGATCGCGTGCTGCGCCGCGTCTTTCACCCGCGCGCCCGCACCAACGCGGCCGGAACGCGCCGGCTCGCCGAGACCGCCCGGTCACTCGTGCCGCGTCGCGGCCTCGATGCGTGGACCACCAACCAGGCGCTGATGGAACTCGGTGCCCTGGTCTGCACCGCCCGCGTGATGCACTGCGACCGCTGCCCCGTGCAGCCGGTCTGCCGGACCGGCGGCGGTCAGCCGCCGTCGGCGACGAGCCCCACCACGCGCTCGAGGTCCCGCGGCAGCGTGTAGACGTGCGCCGAGAGGCGCAGGTACTCGAGATCGTGCTCGGCGATCCGCCGCGTGCGGATCCGTTGGCGCCCGAGCCGCCGCTGCAGCGCCTCCGCTGATTCCCGTCCCGAACGAAACGCCACCATCCCGGTGCGGAGACCCGCCGCGCGCGGGGTGACGACCTCGACGCCCGGGATCGCACGCAGCGCATCGTGCAGCAGCGTCCCGAGACGGCGGACGCGGGCCTCGACGGCCTCGCGGCCGAGCGTCTCGTGGAACGCGATCGCCGCGGCGAGCCCGGCGTGGAGCGACTCGTTGATGGTGCCGGCGTGGTCGAAGCGCGCCATCGTCCGGTCCTGCCAGTTCCCCGACGCGATGAGCGGCCACGTCGAGGCGATCCGGTCCGGGCGCACCACCAGGAGCCCGGTGCCCTTCGGAGCGAGCAGCCACTTGTGGGGCGACGCGCAGTAGTAGTCGGCATCGATCGCGCGGAGGTCGAGCGCGAGGAGCCCCGGCGGGTGTGCCCCATCGATGACCGAGACGATCCCCCGCTCGCGCGCGACGCGGACCAGGCGCGCCACGGGCTGGATCATCCCTGTCGTGAACAGCACGTGGGAGATCGAGAGTACCTTGGTGCGCGGCGTGATCGCGGCCGCCCACGCGGCCACGAGCTCGTCCTCGGACGCCGGGTCGAGCGGCGGCGCGAAGGTCCGCAGGACGACGCCTCGGCGCGCGGCGAGCAGCTCCCAGCAGCAGCGTCCGCCGATGTGCTCGTGCGTCGTGGTCAGGATCTCGTCGCCCGGCGCGAGCTCGAGCCCGTTCGCGACGATCGCCATCGCCTCGGTGGTGTTGCGCACCACGCCGACGCTGCCGGGCCACGCGCCGAGCAGTCGCTCGAGCGCCGCGCGCAGTGCGGCACCATCCACGTTCTCCTGTGAGGTCATCCGCTCGAAGGCGCGCAGGTGGTGGATCGTGGCCTCGAGCACCGGCAGCGGACAGGCGCCGTAGGTGCCGGTGTTGAGGTGCAACCCGTCGATCACGAACTGCGCCTTCACCTGCTCCCACGCCGCCTCGTCGTCGGCACGCGGGGCGCGCGGCAGCGGCAGGCGGCGTGGCAGGGGCGTCGTCGCGTGCGCGAGCCCGCTGAACCCCGGCAGCAGCGCCGCCAGCCCGAGCAGGTCCCGTCGCGAGAGCGTCACGCGCGGTACAGCGCCCCGGCGAGGAGTGCCAGCAGCGCGAGGCCGGTGCTCGCCCCGCCGGCCATCACGACCCGACGCTGCAGCGCATCGAAGGTCGCGGCCGTCGGCCCGGTCGGCTCCGCGCGCGAGAGACGCGACGCCGCCGGCATCGCCACGAGCAGCGTCACCAGCGTGCCGAGCACGCCGAGGAGCTGCATCGCGCCGAGCCACGCGCCGACCTGGCCGGACAGCGCGCCGTACATCCGGAACGTCAGCAGGAGCCCGCTGATCATGCTCACCATCGCGCCGGGTGCAATCAGCGTGCGGTAGAGCGCGCCCTGCACCTCGGCGATCCCGCCCCAGAAGGGCCGGTCGAGGCGCGCCATCGCACGGGCCGTGACGAGCGCGGCCAGTCCGCCGCCGATCCAGGCGAGAAACGAGAGAAAATGGAGGAAGCGCCAGAGGCCTGTCATAGGGGCACGAAGTGAAAGGTGAACGGTGAATGGGCTGACGGCGGAAGGCGGCAGGCGGAACGCGACCGAGCCTCAGCCCAATCGCTGCAGCGCCTCGCGCATCGCGTGGTGCCCGGCGCGTTCATACTCGGGGATCCGCTCCATCGCGAAGGTCGCACCGCGATCGCTGGTCGGGCGCACCCAGAGGAGCGGCGGGAGGCCGGGCGTGGCATCCCACTTCGCGCGCAGCAGTTCCGTGGTCCCCGCCATCAGCCAGCCGATCGCCGTGTCGGTCGCGGCCAGCAGCGGCGGCGGCAGCCGGACCGGCGTGCCGCGCTCGTCGAAGCCCGGACCGACGTCCACCACCACCACGAAGTCGCAGGCGATCCGCTCGGCGCAGTAGAGCGGCACCGGCCCGCGCACCCCGCCGTCAACGCACTCGCGCCCGGCGACGCGCACCGGCGGGAAGTACGGCGGCAGCGCGCACGACGCGGTGAGGGCATCGATCAGCGGGGCATCCTCGCCGTCGGTGCCGAAAACCACCGCCTCACCGGTCGCGCGGTCGACCGCCGTGACGGTGCACGGGATCGCGAGGTCGGCGAAGCGACGCTCGGGGAGCAGCCGCTCGATCGCGGCACGGAAGGGAGGCATCTCGAGGAGCGCCGGGGCCCAGATCCCCTTGAGGAGCGCGAAGCGCCGGCGCACCAGGACGTCGCGCTCGCGCACCGCCGCGAAGGCATCGAGCATCGTGGCCGGGTCGCGGCCGCTCGCGCACGCGGCCGCCATCACCGCGCCCATCGAGGTGCCGACGTAGCGGACCACGTTCGCACCGTACTCCCGAAGGGCACGCGCCGCGCCGAGGTGGGCGGCACCCTTCGCGCCGCCCCCGCCGAACACGACCGCGACCGTCGGGCCGTTCACGCCGGCGCCTGGGCCTTCCGGTAGGCCTCGGCCGCCGAGTAACGCGCGCGCTCCTCGTCGGATTCCGCGAGCAGGCGCGGCACCCGCTTCGGGCGGCCGTAGTCGTCGATGGCGACGAACACGATGCGCGCCGTGTGCGTGTGCCGCCGCTCGCCGGTGCTCGGCTTCTCCGCGTAGACCTCGACCGTGATGTCCATCGACGAGTTGCCGACGAAGTCCACCGTCGCGGTGCAGGTCACCAGCGACCCCATGGGGATCCGCTCGCGGAAGTCGACGCGATGGATCGACGCCGTCACCGCCGGACCGCCCGCGTGGCGGATCGCCGCGATCGCCGCGGCCTGGTCCACCATCGCCATCAGCTCGCCGCCGAAGAGGTCGCCGAGGATGTTGGCCATGTGCGGCATCACCAGCGTGCTGATCTCGCCGCGCGAACGGGACATGGGGCGGATGTCAGAGGACACGACAGTTCCTTAACGCAGGGGACACGAGACAAGGGACACGTGACACGTGACGCGGAGTGCTGTTCGCCGTTCGCCGTTCGTGGTTCCCCTGTTCACCATTCACCGTTCACTCTCAATAGTCCACCGGCCGGAGATAGTACTCCCCGATCGCGGTGTTGCTGAGCATCGCGACGCTCGGCGGACGGCGCTTCCAGTGCGTGCCGTCGAGGCGGCGCCGCACCAGGGCGACTTCCTCGTCGCCGAAGCCGGCCGCCCGCAGCACCGCCGGGCGGTGACCCTCGAGCACCAGGTGCAGGATCGCATCGGCCCGCGCGTAGCTGATCCCGAACTCGCCCTCGTCGGTCTGCCCCGCGACGAGGTCCGCGCTGGGCGGCTTCGCCACGATCGCCTCGGGGACACCGAGATGTCGGGCCAGGGCGAAGACCTGCGTCTTGAAGAGGTCACCGATCGGGTTCACCGGCGGCGAGTCGTCGGCGTGCCAGGTGTAGTAGCCCAGCAGCCGCTCGCTCTTGTTGCCGGTGCCGAGGGGCAGCGCACCGAGCGCGGCACTCAGGTCGAAAACCGTGATCATCCGCGTGCGCGCCATCACGTTGCCGAGCCGCGCCGGCGTCGGCGCAATGCCGCACGCGGTCGCGTACCCATCGACCGCGGCGGTGATGTCCACGGTGCGCTCCTCGAGGCCCAGCGCCTCGGTGACGAGCCGTGCGTGGGCCAGCGAGTCGGGGTGCGACGTGCGGTACGGCATCCTGACGCCGATCACGTTCGCGGCACCGAGGGCCTCGACCGCGAGGTACGCCACCACCGCGGAATCGATGCCGCCCGACAGCCCGAGGATCGCCTTGGTGAAGCCGCGGCGGCGGCCGACCTCATCGCGCAGGAACTCCACCAGCCAGCGGCGGGTCAGCTCCGGGTCGATCGCGAGATCGGGGGCGGCGACCTGGGAGGGGGCGCCCTCCTCGTGCCCGCGCACGGCCGGTGCGGCGGGCACGGCGCGCGGCTGTCCCGCCGACTCCAGCGACCGGATCAGGTGGGGCAGCTTCACTTCGAGATCCGCGAGGAGCGGCATCGCGGCCCGGACCCGCGCGATCTCCTCGAAGTCGATCTCGTGCTGGACCGTCGCGTCCTCGAAGAGCGGCGCGCGCGCGAGCAGGTCGCCCGACGGCCCGGCGAGCACCGACCCGCCGGGGAAGCCCTTCCCGCCCTCGAAGCCGACGAGCTGGGCCAGTGCGACGTAGATCCCGTGCTCGCCGGCGATGTCGCGCGCGAGCCGCTCCCAGCGCGCCAGCGACCCCGGTTGCCCGGGCTGCAGCGCATCCGGCGTCACCCCGCGCGCCGGCGAGGCAGCGAGCACCGCGAGGAAGCGCGCGCCATCGAGCGCCGCGATCGCCGGCGCGAGCGAATGCCACGCGTCCTCGCAGACCAGCATCGCGACGCGGCCGATGCGCGCGTCGAACGCGACGACCGACCGTCCCGCCTCGACGAAACGCTCTTCGTCGAAGACCCCGTAGGTCGGCAGGAAGACCTTGTGATGGACGTGCCGGATTCCCGCGTCGTCGCCGCCGAGCGCGGCCCACATCGCGACGTTGTAGAGGCGGCCCTGCTCGCGCCCGTAGAAGCCGAGGCAGACCTCGAGCGGAGGGGCGCCGGTGCGCGCGTGGCGGTGGGTCAGCTCCGCGAAGACCGCCTCGGGCGTCATCGCGTGCTCGTGCACGCCGCCCTCGAGGAAATACCCTGTGAGGATCGTCTCGGGGAGGACGATCACGTCCGGCGGTGCGGGCGACGCCGCTGCCGCGCGGAAGACGCCCTCGATCCGGTCGAAGTTCGCCGCCGGCTGCCCCTTGGTCGGGCGAAACTGGCTGAGCGCGATGCGGGCCACGGTCATCCGCGAAATGTACCCGCATCCCCGCGTATATTGTCGCCCGAACCTTTCACCGACCGAGGTCCAGGATGTCGCTCCGAGACGCCATCGCCGCCGCCCCGAACGCCGGGCAGCCGCTTCCGTGGCTCGCCACCGCGGGCCAGCCCTCCCTCGCCGACTTCCAGGCGGCCCATGCCGCAGGGGTCCGCACGGTGATCGACCTGCGCGACCCGATGGAGCCGCGGCCATTCGACGAGGCCGCCGAGATGGCGAAGCTCGGCATCACCTACGTGAACATCCCCGTCACCCCGGGGGCCCCGGATGCGACGGCGCACGAGAAGATCCAGGCCGCCCTCGCGGCCGCGAGCGGCACGCCGACGATCCTCCATTGCGCCTCGGCAAATCGCGTGGGCGGAGCGCTGCTGCCGTGGCTGATCCTTCACGAGGGGATGAGCGAGGAGCAGGCGACCGAGGTCGCGATGCAGG
>DASTAN010000164.1:0-12396 GCA_035712665.1 Gemmatimonadales bacterium
GCACCGCGTGATCGACCGACGCCGAGGCCGATCGCCAGGAGCGCCACGACCACGCCAGCCCCGAGTGCCGTGGCCGGGGACCAGAGGATCGTACGCAGCCCATTCAGGATCAGCAGCGAAAACGGCAGGGCGGCGAGGAGCACCACCCCGCCCCCCGGCGCCGCAGCGGCCGCCGCGATCGCCGCACCGGACCCGGCCGCGATGAACGTCGACCCGCCGGGCACCGCCGTGGCATAGCCTCGCCACGCGGCGAGCTCGAGGCCGCCTGTGGCCGCGACCAGCGAGGCCAGGGCCCCGCCGAGCAGCGCAGCCGCCCCGCCGACCCGATCGTGATCGCGTGCCGACGCGCGCCAGGCCCCGATAAGGAGCGGCACGGCGGCCGTCAGGGTCAGGAGGATCGGGTCGAACGGCAGGCGCAGCTCCGGAGCGAGTCGGGCGGGAATCTGCGCGCGACCGTGGGGGCTGTCCACCGCCGCCCGGCGGCCCGATACTTCAGCGCATGTCGCTTTCGCTCCGGTTTGCCCTCACCACGCCCGGCCGCGCTGTCGTGGCGATCGAGGCCAATGATCTGCGCGTCGCCATGCAGGCGACCGACGAGACCGATGCCCTCGGGGATCTGGTCCGCGCCATCGCCGCGATGCTGGAAGGCGCCGGGGAGGCGACGGTCGTGCTGAAGGACGCGCCCGGCGTGCACGAGTGGCGCTTCGAGCGCGATGGCGACACGGCGCTGCTGCGCATCCACAGCTGGGCCGATCGGAGCTCGGGTCAGGCCGACCTGACGCTGTCGCAGGAGCGCTCCGTCGCGGTGGCGTGTCCGCTGCCGGTGCTCGCCCGCGAACTGGCGATGGTGCTGGATGTGCTCTGGATCGGTCACGGCCCCGACGGCTGGGCCCGACTCTCGCCGCGCCACCCGTTCCCGACAGCCGAACGCCGGCGCCTGCACCAGCTGCTCGCGGTGCGGGCCCGGCGTCTGGCCGAGGGATTCGCGCCGGGCGACGCCGGCGACGGGACGCGCTAGCGGCTCGAGTCGGTCGGCGCGACCGTGCCGCTGTCGGCGCGCGCGCTGTCCGCCGCGGCACGACGCTCGCGCCAGACCGGCAGCGCGGCGGCCACCAACCCACGCACCACGTCGTGATCCACCGTGACGGCCGTGCGCGACCGAAGGACGGTCGCGAGCGCGCCCGGCAGCGGCCGGTACTGCAGCGTGCCGTCGGTCACGCGCGTCACGAACGCCTTCGCCGCCGCGCTCGGATCACCGTCGGTCAGGACCGGGCGATACGCCGTGACGATGGCGCCGATGGCCGCCGCGAACTGCGGCGCCAGCGCGCCCCACGCCCGCGGGGAGAGCGCATCCTGCCCCCCGCTCACCTGCCCAAGCACCATCTCGCGCTGCGCGATCTCCCGCAGGAAGAGCGTCGCGGCCGAATCGGGTGCCCCGACCAGGCGCGACCGGTCGAGTGGCGGGAGCATGCCGATCCACGTCCGGGCGGCCTCGGGCGTCAGGCTACCGCCGGTCCACGTGGCCAGCGGGCCGGCGCTATCGGCGACCAGCGGTTCCCGTGCGATCTGACGCACCCGCTCCTGCGCCCCATCCGCAAGCTGCAGTTGCTTCGCCGTGCTCAGCGAATCGATCCAGAGTGAGTCCGCGCGACGGGCAAACCGCGGCGCGAGCCACGCCTTGACCCCCGGCCGTGACTCCTCGACGCCGGCGCGACGCAGGAGGTGGATGCCGGCGGGCGAGCCGACCAGCCCGCTCGCCTCGCCCGCCGCGAGCGCCCACGCCACCTGCCCGAAGCGGCCCTGCGGGAGATCGCCACGGGTCAGCGGCGGCAGGTAGCCACCCCCCGGTCCACTGACGGTGTCCTGCGACACCTCGCGCGCCAGCGCCGCGAAATTCGCCCCCTCCTGCACCCGGGTCTCGAGCGCACGGGCCTGGGCGACGATCCGCTGGACCGTCACCGAGTCGGCATCCGGCGCCACGCGCAGGAGGATGTGCTGGAAGACTCGCACCTCGCCGAGGCGTGCGGCGGAGTCGGCGGAGGCATCCGACACCGGCGGCATCGCACGGGCGCGCACCGTGAAGTGGTCGAGGATCGTGCCGCGGACGGCATCCGGCCGCACCGCCTCGGCCACCAGCGCCGAATCGGCGAGCGAGTCGTTCGCGCGGAGCGCGGACGAGAGCAGCGCGCCGTCGACCCAGGTGGAGAGGAGGATCGCGGCGCTCGCCTCGGAGGGCTCGATCGGGGCGGCGAGGAGCCAGTTCTCGAGCGTGGCGCCATCGAGGGTCGCGCCGCCGGCGCTGGCGACCGTGGCCGCGCGCGCCTGGGCAGGATCCATCTCGCCGCCACAGGCGCCGAGAAGCAGCAAGGCAAGAACCGGGAGAAAACGCGGGGGCATGGGAGTATCCGGGGATGGGAGCACGGAGTGCACGAAACCGCGAGATGGAGCGGAGGGGGATCGAACCCCTGACCCCCTGCTTGCAAAGCAGGTGCTCTCCCAGCTGAGCTACCGCCCCAGAAGAGGCAAAGATAATGGTGGTGCAAGGGCGAGCGAGAGGGGAGAGGGGAGAGGGCAGATCGGAGATCGGAGGTCGGAGGCTCCACCCTCGGATCGCCGTTCTCCGATCTCAGATCTCCTTCAGGCCCACTCCCTCGGCTCCAGCATCTGGAGCAGCCTCGCCTCCGGCGACCCAGGGGCGAACTGGGGGTCGTAATCCCACGCCGCGAGCGGCGGCAGCGACATCAGCACGCTCTCGATCCGGGCCGACGTCTGCAGGCCGAAGATCGTCCCGCGGTCATGGACCAGATTGAACTCGACGTAGCGCCCGCGCCGCAGCAGCTGGAAGTGCCGCGCCGCGTCGTCGAACGGGAGGTCGCGCCGCCGGTCCGCGATCGGGCCGTACGCCGCCGGAAGGCAGCTCCCGATCGCGTGCACGAAGGCGTGCAGCGCCGCACGTGCCGGCATCCCGTCCTCGCCCGGCCGCAGGTTGTCGAAGAAGACCCCGCCCGCACCGCGCCGCTCGCCACCGCGGTGCGTGTTGACGAAGTAGTCGTCGCACCACGCCTTGAATCGAGGATAGAACGCCGCGTCGTGCGCGTCGCACGTCGCGCGCAGGGCGCGATGGAAATCGCGCGGATCCTCCTCCCACGGCTGGTACGGCGTGAGGTCGGTGCCGCCGCCGAACCAGCCGTCGAGGAACTGCCCGGCCGCGTCGGTGATCTCGAAATAGCGCACGTTGAGGTGCACCGTCGGCACGTGCGGATTGTGCGGGTGCATCACGAGGGAGACGCCGGTCGCGAAGAACCGCGCGTCGACGCCCTCCGGCACGCGACCGCCGAGCCGCGCGATCGCGGCAGGCGGCAGGGTGCCGTGGACGACGCTCCGGTTCACGCCGGCCTTCTCGAACAGCGCCCCATTCACCATCACGCGGGTGTGCCCGCCGCCCCCGCCGGGGCGCTCCCAGCGATCCTCGCGGAAGCGCGCCCCGCCGTCGAGCCGCTCGAAGTAGCCGGCAATCTCGTCGTGCAGCGACGCGATCCACCGCTCGGCCTCGGGCGCGAACGACCCGCTCATGCCGGCCGCCACTCCTGCACCGCCTCGACGAAGGCGCGTGCGTGCGCCGGCGGCACGTCCGGGAGGATCCCGTGGCCGAGGTTCGCGACGTGCGCCCGACCGCCGAACGCGTCGCACATCGCGTGCGCCCGACGCCGGATCTCCGCCGGCTCGGCGTAGAGCCAGCACGGGTCGAAGTTGCCCTGGCGCGCGATGCCAAGATGCGCGGTCTTCGCGTGCGCGGTCGTCGCGTCCATCGTCCAGTCGAGCCCGATGACCGTCGCCTTCGTCGCGGCGGCGATCTCGTCGATCGCCCACGAGGCGCCGGGCGCGAAGGCGATCACCGGGACGCCGGTCGGCACCACGTGCGCCGCCGCGCGGGCCATGTAGGGCAGCGCGAACTCGCGATAGTCGCGCTCGCCGAGTGCCCCGGCCCACGAGTCGAAGAGCTGCACCGCCTGCGCACCGGCCTCGACCTGCGCCACGAGGAACCGGCCGACCTGGTCCGCGAGCTTGCCGAGCAGCAGGTGCGCGAGGTCGGGCCGCTCGACGAGGAGTTTCTTCGCCTTGGCGAACTGCTTGGTGCCGCGGCCCTCGATCATGTACGACGCCAGCGTCCACGGCGAGCCGGCGAAGCCGATCAGCGGCACGCGCCCGTTGAGCTCCTGCCGGGCGAGCCGGAGGGCATCCAGCATGTAGCCCAGCGCATCGCGCGGGTCGGGCTCGCGCAGCAGGGCGAAGTCGTCCTCGTGCTTGAGCGGCGCGTGGAAGATCGGCCCGATCCCCTCATCGACCGACAGCGCCATCCCCATCGCCTGCGGCACCACGAGGATGTCGCTGAAGATGATCGCCGCGTCGACCCCGACGAGATCGATGGGCTGCAGCGTGACCTCGACCGCGAGCTCCGGCGTCCGGCACATCGTGAGGAAGTCGGCCCGTTCGCGCACGCGACGGTACTCCGGGAGGTAGCGGCCCGCCTGGCGCATCATCCAGACAGGAACCCGCTCGGTCGGCTCGCCGCGGCAGGCGCGGAGGAAGAGATCGTTCATCGGCTCGGTCAGTCGAGGGAGGTGAGGTGCAGCGCACGGCGGATGGCCAGCGCCACGCCAGGTGCAGAAGGATCATCGGCCACGGCCGCCAGCGGGAGTCCCGCCGCACGGATCGTCTCGGCGGTCGTGGCGCCGAGCGCCACCCAGGCCGGGCCCAGCACGTCGTCGCCCTGCGCGGCGAGGGCCCGCACCAGCAGCGGCGAGCCGACCACGAGGAGATGCGCCCGGAGGAGGACCGCGCTCAACTCGACATCGCTCGCCGGGACACTGCGATAGGCGATCACGATGTCCACGGTGCAGCCACTGTCGCGCAGGCGCTCCGCGAGCTCGGTCCGGTGCGGATCGCCGGCCACGTGCAGCACACGGCCACGCACGCCGGCGGCGAGCATCGCCAGCGCCAGCGAGGTCGCCGCCGACTGCGTCGCCGTGCCGCCATCGGCGGCGTGCACGGTCCAGCCCCGCGCCCGGAGTGGTGCCGCGGACGCGTCCCCCGCGGCCCAGACGCTCCGATGCTTCGCCAGGTGCGGTGCCCGCGCGGCGAGGACGTCCGCCGCGCGCGGCGAGGTGAGGACGATGGCGTCCCACGAGGCCGCGAGCGCAGCGTCGAGCGCGGTCCACGATGCCGGTGGTGCGAACGTGAGCAGGGGATGGCGCACGATGCGGACGTCCACATCGGCCAGCGCGGCCTCGAGCCCGTCGACGGATCCGGGCGCGGTCGTGAGCACGACGCGCGCGGTCACGACTCGGCGATCGAGCGCCGCGCGGCGTCGAGGATCGGGCCGGCGCCCTCGGCCAGCAGCTGCGCGCCGAGGGCTTCGCCCGTGGCCCACGCGCCGGCCACGTCGGCCACGGCAAGCTCGCGCCAACCCTCGAAGGTCTCGCGGCCGTCCAGCGCGACGACGCGGCCGTGCAGCGCGACCTGCCAGCCGTGCTCGCGAGGCGTGGCAACGGCGTGCGCCGCGATCGGCACCTGACAGCCGCCATCGAGCGCGCGCAGGAAGCCACGCTCCGCGGCGGTGGCCACCGCCGTCGCCTCGTCCTGCAGGACCCTCCGCAGCACGGCGATCGTGGCCGCATCATCGGTCCGCGCCGTCACGGCCAGCGCCCCCTGCCCCGGTGCCGGCAGCATCAGGGAGGCGTCGAGCCGCTCGGTGATCCGGTGACCGAGATCAAGCCGCACCAGCCCCGCGACCGCGAGCATCGTCGCGTGCCAGTCGGCGTGTTCCTCGAGGCGGCGCAGGCGGGTCTCGACATTGCCGCGCACGTCGACGATGCCAAGGTCGGGGCGGGCCGCCAGCAGCTGGGCACGGCGACGCAGCGAACTCGTCGCCACGATCGCCCCCGGGGGCAGCGTGGCGAAGGTGTGCCCTGCCTTCGCGACCAGCGCGTCACGCGGATCCTCCCGCGGGCTCACCGCCGCAAGGACGATCCCCTCGGGCAGGCGGGACGGCAGGTCCTTGAGCGAATGCACCGCGCAGTCGATGCGACCCGCGAGCAGGGCATCATCGAGCTGCCGGGTGAAGAGCGCGACCGACCCGATCCGCGCGAGCGGCACGTCGAGGACGTGGTCGCCGGTGGTGGTGATCTCGATCCGCTCGGTCGGCACGCCCGCCTCGGCGAGCAGCGCACGGCTGCGTTCCGTCTGCCAGAGGGCGAGCGCGGACGCACGCGTCCCGACGCGCAGGGCGACCGTCATCCTACACCTCCTGCCGCGATGCGATCGAATCGGGCTCGACGGTCTTCGGGCCGGTCCCCTCGAAGAGCCGCCGGAGCGCCTCCGCCATCTCCTCCACCGAGTCGCCGCGCGCCGCGCTCGCGCGCAGCGCCGCCATCGGCTTCGAGACGAGCTTCGCGACGATCCGCTCGGCCGCGCGATCGGCGGCGTCGCCATCCGCGATCCAGGCCACCTCGCGACGGGCGACGGCGGTGAGCGCCTCGGTGAGCGGACGGATCGCATCGCGGGCGGGCCCCTCGGCCATCCACTCCTGCCACGTCACCAGCTCGTCCTGGACGATGCGTTCGGCATCCGGCACGGCCGCGCGTCGCGCCGCCTCGGCGGCCTGCACCGGCACCTGCAGCGCGTCGAGATCGACGACCGAGACCCCCGGCAGGCCGATGACTTCAGGCTCGACGTTGCGCGGCATCGCCAGGTCGATGAGCAGCAGCGGCCGGGTGACGTTGCCCGCCACGCGACGATTGAGCTCAAGTCCCGCGCGGCGCACGGGCGGCGTCGGTGCATCGGTCGCGACGATCGCGACATCCGCCTGCGCCAGCTCCCGGTGGAGGGCATCCCACGGTGCCGCGCGTCCCCAGAGTTCCGCCGCGAGGGCGCGACTCCGGTCCGGCGACCGGTTGATGCAGACGATGTCGGCCGCCCCGAGCTTGGCGAGCTGGCGCGCCGCGCGCTGCCCGGTCTTGCCGCAGCCAACGATGACGCAGCGTCTCGGCGCGAGCGACCCGAGGCGCTGGGCCGCGTGCCCCGCCGCCTCCGCCCCGACCGAGTGCCGCCCGGAGAGCAGCCCGGTCTCGTGCTTGACGCGCTTGCCGGTGTGGAGCGCAAGCGCGAGGAGGCGGTGCAGGATCGGTCCGATCCCGCCGGCCGCCACGGCCCCCTGATACGCGAGCTTCACCTGGCTGAGGATCTGCGAGTCGCCGAGGATGGCCGACTCCAGCCCCGCCGCGACCCGCAGCAGGTGGCGCGCGGCCTGGTCGCCGGATCGATGCGTGGCGGTGGCGAGGAGTTCCTCGATCTTCGGATCCGGCCCCATCCAGCGCGCGGCCAGGTCCGCGAGCGCACCCGGCTCGCTCGCCCCGCCGTGACCGAGCACCGCATAGAGCTCGATGCGGTTGCACGTCGAGAGCATCAGCAGCTCGCGGACGGACGCGCCGCGCGGCGCGCCATACAGCGCCGCCACGCGCTCGGCATCGAGGTGGAAGCGTTCCCGCGTCGCGACGTCGGCGCGGTGGTAGTCGATGGCGAGGGAGATCAGCATCGCGTCACCGCCCGAACGGTCCGTTGAGGCGCACGATCGTGGCATTCAGCACCGCGGCGAAGCTCACCCAGAGCAGGTACGGCGCGAGCAGCCACGCAGCCGAGGGACGCCGCGACGCGACGGCGGCCGCCATGGCGATGATCGACAGCCAGAGCGGCAGGATCTCCAGCACGGCCCAGTCGGGTCGGCGCCAGCGGAAGAAGAGCACGCTCCAGAGCACGTTGAGCACCGCGTTCAGCAGCCACAGCTGCACCAGCCGCGTCCGATCGTCGGGCGTGCTGCCGGGGGCCCGCCACGCCAGCACGAAGGCCGTCGCGGCGCACAGGAAGATCGTCGTCCACGCCGGTCCGAACGCCCAGTCGGGCGGCTGCCACGACGGCTTGCGGAGCGCGTAGTACCACGGCCCGAGGGTGGTGGCCAGTGCCCCGATGAGTCCGAGGAGCACGGTCCATCCCGCAGCGAAGGCGATCGGTACCACCAGCGACGTTGACGACATCCCACTCCATGCGTTCAGGTCCGTTCCCCAAGCATCGAGCCGACGATGGCGTCGGCTGCGGCGTGGAGCCGGTCGCGCCCTGTCTCGGACAGGGGCATCACTTCCAGCCGACGATGCGCCCGGGCGAGCAGGCGCCGCGCCTGCGCGGCCGGCGCGCAGCCGCACCCGAGGCGACCGGCCGCCGTGTCCTCTGCCGCATCCATCGCGTCGTCGGCGAGCTGATACGCCCAGCCGAGATCGTTGCCGACGGCGGCGAGCGCATCGCTCACGCCGCGGGATGCCCCGGCCGCGACGGCACCGCCTTCGGCCGCCAGTGCCGCAAGGGCGGTGGTCTTCCGCCGCAGCAGTCGGCGCGCGGCCCCGCGTGCCGGCGCACGTCCAAGATGCGCGAGATCGACCGCCTGTCCACCCGCCATCCCCTCGAGCCCGATCGTGCCGCCCCAGGTCGCCGCGAGGCGGTCGCCGCCGGGTCGGACGGTCGCAATCGCCTCGGCGGCGCGCCCGAGCAGGCCGACGGCGAGGAGGATCGCGCCGGCGCTCCCGAGCCGACGATGCGCCGCGAGTTCGCCACGCCGCTCCGCCGCGTCATCCATGCAGGGCAGGTCATCGAGCAGCAGCGAGGCGGTGTGGGTGCACTCCACCGCGAGCGCGACCGGCAGCGCCGCGGCGACGTCGCCGTCGCACGCGTCGGCGACGGCCAGCGCGAGCAACGGTCGCCAGCGTCGCCCGGCCGCGTGCCCGCCGGTGCCGAGCACGCGCGCCGGTGCGTCGCCGAGCCACGGTAGCGTCGCCGTCATCCGGCCCGCCTCGCGCGCCAGGGCGGCGGCCCGCCGGGCCCGCCGCTGCGGCTCGGCGAGACCGTCGCGCGGCACGCTCGGGGCGAGGGCCGGAGCGGCGCTCACGCGGGAACCAGTCCGGTCAGGTGACCGATGTTCTTCGCGAAGATCCGCGCATGCGCGAGCGGCTTGGCGCGCACGAGCTTCTTGTGCATGTAGCCCTGGAAGGTGAGCCGCTGCACGTCGTGGTCATCGCAGATGCGCACGAAGCTCTCGCGGCGGCGGTCGCTGGCGTACCAGAAGCGCTGCATCACGCCGAGCACCCAGAAGACCTGGCCGTGCGCGCGCATGAAGCGGCGGCGGGCCTGCGCCAGCGCGCGCCCGTCGCCGGTGCGCAGCGCCTCGAGCGCCGCGTCGGCCGCGAGCCGCCCGCCCGTCATCGCGTAGAAGATCCCCTCGCCGCTGGCCGGCGCGACGACGCCGGAGGCATCCCCCGCCAGCACCACGTCACGACCATTCTCCCACCGGGGGAGCGGCTTGAGCGGGATCGGCGCGCCTTCCCGGCGGATGGTCGCGCACGCATCGAGCCCGGTCCGGGCCCGCAGGCGGCTCACCGCGTCGCGCAGCGCAAACCCCTGCTGCAGCGAGCCGGTCCCGATGCTCGTCGTCGCGCCGTGCGGGAAGATCCAGGCGTAGAAATCCGGCGAGACGTCGCCCTGGTAGTACACGTCGCACCGCGCCGCGGCGAACACGTCGCTGTCGGCGGCGGGCGACTCGACGATCTCGTGATAGGCAAAGACGTGCTGCCCCTCGTCCGCCCGCGGCACCTGCTGGCGCGCCACCTGCGAGAGGGCGCCGTCCGCACCGATGATCATCCGGGCGCGCACCGTCTCGACCGCGCCGTGCCGCGAGCGGCCCGCCACGTAGTGCAGCACCGCGGTGCCGTCGCGGTCGCGCTCGATGTGCTGGAAGATCCCCGTCCGGCGCTCGGCCCCGTGATCGGCTGCGCGCAGGCGCAGCCATTCGTCGAAGACATCGCGGTCGACCATCCCGACGAAGCCGTCGTCGACGGGCATGTCGACGTGCCGGCCGCGCGGCGAGATCATCCGCGCTGCCCGCACGCGATTCACCAGCAGCGACTCGGGGACGTCGAAGTCGAGCAGCAGCTGCGGCGGCACGGCCCCGCCGCACGGCTTGGTGCGCCCCGCCTTGTCGAGGAGGAGGACCTCGAGGCCCTGCCGCGCGAGGTCGTCCGCCGCCGTCGCGCCTGCCGGGCCGCCGCCCACCACCACCACGTCATACGTCCGCGTCATCGACTCTCCTCGGTCCATTCGTCGGGCGCGGGATGCAACCCGTAGGGTGCCAGCAGTGCCCACGCGTGGCGCGGGATCATGCGACGCAGGCGACGCGGTCGCGCGCGGCGCAGGGTGAGCACGGCCTCCAGCAGCTTCATCTCCACGCGTGCCCGCGCGAACTCCAGCCCCTTCGGGCCGAAGGCGCGCATCGCCCAGCCGATCATCGGGCGCAGCGCCTGCGGGGCGCGCCGCAGCGGCAGCCCGCCGTTGGCGCGCTCCAGCGCGGTGCGCAGCGCGCGCACGGCGCCGGTCCGGGCACCGCGGCTGATGACCGGCCGCGTGACAAGCTCATCGGCAACGAGGTCGAGCATCGCCGCGCCGCGCGCGTTGCGCACGAGGATCCACTGATCCCCCGCCCCGCCCATGTAGCCCACGACCAGGTCCGCCAGTGCGTTGGTGTAGTCGACGCAGACGCGGCAGGTCTCGGGGAAGAAGTCCGGGGGCAGGTCGGCCAGCGGCAGCGCGAGGAACGGGATCTGCCGCTCGCGCCCGTCGTCGTAGCGCAGCCCGACCGTGAAGTTCGGGAGGAACTCGAGCCAGGCGATCGTCTCCGGGGCTTCGTCGAGCCGCGCGAGGAAGGCGTGGAAGTTCGCCGTCGTCGTGTTGTCGCTGCACGGCGTGCCGATCACGTACAGCGCCTCGAGGCCAAGCGACGCCTCGAGCGCGCGCAGTGCGTGCACCTGACACGGCACGCCGACGATCGCGAGGCGACGGAGCCCGCGGGCCGCGGCCTCCTCGAGGAGGGCGAGCACCGGCGAGTACCCCATCTTCATCCCGCGGCACGCGCGCATCCCCTCGGGCGCGGTCACGAGCACCGGCTCGGGTGCCCAGCGGTCGTCGGCGCGGCTCGCGGTCGCGATCACGCCGTCGACCAGCCCGGCCTCGAGGAGCCGCTCGCCGAGGCGCGTCGCGAGGCCGCTCCATTGCGCGCCCTCGCGCGGTTGCGCGAGGCGCCCGCGCACGATGCGCTGCGTCACGCCGAAATGCAGCTCGTCGGCGCGGCCCGCGTCCCGCGGGCGGCCGTGCACTCGCTCTTCGAACTCCGTGTAGCGCGGGGCGATGAACTGGCACGCCTCGCCGCAGCGTCCCGGATCCTCGCTGCGGCTCACGCCGCAGTCGGTGCACAGGGTGCGCGCGACCGGCGCGCGCAGCGTCGGGCGGATCACCGGGTCGAGCAGCGGGAGCGCGACCCCCATCAGCCCACCGCCGCGAGCAAGGCGTCACCGTCGCGATCGAGGCGCACCTGCTGGGGCATGCGATCGGTCCCGCCGCGGCCCACGAACCACGCCGCGCCGAGGAAGAGCATGGCCTCGAGGAGGAACACCGCCGCGTAGCCCAGCTGCGGCGAGCCGAGGAGCAGGCGACCGATGTCGCTGAGCGCCGCGCCGAGGAAGCCCCCGAGCGCGAACGCGATCGCCTGCGCGCTGCCGTACAGTCCCATTCGCACGCCCGCCTCGCGACGCCCCGGCTGGTTGACCAGCGCCATCATCGCACCGATGGCCCCGATCGCGAAGACGCCGTTGGCGACGCCCATCGCCAGCACGCCGATGCGCAGCATGCCCGGCGTGCCGGCGAAGCCCGCCGCGATCAGGAGGCCGAAGCCGACCGCCGACCCGACGCAGCCCGCCGCCGCCCACCGCACCAGGTGCGCGCCGCGACGCGTCGCGACGGCCGCGATGATCATCCCGAGGAAGGTGCCGCCGTGCTGCATTCCGGAGATCCGGGTCGTCTCGCCCGGCGTCATGCCGAACACCGCGCCCGCGAACGGCTCGAGGATCAGGTCCTGCGCGGAGTAGGCCAGCATCGCGACCAGCACGAAGGTCGCGAAGCGTCGGGCCTCGGGCTCGGCCAGCAGCGCGGCGAGCGCCTGCCGGAACGGGACGTCGGTGTCGGCGGCGGCGCCGACGACGCGATCGGCCGGCTCGAGCCGCCAGAGTGCGGCAGCCGTCATGGCGACCGCGATCACGGCGACGTAGCCGGCGATCGTCACGAGGCGCGACAGCGAGAACGGGTCGAGCAGGCGCCCGATCGTGCCGGCCGTGATTGCGAAGCCGGCGATCATCATCATCCACACCACGGCCGCGGCCGGACCGCGACGCGCGGGCGGGGTGCGTTCCGCCAGCATCGCGAGCAGCGGCGTGCCGGCGAGGCCGATGCCGCCCCCCAGCCCGAGGC
>DASTAN010000165.1:0-3534 GCA_035712665.1 Gemmatimonadales bacterium
CGTCCCGTCCGGCGCGATGATCGTGACCTGCGGCCGGGAGAAATCGCTCCGGGTCGGCGGGAAGTACCAGCGATAGGTGCCGAGCTGTGCCGAGACGATGTTGCTGGCCCGCCCGCTCCGGAACGCCGAGCGGTGCGTCAGGGCGGTGATCGAGCCGACCCGCTTGGTGGTGATGTCAGCCTCGGGGACGACGATGCCGCTGCCCTCGCCGGCTCGGCTGACGTCGCTGAACGCGAAACGGAGCGTGGTGGTCTGGTTCGGCGACCAGCCGTGGTCGAGGCGGCCGAACAGCTTCACCTTCTCGCGCAGCTCGCTGCCGGCGAAGGTCGCGAGCGCGGTCGAGGCGATGCGGCTCTCGGTCTCGTTGCCGTACTCCGCGGCCACGGCGAAGAAGGTGCGGTCCTTCGCGAGGGCGCCGCTGGCGCTGGCCCCGAGCTGGTAGCGCCGGAAGCCATCCTGCTGCCGCTCGAGGATCGCGGGGTCCGCGCCGTCGGGAAGCTTGTTCCGGGCATCGAGCGGCCGCCCGGGACGCCAGTAGCCGAACACCTCGCCCGAGAGGCGGTTCTTCCCCGCCGTGGTGAGCAGGTCCACCACGCCGTTCGACGAGCGACCGTAGGTGGCCGAGTAGCCGTTCGCGAGCACCGACAGGCGCGAGAGCGCGCCGAGCGGCATCTCGACCCGCGGTCCGCCGAGGAACCCCTCGGTGTTGTCGAGGCCGTCCACCAGATACGGCGTGTAGATCGAGTTCGCGCCGTTGATCGTGAGCGGCGGCGCATCACCGAAGTAGCCGGTGCTCTGGGCGACGCCGGGGATGTTGAAGGCCAGGGTGAGCGGGTCGCGCGCATCAGTCGGCAATGCCGCCAGCTCGGCCGCCTCGATCGCCCCGCCGGTCACCGCATCCTCGGTGTTGAGCAGCGGGCGCTCCTTGCGCGCCACGACGGTCAGCAGGTCGAGCGTGACGCGCGACGGCATCGTGACGGCGAGCTGCACCGTGCCGCCCGGGGCCGTCGCGGCGACCGGCCGGGAGACGGGACCGTAGCCGACGCGCCGAAAGTCCGCGGTGTCGGGGACCCCGCTCGCGAGCCGGAGCGTGAAACGTCCCTCGGCGTCGGTGGTGTCGGTCGACCCGGCGCGGCGCAGCCGCACCTCGACCCGCGGCAGGGGATCGCCCTGCTCGGTCCGGACCGTGCCGACGGCCCGCGCGTCGCCCTGGGCGGCCACGACCGCCGGGGTGAGCACGGACAACATGAGGAACCGACGGGGAAGCTGGGCAGGATGCACGACCGCTCGCTCGACGTGAATGGTGGGGCGAGGCCGCCGATCGGCCACGCGGGCAAGATACGCTCGGGGGCATCGAACGGATCCCGCGGCTTGCGCCTCGGTGTCACGCTGAATTGACGCCGTGTCCGTCAACGGCCTATCGTTTGGGACTTCTCATCGCCCAGGTGGTTCTCGGTGGACCCGCTGCATCGCCCTCGTCGTCTCCGTCGCACCCCGGCCCTCCGGGCGCTGGTGCGTGAAACCCTCCTCGCGCCGTCGCAGTTCATCGCCCCGCTCTTCGTGCGCCACGGGACCGGCCTTCGCACCCCGGTGGCCTCGATGCCCGGCGTCGCGCAGCTCACCGTGGACGAGGTGCTGGATGCCGAGGTCGACGCGCTCGTGGCGGTCGGGGTCAACGCGGTGATCCTGTTCGGCCTTCCGGCGACCAAGGACCCGGTCGGCGAGGAGAACTGGGCGCCGGAGGGGATCGTGTCGCAGGCGATCCGTCGCCTGAAGGCGCGGCACCCGGCACTGCTCGTGATGACCGACGTCTGCTGCTGCGAGTACACCGATCACGGCCACTGCGGCATCCTCACGCCGGCCGGCGAAGTCGACAACGATCTCACCCTCGAGGTGCTCGGGCGCGTCGCGGTCGCGCACGCCCGTGCCGGGGCCGATGTCCTCGCCCCGAGCGGGATGATGGACGGGATGGTCGGCGCGATGCGCGAGGCGCTCGACGCCGCCGGCTTTGCCGACCGGGCGATCCTGAGCTATGCCGTCAAGTATGCGTCCGCCTACTACGGCCCCTTCCGCGACGCCGCCGGCAGCACGCCGAGCTTCGGCGATCGGCGCCAGTACCAGATGGACCCGGCCAACCGACGCGAGGGGCGACGCGAGATCGACCTCGACGAGGGCGAGGGCGCCGACATGCTGATGGTGAAGCCCGCGCTCGCGTACCTGGACATCATTCGCGAGGTGCGCGATCGCAGCGACCTGCCGCTCGTCTGCTACAACGTGAGCGGCGAGTATGCGATGGTGAAGGCGGCCGCGCAAAATGGCTGGCTCGACGAGCGCCGGACCGTCCTCGAAACGCTGACCGCGATGCGCCGAGCCGGCGCGGACGCGATCATCACCTACCACGCCCTCGATGCGGCCCGCTGGCTCGCGGAAGGCTCCCAGTGACCGACGTTCGTTCTGCCGCCCTCTTTGCCGCCGCCCAGCGCGTTCTCCCCGGCGGCGTGAACTCGCCGGTGCGCGCCTTCCGCTCGGTCGGCGGGACGCCGCGCTTCATGGCGCGCGGCGAGGGGGCGTGGCTGGTGGATGCCGACGGCAACCGTCTCCTCGATCTCATCTGCTCGTGGGGGCCGATGATCCTCGGCCACGCGCACCCGGCCGTCGTTGCGGCGGTGACCGAGGCGATGGGGCAGGGCTCCTCGTTCGGTGCTCCGACCGAGCGCGAGACGCTGCTGGCCGAGAAGGTCATCGCGACGTTCCCGTCGATCGAGATGGTACGCTTCGTCTCGTCGGGGACCGAGGCCGGGATGAGCGTCGTGCGCCTCGCGCGCGCCGCGACCGGCCGCACTGCGCTCGTCAAGTTCGATGGCTGCTACCATGGCCACGCCGATCCGCTGCTTGCCGCTGCAGGGAGCGGCGTCGCCACCCTTGGCCTGCCTGACAGCGCGGGCGTCACGGCGGCAACGACGGCCGACACGCTCGTGGTGCCGTACAACGATCTGGCGGCGGTGGAGGCGGTGTTCGCGGCCCGCGGTGGCGACATCGCGGCGATCCTGGTCGAGCCGGTGGCCGGCAACATGGGGCTGGTGCCGCCCGAACCCGGTTTCCTCGCGGGGCTCCGCGCCATCGCCGATCGCCACGGCGCGCTGCTGGTCTTCGACGAGGTGATGACCGGCTGGCGCGTGCACCGGGCCGGCGCGCAGGTGCTGTACGACGTGAGGCCCGATCTCACCTGCCTCGGCAAGGTGATCGGCGGCGGGCTCCCAGTGGCGGCGTACGGCGGGCGGCGGGACCTGATGGAAGAGCTGGCGCCGGCGGGGAAGGTGTACCAGGCGGGGACGCTCTCGGGGAACCCGCTCGCGATGGCGGCGGGACTCGCGACGCTCGAGCTCCTCGCGACCACCGATGCATGGGACCGCGCCGAGACCTTCGCGGCGCAGGCGGCCGAGGTGGTGGCCGCCGCCGCGCGCGAGGCTGGCGTGCCGGTCTCGGTGCAGCGCGTCGGCACGATGTGGACCCCGTTCTTCACCGACCAGCCGG
>DASTAN010000166.1:0-6682 GCA_035712665.1 Gemmatimonadales bacterium
GGGTCACGTCCTCGAGGGCGAAGTGCGGGTAGCGCTTGTGCACGCCCTGCAGGCGGATGGCACAGTCGGTCATTGGTCGGCCTCGGCGCGCCGGATCGCCTCGTCGAGGCGCGCGCGGAGCGTCTCGGGCGGGAGGTGATGGCGCACGATCAGGGTGGCGAGCTGGTCGAGCAGCGGCTGGAGCTGGGCCTCGAAGAGGCGGTCGGCGAGATCGGGGGCCTCGGCCACGACCGACCCGACGCCGTGGCGGGTCACGATCGCCCCCTCGTGCTCGAGCTCGAGGTAGGCGCGCTTGACGGTGATGACCGAGACCCGGAGCTCGGCCGAGAGCTCGCGGATGGACGGCAGCGGGTGGCCCGGGGGCCAGTCGCCGAGGGCGATGCGCTGGCGCACCTGCTCGATGATCTGCAGGTAGATCGGCCGGGGATCAGCCTTGGCGAGGGTCAGGCCACTGTGCATAGTGATATATACAGTATGCACAGTGGGGCGTCAAGAGGTGGACGGCGGAGGGTGGGGGGTGGATGACAGCCGCGCTACTCCCCCCGCTGCCGCTTGAGCTCCGCCCGAAAGCTGTCCCGCGCATACTCGGCATACCCGGCGCAGAGCGTGCCATCCAGCAAGGCGTTCGCCTCGCCGGCGTCGCGGCGCGCGACACGATCCCAGAAGTCGACCATCCCGGGATGCGGTGCCAGCGCGAGGTCACATCGCAGCGCCAGGACTTTGGCGAAGCTCCCTTCGTAATCCGACACCAGCGTCGGATGTGTGAGCGAGTCGGTCAGCACGTAGTCCGGCGCCGAGAGCGAGCCGACATCGACCAGCTGCAGGCAGCGGCCGTTCTCGCAGGATGTCCACGTCCAGGTGACGTTGCCGGGCGTGTGCCCCGGGGTGAGATGCGCCGTGAGCTCGAGCGCACCGAGCCGCAGCACCTCGCCATCGGAGACGCTGCGCACGCCGAGCACCGGGGGATACGGAAAGCGATCGCCGTACTGCGGATCGCCGAGCCCGCCCCGCGCCAGCAGCGCGACATCCCCTGCCCCGGCGATCACCTCGGCGCCGGTCACCGTCACGAGATCGGCGATCGCCCCGGCGTGATCGCAGTGCGCGTGGGACACCGCGATCCACTTGATGTCGCGCGGGTCGATATCGAGCGCCTTCAGGTTCGCCTCGACGATCCCCGCCCCGCCCGGCACGCCGCCATCGATCAGCACGTGCCCCGTGGGCGCGGTGATCAGGAAGATCCCGAGCCCCTTCGGCCCCACGCTGAAGGTGTTGCCGTGGATCTTGAACGGTGCTGTCGGCTCGAGCCACGTCGAGTCGTGCGCACACGCCTCGGGCTCGGTCACCGTCGCTGCAGCGACCGGCGTGGAGTCGGCCGCAGGGGCCGGGGAATCGGCGCCACCGCAGGCGACCAGGAGGACGACGAGGAGGAGACGAGCCATGGGAGCACCCAGGAGAGGTGAGATCAGCGATCGGAGATCGGAGGGAGACAAAGTAGCCGGCACAATCTCCTTGGATCTCTGACCGCCGATCGCCGATCTCCTCCTTACCAGACTCTGACAGACGCCGATCGCCTTGCCCCGTACGTTGCGACCTGAAACCTGCCCCCGACAACCGGCGTCAGGCTTCGTGCAGGCCCACCCATCACTCCGAGGCCCCCATGTTCGGATCCTCGCGCTCCGCGCTGCTGCTTGCCGTTGCCGTGCCCCTCTCCCCCGCCGCGGCCCAGTCGCCGTCGGCCCTCGACTCCACCATCACCGCCACGATGCAGGAGGCCGGGATCCAGGGCCTCGGCGCCGCCATCATCGTCCGCGGCCAGGTGGTCTGGAGCCAGGGCTACGGCTTCGCCGACCACGACCGGACTCGGCCCTTCACCACGCGCACCATCACCAAGGTCGCCTCGATCTCGAAGCCGTTCGTCGGGGTCGCGATGATGCGCGCCGTCGCCGAGGGGAAGCTCGACCTCGATGCCGACATCAACCGCTACCTCCCGTTCCGCGTGGTGAACCCGCACCACCCGACCCGCCCGATCACGCTGCGGCAGCTCGCCACAATGACCTCGAGCATCGTGGATCGCTGGGAGGTCTACGCCGCGACCTACCGCTACGGCGATGCCCCGCGCGAACCGCTGGCCGACTTCCTCGCCGCGTACCTGGTGCCCGGCGGGAAGCACTACGCCGTCGCCAACTTCAGCGACGCCGCCCCCGGCACCGCGCGCGAGTACGCCAACATCGGGACGGCGCTCGCCGCCTACATCGTGGAGCGCGCGGTCGGCACGCCGCTCAACGTCTACACCCGCCGGCACATCTTCACGCCGCTCGGGATGACGCACACCGGATGGTTCGCTGACGAGGTGCCGACGGCCCACATTACCACGCACTTCGTGGCGCAGAACGGTTTCACCATCCCGATCCAGCCGTACACCGGCACGACGTGGCCCGATGGCGCCCTGATGACCTCGGTCGCCGACCTGTCGCGGTTCTTCCTCGCAATGCTCGGCGACGGCTCGACTGGCGGCAAGCGGATCCTCGACGCCGCGTCCACGGCCGAGATGGTGCGCTTCCAGTTCACCGACGCGAACCGGCCGACCAACTTCCCGGCCGAGGACGGCAACTCCGGCCTCTTCTGGCGCACCAAGTTCGGCGGGAAGCGCGTCGGCTTCGGCGGCAACGACCCCGGGGTGCAGGCGGAGATGCTCGCCAACCTCACCAAGGACGTCGGCGTGATCGTGCTCAGCAACACGTCGCTCAGCGGTGATGAGCAGGCGGCCTACGGAAAGATCCTGATGGCGGTGTGGGCGGAAGCGGAGCGACGGGCGAAGTAGGCACGCGGCGGTCCGCATCGGCGTGGAGGGCGCTCCGCCCGGGACGATGACATTACCTTCTCCCGATGCGCACCATCGCCCGTCTGCTCGTCCTTGGCTGCCTCGTGGCTCCCCGCGCGGGCGGCCAGCAGCACGACATCCAGTCGTGGACGCTGCTCACCGCGCAGGTCGGACTCGCCGATCGCGGGCGCTCGTTCCTCTACCTCGAGGGGCAGGCCCGGGTCGGCGATGACGTATCGCAGCTCGAGCGGCTCCTCCTCCGCCCCGCCGTCGGCCGCCAGCTTTCGCGTGATATCGCCGTGTCGCTCGGCTATGCGTGGACACCGACGTTCATCGACACGCGCTACGAGGAGGCGTTCCGGGGCGAGCACCGGCTGTGGCAGCAGCTCTTCGCGCGACACGGCACCGGGCGGCTCGCGTGGCAGCATCGGCTCCGCCAGGAGCAGCGGCTGCTTGATGATGCCGGCGGCACGTCGCACCGAACCCGGTACCTTGCGCGCGCGAGTTATGCCCTCGGCGGACAGCGACGCCGCGGCATCACCGGCTACCACGAGCTGTTCTGGACCTGGAACAGCGTCGACCGCGGCCCGCAGTCAGGCTTCGACCGGAGCCGCGTCTTCCTCGGGCCGTACCTGGTGCGGCCCGGCGTCCGATACGAGGTCGGCTATGTCGGCGAGTACGGCAAGCGATTCGGCCCGAGCGACCGTATGGTGCACGCCCTGCTGCTGAGCGCGAACCTGACGTTCTAGCTGCGTCACCCGCGCACGATGCGGAACACCACGATGCGCTCCTCGCCGTCGGGCCCCTCGCTTACCGCCCAGATCCGATCGCCGCGCGAATCCACCAGGCGATGTTGCGCCGGGAGCGTGACACGTCCGAGGTATTGTCCGGCGCCGGTGAAGACATCGAAGGCGTTCCGTTCCCACCACGTGAGCTGCGGGCGCGTGTCGCCCTTCGGGCGAGGCGGCACATTCCGCTTCTCGGCCGCGACGTAGAGCTCGAGCCAGACCCGGCCGTCACGATCGGAGCGGATGCCTCGCAGTGCCGGCTTCACGGTCGGGATCGTGGCCAGCTTCGGCTCGGGGCGCTTCACCCCGGGCGGCACCTTCCACCGCTTTGCCGCCTCGAACGTGTGGGAGGCCACTGCCTCCCACTCCCGACGCTCGTCACGCGACAGGCGGACGGGCACGTGACGTCGACGCACGACGCGCGGCACTCTGTTCCCGATGACGCGGAACCCCAGCGTGTCGGCGTGCGCTGTGAGCAGCCCACCGTCGGCATACGGCACTGCCATCGGTTCGCTCGGGAACGGCCCGCGCGCGCCGTCGTTGGTGAACATCACGAAGCCGCCGCCGCTGCCCACCGGTGCGCCAACCGTGTCCACGAGCGTCCCGTCGAGGCGATATCGCGCGTAGCGGCGGATCGGCTCGAAACTGGCGTTCACCGACACGATCCCCGCGCGATCGATGCCGAAGACATCCGCCCCATACGCCGAACTGCCGATGCGGAGCGTCGTGCTTGCCCGCACGCTGCCGTCGAGTGCGAACTCGGTCACGCGACGCAGGGTCGCATCCCAGAGCACGATCGTCGTATCGCCGAGGCTCTCGAGTCCGAGCACGTCCTTGTACTCGCCCGGCCCCTCGCCGGTGCGGCCGATGTTCGCGGCGAACCGCCCAGCGGCATCGTAGCGGCGCACCTGTCGCTGGCGGCTGTCGTGCACGACGAAGCTGCCGTCCGCGAAGCCGACGACGGCGGAGACGGAACCGAAGGCGTATTCGGCCGGTCCGTCCAGGGTCCCGATGGTGAGTGCGGGGACGAGCCGCACCTTGGCGCCCCACGCCGGGGCACCCTCGGCGGAAATGACTCGGCCCTGCGCACACAGCGGGCCGATCGCGCCGGCAACAACGACCCCGAAGAGCAGCGCGGAGGCGCCCCGCGCCGTCATCGGTTCAGTTGCGAGACGGCGAAGGCAGTGGAGGTGGAACTGTGGCTGCGATAGACGCCGAGGTTGAGGTCCTCGGTGACCAGCGTGACGCGGACCGAGTCGAGCGGGATCCGTCCCCCGAGCGCCTCGACGGCGGTTCGCGCGACGGCCTCCATCTCGAGGGAGAGGGCCTTGTCCGAGTTGCGGTATCGCCGGTCGTCGAGCGTGAGCTCCAGAACGGTCCCGCCGCCCTGGACCAGCCCGATCTTCCGCACCGAGCCGTGCTTCGCCACCACCACCTTGGTGGCGTCAGCGAGCTCCTCGAGTGCAGGCGCATCGGCACAGCCGCCAGCGAGAAGCAGGAGTGAGAGTGCCGCGAACGCGCGGGGGAACGACTTGCGTGAGAAGAGCATGGGGCCGCCAGGGGAGCGGTGGATGTGGAGTGGACCCTCTCAATACAACGCTGCGGGGACCGAGGCGCAAGGGGTCGAACGGCGGAGCGCGGAGGGTGGAGGGCCGTCATCCTGAGCGCAGCGAAGGATCTCAGTCATGTCACCCCGCGGCGACCCACGTCAGGACGGCCACTGCCAGCAGTGCGATCCATCCGGGATGCCGCCCCCGAGTGCCGATGAGCACCAGCACCGCCCCGCCCGCGTGCGCGAAGACGATGGCGCGCACGACGGCGGTCGCGAGTGACGCGTCGGACGGCGCCGACGCAAGGTAGAGGAGGACGCCCGCGAACGCCCATCCGAAGACCGATCCGAGGTGCCACGTGGCCCAGAGGATGCGGATGTTCCGCTCGCGGAGCGGCGGGGCCTCCTTCGTCGGCACCAGTCCGCCGGATCGAAGGTGCCGGAAGATGAGCCGTTCGCCGAGCACCGAGTGCACGACGCCGGTGACGAGGGCGAGGACGCCGGCAGTCGCGTAGAGGGGATGCATTCGGTCTACCGCTCTGTCGCCCGGGTAGAGCCACCCCGATGAGGCATGGTCATCCGTTGTGACCCGACCTTGCCGGGCACTTCCCCGACACGATCAGCGCGTTCGGCAACGTGACCAGCGACCATGCCCCCTGCTCCACTCGCGGAACGTACCGCGTGACCTCGGCGTGCAATCGCCCGATGGCCGGCTCGCAGCGCTCGAGGCCGACCTCGAGCACGGCGGAGCCCGCGTCGCCCGACACGGTGAGGAGGAGGCCACCGTCGGAGACCGCGCTCCGAGGCACCAACACCTCTGGGTGTTCCGCCGCGAGGAGCGACTCGATCATCGGATGCCACGGACTTCCCTGCGGATCGCTGACGATGCCGATCGGGAGCCGAGTGCGATCGGCGAGGAGGATCCGCACCACCTGCCGAGCGATCGCGACCGAATCCTGGCGCGTCACCGGGGCGTCGAAGCGGCGCTGGCGCGACGTAACGCTGTCGGGAATCGTGCTCACCCGCGTGCGCGGGATGCCTGACGCGCACGCCGCGATGACCAGCTGGTGCTCGGCCGCCACGCCCACCTGCTGCGTCGGACCGCCGCCTCGACACGGCCCGATCTGCGAGAAGATCAGATGCATGCGCAGCGAGATCGCCTCGGCCGGGCGCCCGGCGAGCTCCGTCCCGAAGCGCCACCGACGAGCGGCCTCGATCGCCGACCGCTGGAAGACCGGATGGCTGGCGCGCACGGCGGTCACTGATCCCGGCTCGACGGTGCCGTCGGCGCGCACGTGAAACGCGATCTCCGCATCCCCACCGATTCCCACGGCGCGCAGCACCTCAGGGTACGCCGGGGCGGCGTTGCTGGTGTCCCAGACCATCCCGCGTCGCGGCGGACAGGAGTCGGCAGGATGGCAGTCGCGGTGTCGGATGACGCGTGCCCAGTCGGTCGCCGGGCCCTGAGCGAGGAGTGCAGCGGGCGGCGCGAGCATGGCCAAGGCGAGGAGGCCCCGACGCATC
>DASTAN010000167.1:0-15482 GCA_035712665.1 Gemmatimonadales bacterium
CGCTGACGAGCTGCGCCGGCTCGATCGTCGCGCCGAGCTCGTTCCGCCGCGAGTTGTTCAGCGTCTGCGGCAGGATGAACTCGCCGGCCGTGTCGCCGTCCACGCGGATCGGATTGCGGGTCGTCAGCGAGCGGGAAAGCACGAAGCTGGTCGTGCTCACGTAGCGCGGCCGCAGCCAGCGGTTGACGCGCGGCTGCAGGGCGACGGTCGTGCCGACGTCGCGGTCGCGCTCGACGCCGGCATCGACCCCGAGGAAGCTGCGGCGTTCCTGTCCCGCGAGGCGGCCGAGCGGCGTGCTGTCGGGGTAGACCCGGAGGTCGCGCGTACTGGCCCACGTGGCGTTCACCGTGAGCATGCCGAGTGGCTGCCACGTCGTGGTCGCGTCGTTCCGCCAGAGGTGCTGCAGCGACGTCACCGGCTGGAGGACGGTATCGGCCGCGCGGCGGATCGGCACCGCAAACGTGGTGAAGTCCGCCGCCTGGCGTGACAGGGCGCTGTTCAACCGCATCTGGGTCGGCGCCAGCGCGAACGTGCCACCGCCGAGACCGCGCCCCGCCTCGCTCTCGCGGAGCCACTCGGGGAGGCCGCGCACCAGGCCCTCGAGCCCGATCGGTCGACCGCGTCGCGCGCCATTCACCTGCCACGTGACGCCGGCGCTCCACGATCGGCCGTCAGCCACCGTGAGCTCGGTGGTCGTGGCCGACGTCGCGCCGCCCGCCCGGAACTGCAGCGGATTCACCAGGGCGCGCATCAGGAAACTGCCGTCACGCCGCGCCCGCGCCAGCCCGAACGACCAGGTCGTGCTGGTGGCCTCGGGACGGCGAAGTCCGTCGAGCGCGGTGCCCCGGATGTCCGACCCGGTGAGGAGTTCCGGGTTCACGCTGGCGCGCTGGTGCGTCAGCGCGATCGGCACCACCAACCCCATCCGCTCCGGCAGGAGGCGGCCGACATCCAGCGACGTCGCGCCCGTGAAGGTCCCGGTCGAGCGGTAGCTGGGGTTCTGCCCGATCTGGCGGAACTGGCCGTCCTGATAGAGATAGTTGAGGTCCACGGTGCCGAGGTCCGCCGCCTGCAGCCGTGCCGTCATCGCGGCCGCGATGCCGAGCTCGGTGAGCGGGGCACCCAGCCGGATGTCATTGATCCAGAGCTCGGTCTCCGAGATCGGCGCCTGCGTGCCGTCCGGGTAACGAATGCCTGCGGCCAGCTCCTGCACTGCCGCGAGGTTCGGCGGCGTGATCCCCGGGTTCCGGAGGTGCACGACGTAGCCCTCATCGTCGCACACGATATAGGCTTCCGGATCACCGCCGCAGGTGTCGGCGCCACTCGGCGGCTCGCCGCGCAGGAAACGTCCCTCCGCCTCGGCGCGCAGCAGGCGCCACCGCTCGAGCTCGATGCGCAGCTGCGGCTCCCACGTCGCCGTGTTCGCCTCGGCCTCGTAGTAGTAGAAATTGGCGTCGTCCGTCCCGACCTTCGCGAAGGCGCGCAGTCGTCGATCGTCCCAGCCCTGGCCGCGCCCGCGCATCCAGACACGCAGCTCGCGGTACGCCAGCAGGTTCTGGGTGCCGCCGACGAAGCGCGTGTAGGCCTCGGCGCGCTCGCCGGGGCGCAGGTCGCGCGCGACAACGCGCAGCGCCTTCTCGTTCACCTGCACGCCGATCCCGTCGCGGCCGCTGCCGATCTGGTTGATCGCATTGCCGACCCCGGGCGGCGACACGTAGCCGAGCTCGGTGTTCTCGGTCGTGACCACCGACAC
The DNA here is from genome assembly GCA_035712665.1 of Gemmatimonadales bacterium. GTDB lineage: Bacteria > Gemmatimonadota > Gemmatimonadetes > Gemmatimonadales > GWC2-71-9 > Palsa-1233. Next base: position 1,754 of record DASTAN010000167.1, read on the forward strand.
GCGCACCTCGCCACGCGGCTGGCCGGTGGCGCCCGACAGTCCGGCAATCGGCGTCTCGGCGCGGCGCACCCACGGCGCCCCGACCAGCCGCATCCGCGCCATCGCGAAGCGCACCGTCGGATCCGGCGCTCCCTGATCGGCCGGGCTGATGATGGCAAGGCGCAGGTGCTGGACGAGGCGGATGTTCGGCTGCCCGACGAGGCGGGTCGGTTCGCGGAGCGGGACGCGGTAAAGGGTCCACCCGGCCGTGCGCGTGGTGTCGGTCGGGTCGCGCGAGACGACCCCCTGGCGCACGCGGTAGCGCGGGTCGCCGAGGTCGATGACGTAGCGGAAGGCGTCCTCGTTCGGGCCGCGCGCGTCGACGAGCAGGTCGCCGTTCAGGTCCTCGGTGTCGAGCGCGCCGTTGCCGTTGGTGCAGCGCGCCCCGAGGTCGCCCCACGGGAAGACCTCGACGACGTTCGAGAGGGTGCGACGGCAGAGCGGCAGGCCGGTCACCGGTCCGTTCGGGCCAAGCAGCGTGTCGGGGCGATCGCCAAGGATGCCGATGTCATCGGCGATCGCGTTGAAGGTCCCCGTGGCGGAGCGCTCGGTGTCGAGACGGCCCGCCCCCGCATATCGGCGTCCGGTGTAGACGGTGTCGGTGCCGCTCACCGTGAACTGCCGCGGCGCGAGGGCCAGGGCGTCCTCCCGCACGCTGCCGAGGTCGAACACCAGCCGGAGGCCGTTCGACTGCACCGGGCGGTCGAACGACTCGAAGACCCAGAATTCGAGGAACTCGTTCAGCGAGAGGTCGACACCGGTGAGCGAAAGCGGCGTCGTCATCGTGCGCCAGCGCGGTCGGAAGTCCTGCCTCGGCTGCGACCAGCGCGAGCGGTTGTCGCGCCCGACGACGCCGCCCGCGGTGTCGGCGTGGAAGGTGAGGTACATCACCGTCTCGGGGGCCACGTTCTGTCCGCCGACGATGACGATGTTGGGGTCGATGTCGTTCGGCCGGAGCTCGACCGCGCCACCCTGACCGTTGGGCACGAGGTTCTGCCAGATCAGCTGGACGGCGTCGGTGCTGTCGAACGCCGCGCCGATCCCCACGGTCTCGAGGCCGTTCGCCGACTGCGGCATCGACCCGAACTGCCAGGCATTCTCCCGCAGCGAGATCGGGATCCCCTGGTCGTTCTCGAACTCCTCGAGGAACGCCTCGCCGGCGCGGTTCTGGTCGGGCCGCGAGAAGGCGATCTCCGCGCCGATGTCGAGCGACGAGAGCGTCGTCGTCGGGCGGCCGGTGAGCCGGCCCAGCGCGCGCGTCAGCGACGGGAGGTTGAAGCGGAAGTCGGCGTTGGCACCACCGATCAGTGACGCGGTGGGCTCGAAGCCGAGCGCGGGGCGATTGAACGCCGTCGCTTCCGACTGGTAGAGGCCGACGAGGTTGATGCGCCCGAGGTCGCCGATCCGATACGACGCCGTCATCCCGAGGATCGACGTCGGTGCCACGGCGAAGACGCCGCGCTGCTCGAAGCGCGCCGTGACCGTCGCCGCACGGGTGCCGAAGAGGCCGTCCGGATCGAGGAAGGTCACGAGTCCCGTGCCGTAGTCGATGGCGTAGTCGATCCCCTTGGCGAGGCGGCGGCCGTCGACGTAGAGCTGCTCGGTGCCATCGCGGATCTGGCGGGCATCGAGCGAGAGGGTGGAGCGGTCGCCGGACCCGCGCGCCTCATACTGGAGCCGCAGCTGGAACTTGGTCGGCGGGCCCTGCGAGAAGAGGAGGTACTCGGGCGTGCGATACAGCGAGTCGTTCCGCTGCGCCACGTCGGGGACGCGCGTCGCGTCGCCGAACGGCTGCGCGTTGGGCAGGATCAGGAACTGGTCGCGGATCACCTCGCCGGCTCCGGGATCGCGCGTCCGCGGGAAGACTCGGTTGTCGGTGTCGATGACGGCCGGATCGGTCGGGATCGCAAGCCCGAAGAGCGAGAGCCACGTCGCCGCCCCGCTCGTCGGACGCTCCGCCCGATTCTGCAGGATCGCCACCTCGAGCGACGCCCGATTGAGGTCGGTGCCGGCGACGCGGTACACGTTCCGCAGTGCGCGGAGGAAGGTGCCGGCATCCCTGCCGCGATTCGGCTCGACGACCAGGACGAGCGAGTCCGCTCGCGCAGGATTGTCGGCAGCCGGGAAGGTGCCGATGGTGGTGCCGTCCGCCGTGACGTACGACACGGCGAGAAAGTCGTTCGGGTCGAGCCGCGTCGTCAACACGAACCAGAGTCCGGACGGATCGAGCCAGTACTGCTGCCCCTGCACCAGCAGTTCCCAGCGCAGCGGCCCGACCGTCTGCGCGGAGGTCCCCTCGCTGTTCGTGGCCACGGCCGAGATGCCGGCGAGATTCGGGTTGGTGCCGATGTTGCCGGCCGCGGCACGATAGCGGTACACGCGCACCTGGGCGGGCCGCACGCCGGCGGGAATCCCCAGTCCCTCGAGGGTCAGGATGTCGACGCTCGGGAAGCCGGGGATCGTGCGCGGGTCGATGGTCCAGAAGAAACGCCCGGGCTCGTAGTCCAGGTCGCGGATGAGGCGATCCTGCGGCTGCACCGTCTCGCTGCCGATGCGATAGGTGCGGTCGGCCACGACCGAGCCACGCTGCGTTGCCGCGAGCGCCTGCACCGAGAGGTCGCCGATCTCGAGCTCGGTGCTGACGCCGAAGTTGTTGGTCGGGATGCCGGCGGTCAGGAAGCGCGAGGCGGGCGGGCGGAACTGCACCGTGCCGACATCGATGCGGCGCACCACCTCGTCCTGCAGCCCCTGATAGAAGACCGAGATCGTGTTGGCATTGGTGAAGTCGCGCTGCGTGTCGAGGTCGATGTTGACGTTGACGCGCTTGCCGATGATCCCCTGCGAGCGAAGCATCACCTGGTTGTCGATGCGCGGTGCCCGGAACCGCGGCCGGCACCCGGAGAGCGGATCCTGCAGCTGCAGCGGCGTGCAGCGGAGGTTCTGGAGTCGTTCGGTGCTCAGCTCGAGTCGCACGTTGCCGTCGAGCGAGATGTCGACCAGGTCGGTGTCGAGCCCGAAGAGCGAGCGTGGCCGCTCGACCTGCTCGGCGCCGATCAGGTCGGCGGCGTAGGTGTCGCGACGATACAGCGTGACCAGCAGCTGCTGGCGAAGCCGTTCGTGGCGCGCCCGCCGGGCGGCGACGTCGACCGCGGCGGTGAAGCTGTCCGCTGCGGCATCCGGATCGACCCGCACGCCGGCCCACGCCGCACGCACCTGGAGGACCGACTGCAGCTCGATCCCGGCCGGGAGCGGCGGGTAGGTGATCCGGAACCGATGCGTCGTCGTGTCCGCCGGTGCCTGCGCCGAGACCCCGGCTCGCGGCAGGGCGAGCAGGGCGGCAGTCAGGGCCAGAACGGCAACGGGACGCGCGACGAGAGCGAAAACCGGCGATTACCTTACAAGAGAGTGATCCAAAAGCTACGCCCCACCCGGTGGGGGCCACAACCGGACTGCCATGCGCCTGCTGTCCCGCCACATCCTGCGCTCCCTCGCCGCCCCCTTCGTCTGGGGGCTGCTCGCGCTGACGGGACTCCTGCTCCTCAACTCGCTGGCACGGCTCATCGACACCTTCGGCGGCAAGGGACTCTCGGTTGCGGTGATGACGGAGGCGATCGTCCTCCACCTCCCCGCCCTGATGACCCTCACCCTGCCGATGGCGATCCTCGTTGCGGCGCTGTACGCCTACACCACCCTCGCCGCCGACCTCGAGATGGTGGCGATGTACGCCAGCGGCATCTCGGTCTGGAAGATGGTGCGCCCCGCCCTGCTGCTCGCCACCGGGGTGGCCGCCCTCGACTTCCTGCTCTTCGACCAGATCGTCCCGGTCAGCAACACCCGGCTCCGCACCCTGCAGTACGACGTCGAACGCACCACCCCGACCGTCGCCCTGCGGGCCGGCGAGCTGAATCGCCTCCCGCCGAGCCACACCCTCCGCGCCCGGACCATCGACCCCGAGACGGGGCGGATGCGCGATGTCACCATCTGGGACCTCGGCCGCTATGACGGCCGCCGCGTGATCCACGCCGACAGCGGCGTGATGGCGGCCTCGACCGACCAGCTCGACCTGCTGCTCACGCTCTACGACGGCGAAGTGCTCGACCTCGCCGGCCCTGACCCGACCAAGGTCGAGCGCACCGACTTCCGGGTGAACCGGATCCGCCTTGGCGAGATCGGCAAGCAGTTCGAGCGCTCGGCCGACCAGCTCGAACGCGGCGACCGCGAGCTCAGCGGCTGCGAGCTGCTCGACGGGATCTCTCGGCTGTCCTGGGAACGCGACGAGGGGACGCGCCTCCGCGAACAATTGACACGCCGCGACCTCCGCCAGCTGGCGGGCCTCGCCCCGCTCCCACCGCAGCCGCTCCCCGAACGGCCCACCTTCGCGCCGCGCTGCGGCGCGTGGCGCCAGGTGAACCGCGCGGTGAAGGCGGTGCTCCTCCCGGCCGAGCTCGAGGCGCAGGCCCCGGTGCAGGCGCCGCAGGACACGCTGCGTCCGCGCCGCGACTCGCTCGATCCCGGCGGACCCGCCGATGCCATCGCCCAGGACTCGACCCGCCTCGCCGCGCCGGTCGAGTCGCTGGCGATGCCGGTGCGCCCCGACAGCGTGGCGATGGGTGGCGGCTTCCTGGTCGACCCCGGCCAGTTCGTCCCCCCCGCGGCGCAGGACGGCCTCGTGAGCACGATCGCCGAGGTCAATGGGGCCAGGAGCAGCACCCGGGACGCCGAGCGACGGGTGCGCGAGTACGCGGTGGAGTACCACAAGAAGTTCGCGATCCCGGTCACGTCGTTCTGCTTCGTGCTGATCGGCGTGGCGCTGGCGCTCAAGTATCCGCGCAGTGGCATCGGGCTCGTCATCGGCGGGTCGCTGGTGATCTTCCTCGCGTTCTACATCCTGCTGATCGGCGGCGAGAACCTCGCCAACAAGGGAGTGATCACCCCGGCAGCGGCGATGTACCTCCCGGTGGGAGTGTTCTCGCTGATCGGCCTCGGGGCGGTGACGAGCGCCAATCGCGAGATGGGCACCGCGCGCACCTCGAGCCTCGTCGACGTGCTCCGCGACCTCTTCCGGCGGCGGCGCTGATGCGCGTCCTTGGCACCCTCGATCGCTACGTTCTCCGGCAGTGGCTCACCACCTTCCTGCTGGCAACGCTCGGCATCCCCGCGGTCAGCATCCTGATCCGGTTCGCCGACTTCTACGGCAGGCTGGCCGACAAGGGCGTCCCGACGCGCGACATCTTCCTCGGGTTCGGGCTGCTCTATCCGTCGCAGCTCGCGCTCCTCTTCCCGGCCGGCGTCCTCTTCGCGACGGTGTTCACCCTCAACGCGATGGGGCGCCATAGCGAGCTCACCGCGGCGAAGGCGGGCGGGATCTCGTTCTACCGCCTGATCGCGCCGATGCTGGTGCTCGCGACGCTCGCGGTGCCGGCCAACTTCGCGCTGCAGGAGGTCGCCGCCGTCAGCACCGCCCGGCAGCGCGTGCTGCACAAGGAGAAGGCCGACCCCAACGACCAGGTCCGCTACATGTTCGCCTTCCAGGAGGAGAACGGCTGGTCGTGGGCGGCGAAGGAGCTGCGGCGCGGCGAGGGGCTGCTCCGCACGGTGCTGCTCGAGTCGCCCCCGGACACCCTGGGGCGCCACTGGGCGATCGCCGCCGACTCGGCCCGCTGGAGCGACTCGCTGGCGCGCTGGACGCTGATCGGCGGGGCGGCGCACCTCGTCAGCGACAGCGGCACCACGACGCTCGCCTTCCGCGAGATGCGGGTGCCGGTGCTGGTGCAGCCGCCCGGCGCCCTGATGGATGCGTGGAGCCGCGCGGAGGAGATGCGCGCGCCGGAGCTCGCCGCATACCTCGAGCGGCTGCGTCGCTCGGGGACGCGCCCCGGGATGCTCGCGGTCGACCTGCCGCTCAAGTACGCGATCCCGGTGGCCTGCCTGGTGATCGCCCTCTTCGGCGCACCGCTCGCGGTGACCACGCCGCGCGCCGGCGCCGCCCTCGGCCTCGCCATCGCCCTCGGCACCACGCTGATCTACCTCACGGGCACCCAGATCATGAAGGCGGTCGGCGGCCGCGAGCTGGTCGACCCGACCGTCGCCGCCTGGGCGATGAACGGGGTGTTCCTCGCCGTCGCCGTGGTGCTGATGGCGAGAGTCAGGAGCTGACAGAAGGAGATCGGCGATCAGAGATCGGAGATCCGAGTTGCCGGTCTCCGATCTCCGATCTCCGATCGCTCATCTCTTCGACCACCACCTCCACCCCACTAAACAATTCGCCTTTGACCCACCCGCCGCGCCGCGCTGCCACGCTCAGCTCCCGCTCCGCGGCGCGGGCGAGGGCGCGCCCGCTGACCAGCGGCGGGAGGCCGCGCTGGGGCAGCAGGACCAGCTCCACGCCCACGGCCGAGTGATGCTGCTGGTGGATCGCCACCGCAGGCCAGTCGAGCGCCAGCGAGGCGACCCGCTCGCGGAGCCAGAGACCGAAGGGGGCGCGGCGCTCGCCGGCGAGCGTCCGCAGGGCGCAGCGGGGCGCCTCGGGGGTGAAGGCGAGGCGAACGAGGACACGCGGCATCGTCGGACTCCGGGCAGGGGACGCCGCGACGATGCCCCGCCTCGATCACCGCGCCGTCAACCGACCCTCGGCACCGAACCCCCCGCAACGCAAACGCCCCCGGCCGATGGCCGGGGGCGTTGCGTGTCGTGCGGTCAGCCCGCGATCAGAAGGCGTAGCGCAGGGTGAACTGCGCCTGCCAGTAGCTGACGGCGTTGAGCTGCTGCGGGAAGCGGAGGTTCCGCTCCTGCAGGTTCGGGTTGAACTGCACGGTCGGACGGCCATCCTGCGAGCGCCCGGTCACCGTCAGGGCGGTGATCTGCGGGAAGCGGCCGTTCTGGCGGTACACGCCCCAGTCCGAGTTCATGAAGTTCAGGAAGTTGAACACGTCGGCCTGCAGCGTGAGCTTGTGGCCGCCGATCGCGGGGAGCGACTGGCGCACCGACAGGTCGAGCGAGTTGAACCACGGGTTGCGGCACGAGCCGCGGGTCATGATCTGCCCGCGCTGGGCATCGAGGCACGGCTCGTCGCGGAGCAGCTGGTCGAACGCCGCGGCCTGGGTGGCCGGGGTCGTGTTGCCGTTCTGGACGAAGACCATCTCCGAGGCCGCGTTCGGGATGTAGATCGGGTCGTTGCCCGAGATCCCGTCCGCGTTCAGGTCGCCGCGGTTCGAGCCGCCGCCGTACACGTAGGTGAAGTTCGTCCCCGACTGGCCCTGGTAGATGAACGAGATGTCGGTCGGGTAGTTCTTCCACGGCGCCGTGTAGGTGAGCGACGCGGTGATGCGGTGCGGACGGTCGAACGTCGACGGATCGGTCTCGGTGCTGAACTGGTTGCCCGAGGTCACGCGGCCGTTGATGAAGTTCGAGCGCGCCACCGACGAGGTGAAGTCCTGCACCGAGTACGAGCGCTGGTACGAGTAGAAGGCCGTGGCCTCCCACGCGCCGGTGAAGCGCTTCCGGAACCCGGCGGTGACGCCGTAGGCATAGTCGCCGCTCGAATTGCGCAGGTCGTACACGCCGCCGCTGTACTTGGCGCCGTTGCGCACCGAGGTGGTCGGCAGGCCGGTCGCGTTGAGCGTGCCGTACATCACGCGGCCGTTGGCATCGGTCCCGACCGGGTCGTTCAGCTCGAGGTTGACCATGAACGGCGAGTTGATGCCGTAGGTGTAGGTCGCGTCGACGGTGCCGGTGATGCCCCAGCCGAGGTCACGGTCGAAGCCGAGCGTGGCGCGGAGCACCTGCGCCTGCTTGTAGTTCGGGTCGATCGTGTTGATGAAGCCGATGTTGTTGCCGACGCCCGGGCCCTGCCCGCTGCAGGTCTGCGGGGTGTTCTGGACGTTGGCGGTCGTGAACGCCGGCGCGGCCGGGCGGCCCGACTGGCCGTCGCAGGTGAACTGCGCGATGCCGGCGCGGCCGTTGTTCGTGAAGAGGTTCGAGAGCCAGACGTACGGCGGGGTGCCGGCGAAGAGGCCGACGCCGCCGCGAACCTGGGTCCTGTTCTCGCCGCCCACGTTCCAGTTGAAGCCGAGGCGCGGGTTGAACGTGAAGTTCGACGGCATCTCGTCGGTGCGACGACCGAAGTCGGTCTCGGCCGCCTCGAGGTAGCCCGGCTTGTCAAAGAAGACCGGCGCCTCGGCGCGCACGCCCATCGTCACGGTGAAGTTCGGGTTCACCGTCCACTGGTCCTGGATGTAGAACGCCAGGTTCGCCGCGGTGAAGCGGGCAATCGGCTCATCCTCGCCGACCGCGACGCCGACGCCGTAGGCGAACGGCGTGCCGGCCTCGAGGTCCTCGAGCGACTCGAAGCGCCACGAGCCGTAGGCGTTCTGCCAGAAGGCGTTGCGGACCTTGTAGATGTCCGAGCGCGTCCCGATCGTCACCAGGTGGTTCTTGCCGACCGGCTTGGTGAAGTCGTTGCGGAGCTCGAAGAAGTCCTGGTCGAGCTGGTTGATGTGCGAGTTCGAGTCCGGGCCCGCGCGGAGGTTCACCTGCGCGCCGTTGATGACCGGCGACGGCACGTTGACGACGGTCACCTGCGGACCGATCTGGTCGAACGCGCGCAGGAAGCGCTGGCGGATGTAGCCGACCTGGAACTCGTTGGTCGCGCCGTTGTCGAAGTTCGTGAAGAGCTGCGCGGTGAGCGAGTTGGCGACCTCGTCACGGCGGAAGCCGTTCGACGAGAGCGAGAACGTCGCGGCCGAGCGCGAGAAGTCGTCGTCTTCCTGGCTGTTCCAGATGTTGCGGACGACGAGACGGCTCTTGTTGCTGAGCTGGTAGTCGATGCGCGCGACGAGGTTGCTGATCGGGTTCTCGTTCTGGACCCGGCCGGCCGTGCCGCCGTCGATGCCGTACTGCGCGAGCGCGTTGTTGAAGCGGGTGATCAGCGCCTCGTTGACGCGGAGCTGCTGCGAGAAGTCCGACGGCTGGCCGAGGTACGGGCCGTTGGCCGGGCGCCGCGACTCGTTGAGCTCGCCGGCAAGGAAGAAGTGCAGCTTGTCCTTGATGATCGGGCCGCCGACCGAGGCGCCGTACTGGCGGCGCAGGAACTCGGCGCCCGCGTAGAGCGGCACGTCCGGCACGAAGTCCTGGTTGCGGACGGTGTAGAAGCCGGTCACGGCCAGCGTGTTGGTGCCGTTCTTGGTGACCGCGTTCACGAGGCCGCCGGTGAAGCCGCCCTGGGTGACGTTGTACGGCGAGACGACGACCTGGTACTCCTTGACGGCCTCGAGCGAGATGCCGCGGCCGCCGGCCTGGCCACCGAGCTCGCCGGTGCTGCCGAGACCGAAGCGGTCGTTCTGCGTGGTGCCGTCGACCTGGATCGCGTTGAAGCGCGAGTTCTGGCCGGCGACCGACAGCTCGCCCGCCGAGTTCGGATCCGGGTTCGTGGTGACCTGCGGGGTCAGCTTCACGAAGTCCTGCAGCTGGCGGTTCAGCGTCGGGAGGCGGCGGACCAGCGAGTCCGAGACCACCGTCTGCGCGCCGGTGCGGGTCGGCGCGAAGTCGACCGACTGCTGCCCCGACACCACGAGCTCCTGGAGCTGCACGGCCTGGCGCGCCATCACGAAGTCGGCGCGCGCCGTCTGCGTGAGCTGGACGCGGATGTTCTCCTTCGCGAGCGGCCCGTAGCCGATCGCGGCCGCCGCCACGCGGTAGGTCGCGATCTCGAGACCGGCGACGATGTAGCGGCCGTTCTCGCGGGTGGTCGCGACGCGGACGAAGCCGGTCGCCGGGTTGGTCACGCGGATGGTAGCCCCGGCAATCGGGGCCCCAGCCGAGTCGGTCACCGTGCCGCCGATCGCGCCGGTGGTGATGCCCTGCGCCGCGGCATCAGCCGGACGCACGAGCACACCAACCAGAGCGATGGACGCGGCAAGCGCCAGACGCCAGAAACGCTGCATTGCTGCTCCTCGGGTCGAGGGAAAGGAAAGGAAGCCAGCCACGGCGGACGGCCCCGAAGGCCCGTCCGAAGCCACAGGCGGCGGCACTAATGTCGTGTCCGACGCCCACCGGCGCAAGCAAGTACACCGGAGCGGGGAAAAGATCGTCGCCCGAGGTCACGGATTGGTCACGGGAGGGAACCACAGTGAACAGTGAATGGGCGGTGAGGGGTGAGAGGTGAGGGGTGAGAGGTGAGGGGTGAGGGGGTGTTTCACTTGGAAACCCGACCCCCCTTACCCCTTACTCCTTACCCCTCACCCCGGTTCTTCCACCACATGAACAGGAAATACGCCGGCACCCCCGACCCGATGACCCCGAACGTCACCAGCGTCCCGCTCCGGTCGGTCGCCACCGCGTTCCACATCATCGCGATCGACGCGAGCAGGAAGATCGCCGGCGTCACCGGGTACCCCCACGTCCGGTACGGCCGCTCGGCGTCGGGCCGCCGGGCCCGGAGCCGGTAGACCCCCAGCACCGCGAGGGCGTAGAACGGCCACGACCCGATCACGAACTTGTCGGCCAGCGCCCCGAAGTCGTTCTGCAGCACATAGATGACGCTCACCGTCGCGGCCGCCCAGATCGCCGTGGACGGCGTCTGGTACTTCGGCGAGACTCGCGCGAGCCCCTTGAAGAAGAGGCCCCGGTCCGCCATCGCGAACCAGATCCGCGGACCGGTCATGATCGACCCGTGCGTGCTGCCGAGGCACGAGAGCATCACGATGCCGCTCACGATCGCCGCCCCGGCCGCGCCAAAGAGTGGGATCCGCTCCGCCGCCGTCGCCGCCACCAGCGGGACCGTTGGCATCTCGCCGATCGGAACCAGGTAGAGGTAGGCCGCATTGATCAGGAGGTAGATCACCACGATCGCCGCCGTCCCGAGCAGCAGCGCCTTCGGCATCGTCCGCCCCGGATCCTTCACCTCACCGCCGATCGCCGCGAGGTTCGACCAGCCGTCGTAGGTCCACATCACCGGGATCAGCGCCGTGAAGAAGGCCGACAGCCCGACCGCCGCCACCGCCTCGCTGCCCCGAAAATTGGCCGCCTCGCCGGTCCCGGTGCCGAAGGCGAAGAGGACGATCCCCATCAGGGCGCCGTACTTGAGGATGGTGGTCACGTTCATCAGCCGGGCGGCGGCGTTGACCCCGACCCAGTTGAGCGCCGCCACCGCCACGATCAGCCCGGCCGCGACATAGCGGGTCTCCATCGGCGACAGCTCGACGAACCGCCCCAGATATTCAGCGAAGATCGTCGCGATCCCGCCGGCCGCCGAGGCGCGGATCACCGTGAGCTCGGCCCACCCCGCCAGGAACGCGGGAAACGGCCCCCACGCCTCGTGGAGGTACGGCAGGATCCCGCCGCTCCGCGGGAACATCGCCGCCAGCTCCGCGATCGCCAGCGCCCCCGTCAGGGTGATCACCCCGCCCACCACCCAGACCAGCAGGAAGGCGCTCGGATCGCCCAGCGATTCGGCAATCCGGGCCGGGACGCGGAAGATGCCGCTGCCGATGGTGATCCCCACGAGAATCGCCACGGCGGACCAGAGGCCCAGGGTGCGGGGCAGCCGCTCGGTGGTGCTGTCGGACATTGAGGCTCCGGAGGGAGGGGACTAGCTTTCCGTGCTGACAAGTTGACACCAAAGGGCGTCGCTTCCTAGGGGCAGGCGCCGAGAGGTACCGATAGATGTCCGATGCCGTCCGGGCTGATGCGACCGCGGTCGCCGCGCCGTCCCTCCTCGCCGACCTGGTGACGCTCACCAAGCCGCGGATCATCTCGTTGCTGCTGGTGACCACGATCGCCCCGATGTTCATCACCCCGGCCGGACTGCCGAGCTGGGCGCTGGTCGGGTGGGTCACCCTCGCCGGCTACCTGATGGCCGGCGGCGCCAACGCGATCAACATGTGGTTCGACCGGGACATCGACGACAAGATGTCGCGCACCCGGCTCCGCCCGATCCCGTCGGGCCGGATCACCCCGGCCGCCGCCCTCCTGTTCGGCATCGGCCTCGGGGCGATCGCCTTCCTGATCTTCTGGGAGATGGTCAACCCGCTGGCGGCGTGGCTCGCGCTCGGCGGGCTCCTGTTCTACGTGCTGATCTACACGATGTGGCTCAAGCGCTCGAGCCCGCAGAACATCGTGATCGGCGGCGCGGCCGGCGCCTTCCCGCCGCTGGTCGGCTGGGCGGCGATGACCGGCTCCGTCGACCTCGGCGCGATCTATCTCTTCGCGATCGTCTTCTACTGGACCCCGCCCCACTTCTGGGCGCTCGCGCTCAACAAGCAGCGCGACTACGGCAACGCCGGCATCCCGATGATGCCGAACGTCCACGGCGTCCCCGAGACGAAGCGGCAGATGCTGCTCTACACGCTGATGCTGGTGCCGCTCACGGTGATGCCGGCAATCATCGGTGTGTCGGGCGTCTTCTACGGCGTCGCGGCGACACTGCTTGGCGCACGCTTCCTGCAGCTCTGCTGGGCGATCCTCCGCGAGGAGGGCGTGAGCCCCACCACGTGGAAGCTCTACAAGTACTCGCTGTCGTACCTCGCGCTGCTCTTCGTCGCGATGGCCGTCGACCGCTGGGTGCCGTTCGGCCAGCCGGTGCCGCCGCCGTCGCAGCACCTGATCCTCGATACGCCGGGCGAGCTGGTGCCGCTCGAAGGCACCGCCGGCACCGGCACTTCCACGGACCACACGGGGCACTGACCTGACGCGACGACCGCCGTCCCCGGGGCCGCTGCTGCGGCTGTGGCCCCGGATCCGTCCCCATCGCGCCGGCCTCGTCATCGCCGGCACGACGCTCGTCCTCTCGTCGCTCCTCGCCCTCGCCTTCCCGCTCGTCGTCCGCTACCTCCTCGATGCCGCCTTCGTCGAGGGCGATCGCGCGGGGCTCGATCGCATCGCCCTCGGGCTGCTGGCGATCTTCGCGACGACGGCGGTCCTCAACTACATCCAGACCTACTGGCTCGCGGCGACCGGCGAGCGCGCGGTCGCAGGGCTCCGCCGCGAGCTCTTCGAGCGGCTCCTGGCGCTGCCGCCGGGGTTCTTCGCCGACCGCCGCACCGGCGAGCTCACCTCGCGCCTCACCGCCGACGTGGGGCTGCTGCAGGGACTGCTGAGCCACCAGGTCGCGGAGTTCGCTCGGCAGGTGCTGTCGCTGGTCGGCGGCATCATCATCCTCTTCTGGATCCAGCCGACGCTGGTCCTCACCGCCCTCGCCGTGGTGCCGCTCGTCGTCGGCTCGGCGATGGTCTTCGGCAAGCGGCTCAAGCGGATGACCACCGGCGTGCAGGACGAGCTCGCCGAAGCGACCGCGACGGCCGAGGAGGCGTTCTCGCAGATCCGCGTGGTGCAGGGGTTCGCGCAGGAAGGGCGCGAGGCCGAGCGCTACGGCGACCGGATCGCCTCGGTGGTGCGAGCGGCGCTGCATCGGGCGCGCGTGCGGGCGTCGTTCTTCGGGATGATCACCTTCACCACCTTCGCCGGCGTGACGGCGGTGCTCTGGATGGGCGGCCGGCTGGTGCTGGCGGGCGAACTGACGCCGGGATCGCTCGTGTCGTTCCTGCTCTACACCGTGAGCATCGCGGCCGCGATCGGCGCGCTGGCGACGTTCTTCTCGGCGTATCAGGAGGCGGTCGGCGCAGCGGAGCGGGTCTTCGAGCTCGTGGAATTGACGCCGGCGATCCGTGACCCGGAGCGGCCGGTGCCGCTGCCG
>DASTAN010000168.1:0-6434 GCA_035712665.1 Gemmatimonadales bacterium
AGCTCTTGTGGTCGGGGGCGACGGTGAGGTTGTGCGGCCCGTCGATCTCGGGCGGGCGCGGGTCGATCGGGACCACGCGGTCCACGACGAGCCCGCCGCTCGCCTGGGGCCTGAGCCACGTCACCCGATCGCCGCTCTCGCTCGTCACGCCGACGAGGTAGCCCTGGGCCGAGGCACGTCCTGCCCCGACCAGCGCCAGCAGCACCGGCAGCGTCGCACGCATCTTCACCGCAGCGCCTCCTCCACCTCGATGGCGGTGACCGCGTCCTGGAACACGGTCACCGTGCGGAACAGGTCAAGCACGCGCGGGCGGCGGCGCAGCACGAGCACCAGGTCGCCCGGCGGCGGCTCGCTCACCCCATCCACCACAAGATAGGCCGGCAGGGTCGCGCCGGCAGGCACGGCGGCCGCATAGTGCCTGCCGTGCCAGATGAAGCGCACCTCGGACGGGACCGACCGGACGAGATGATCGATGAACCAGTCGTCGTCGACCTGGTGCACGCCCGGCACCGGCGCGTCGCCGTCGAGGAAGAAGAGCGGATCGAACGGCTCGCCGTCGAGGCGCTTGAAGTTCTCCTCGGCCGCCCGATCGAACGCCTCCAGGTCATCGCGGCGGGCGCGCCACTCGACGTGGTGGCGCAGCTCGTGGGTCAGCGTCTCCCACGCCTCGCCTTCCCAGTCGAAGTCGGGATCGAGCTCCGCCAGCGCGCGGAACGACCCGTGGTACAGGACGACGCGACTCTGGATCGCCTCGGGTCCCTCGCCCTCGAGCGGCAGCGGGATGCATTCGCCGAGCGTGTAGATCTCGGCGCGAATCGGATGCGGCAGCGCGCGCGGCGAGACGGTGACCTCCGTCACGCCATCGAAGTACTCGCGCGGCACGTCGGCGCACATCCGCCGGACCATCGCCTCGAACGCGTCGGCCCGCATCGCGTGCTAGACCGCGTCCAGCGCCCGGGCGAGATCAGCCACGAGATCCTCGGGGCGTTCGACGCCAACGGAGATCCGCACCAGCGCCGGCGTGATCCCGAACGCACGCTGTGCGTGCGGCGGCACGTCGGCGTGCGTCATCGTGGCGGGATGCTCGGCCAGCGACTCGGTGCCGCCCAGCGAGACCGCGAGGCGCACGAGTTCCAGCGCATTGAGGAACCGGAACGCCTCGGCCTCGCCGCCGTGCACCTCGAAGGCGATCAGCGAGCCGGGGCCGCTGCACTGGCGCTCGTAGACCGCGCGCGCCGGATCGTCGGCCGCCAGCATCCCGAGCCAGTGGACCTGCTTGACCTTGGGATGCCCCGCCAGGAAGCGCGCCACGTGCCCCGCGTTTTCGGCCGCGCGCTGCATCCGGAGCTCGAGGGTCTCGAGCGAGCGCATCAGCAGCCAGCCGGTCCACGGCGACGCCATCGAACCGAGGAAGGTGCGGAGTCCGCGGATCGGCGCCATCGCCTCGCGCGAGCCCAGCGCGGCACCGGCGATCACATCGCTGTGCCCGCCGATGAACTTCGTCGCGGAGTAGAGGACGATGTCGGCGCCGTGCGCGAGGGGCTGCTGGAAGACGGGGCCGAGGAAGGTGTTGTCCACCATCACCGGCACGCGGCGATCGGCGCGGTCGAAGCGCCGGGCGAGGGCCACCGCCGCGCGGATGTCGACGAGCGCGTTGGTCGGGTTGGCCGGGGTCTCGAGGAGCAGCGCCCCGACCGGACGGTCACCGATGCGGGCCCGGAGCGCGGCCTCCTCGGCGAGGAGGTCGGAGCCGGCCGCGATGCCGATCGCCTCGACGCCGAAGGTCGGCATCACCTGCCGCAGGAAGTGGTCGGTGCCGCCGTAGATCGGCGCGGTGTAGAGCACCACGTCGCCCGGGCGCACGTACGCCAGCAGCGACGTGGTGACCGCCGCCATGCCGCTGGCGAAGGTCGCGCATGACTCGGCGCCGTCCCAGAGGGCAAGCCGGTCCTCGAGGATCTCGAGGTCCGGGTTGTTGAGGCGCGAGTAGATGAGCCCGGGCACCTCGCCCTCGTCGGGCGTCCGCAGCCCGTACGCGACCTCGAAGAACCGCTTGCCGTCCTCGGCCGACTCGAACACGAAGGTCGAGGTCTGGAAGATCGGGCACTTGATCGCCCCCTCCGAGAGCGCCGGGTCGTACCCGTAGCTCATCATCAGGGTGGCGGGGTGCAGCGCGTGGCCGCTGCTGAGCGTGCGCCCGTGCTTGCTCATCTCAGTCCGCCGCGTCGAGCTGGTCGCGGATCCAGCTTGCCACGTGATCGAGCCCGATCCGCTCCTGCGCCATCGAGTCGCGGTGGCGCACCGTCACCGTGCGGTCGGTGAGCGTGTCGTGATCGATCGTGAAGCACCACGGCGTGCCGACCTCGTCCATCCGGCGGTAGCGGCGGCCGATCGCACCCGCGTCGTCGTAGAAGACGTTGGTGCGCTTGCGGAGGTCGTGGTACAACTCGAGCGCGACCTCGGGGAGGCCGTCCTTCTTCGTGAGCGGGAGCACGGCGGCCTTGAGCGGCGCCACGCCGGGATGGAAACCGAGCACGACGCGCAGCTCGCCCTCGACCTCCTCCTCGCGGTAGGCGTCGACCAGCACGGTGAGCGTCACGCGGTCGGCGCCGGCCGAGGTCTCGACGACGTACGGCAGGTAGCGCGCGCCGGAGCCCTGGTCGAAGTACTCGAGCTTCTTGCCGGAGTATTCCTGGTGACGGCCGAGGTCGAAGTCGGTGCGGTTGTGCACGCCCTCGATCTCCTGCCAGCCGAACGGGAACTCGTACTCGATGTCGTAGGCGGCCTTGGCGTAGTGGGCGAGTTCGCCCGGGCCGTGCTCGTGCCAGCGGAGCTTCGACGGCGCCAGGCCGAGCGCGTGGTGCCACGCCATCCGGAGGCCGCGCCACCGCTCGAACCACTCCTCGTCGCTCCCGGGGGCGACGAAGAACTGCATCTCCATCTGCTCGAACTCGCGGGTGCGGAAGATGAAGTTGCCCGGCGTGATCTCGTTCCGGAATGCCTTGCCGATCTGGGCGATGCCGAACGGCACCTTCTGGCGCGACGAATTCAGGACGTTCAGGTAGTTGACGTAGATCCCCTGCGCCGTCTCGGGACGCAGGTAGACGACGGCCGCCTGCTCCTCGACCGGGCCCATGAACGTCTTGAACATCAGGTTGAAGAGGCGCGGCTCGGTGAGGTCGCACGCCGTGTGCTCGCCGGGACCCTTGCTCGGCTTCTGCGGGCAGCGCGCGTCGGCCAGCTTGTCGGCACGGAAGCGCGCCTTGCAGGTGCGGCAGTCGACCAGCGGGTCCGTGAAGCCGGAGACGTGTCCCGAGGCTTCCCACGTGCGGGGGTGCATCAGGATCGCGGCGTCGAGCCCCTCGACGTCATCGCGGTGATGCACCATCGCGCGCCACCAGCGCTCCTTGATGTTCTTCTTGAGCTCGACCCCGAGCGGGCCGTAGTCCCAAACCGACCCCAGGCCCCCGTAGACCTCGGAGGACTGGAAGACGAAACCGCGCCGCTTGGCGAGGGAAACGAGCTTGTCCATCAAGGTCTGGTCGGCCATGGTCGATGCTTGAGGTTCAGGTCAGGTGCGCTGCGCGCCGCGATGGGGCAAAAGTAACCACTCGCGGCCTCCAGCGGCGGTGCTGGCAGACCTCTTGCTGTGATAGCTGGCTCCCATATGCGCTACCAATCAATGATTTTCCGGGCCGCACCCCGCCGGTGCCAGGGCTTCACGCTCATCGAGATGCTGATGGTCGTCGTGGTCCTCGGCATCCTGCTCGGCATCGCCGCCACGCGCCTGGACTGGCAGCGCTATCGCGCCGATGCCGTGTCGCGCGGTGTCCTGGCCGAACTCGCGCAGGCTCAACGGCTTGCCGTGTCGCTGCAGCTCGACGTGCGCGTGACCGCCACGGACGGTGTGCTGCAGATCCACGAGGACGCCGACAACGATGGTACGGTGGACAGTGGTGAGCGCGTGCGACGGGTCCCGTTGGAGCACGGCTACCGCTTCGGGCGTGGCTCCGCCGCCACACTCCCCGCGCCCGCCGACGGCTCGGAACTGACGACCCTTGCATTCCGCCGCGACGGCTCCGCCTCCCGGGCCGGCGCGGTCTACATCGCCCCGCCGGTCGCGGATGCCCCCGGTCGGTACGCCCGCGCGGTCACGATCGCCCGCGGGACTGGCCGCGCGGTCTGGTACACCCACGGCACCGGCAGCTGGCAACGGAGGACGTGATGCGCCGAGGCGGCTTCTCCCTCATCGAGATCCTGATCGCCATCGTGATCCTGGCGGTCGTGGCGACCTCCCTTGCGGCGTTCGCCGGCAACTTCTCGCGGTCGATGACCGACTCGACCGTGCGGCTCATCGCGAGCAGCGTCGCAGCCGATCGACTGGAACTGATGCGCGCCGACCCCCGCTATCCCCGGCTGGTGACGCTCTACGGCAGCGGCAGCGGGGCCGACACCACCGGCTTCCCCGGCTACCCACGGATGCGCCGGGTCACCGCCGTGGTGCGCGACACCTCGGGGGTCGCCGGCGCGCGACGCGACCGCACCACCGTCACCGTCCGCGTGAGCGATCCGATCATGCGCGACACCGTCGCCGTCACCGCCGTCATCGCGAGCCCCTGATGCCGATGCTTCGCCCCGCCCGCCCTCGTGGCGGCTTCACGATGATCGAGCTGCTGATCGCGATGACGATGGTCGTCGCGGTCACCGGGGCCGCATGGTCCCTCTTTCGCTCGCAGGGCTCGGCGCTCCGCGCGAACACCGACCGCTATGACCTGCTCCAGAACGCGCGCAATGCGATCGAGCTGAGCGAACGCACCATCCGCACGATGGGCGCCGGCGTCGTCGGCGAGCAGCCGATGCTGGTCTACGGCGCCGACCGGGTGCTCGCCTTCAACACCGACTATGTCGAGCGCGACACCGTCGACATGCGCTGGGCGGCCTACTGGAACGCCGATGCGCCGCTCGCCGAGACGCAGGCGTGGGATGTCGCGCAGGCCACGACGATTCCCGCCTCGTCGCCGGGCTACAGCTACCCCGCGATCACCTTCCGCCTGGGCAACGGCGCCCCCTCGCCCGCCGAGACCTACATCCTCTGGTTCGCGCTCGACACGGACACGCCGCGTGGTGACGACTGGATCCTCTGGCAGCGCGTCAACAACGGCACCAGCGAGATTCTGGCGCGCAACATCCTGCCGCACCCGAACGGCCGGCCGTTCCTCGAGTACCTGATGCACCGCACGCTGGTGACGGGCGACACGCTCATCACCGCGTCGGGCACGCTGCTCCCGCTGATCCGTCGTCCGCTGGTGGCCGGGCTCTCGGCCGCCGACTCGGCAAGCTACGTCCGCCCGGACTCGGTGCGCGCCGTGCGGATGCACCTGCGGCTCACCAACGGGCGCACGGGAGCCGAGGAGCGCTTCCGCGACGTGAGCACCACGATCGAGACCCCGAACAACGGCCTTCCGGCACCGACGGTCTGCGGGCGCGCTCCGATCGCACCGGGCGGCTTCACGGTCACCGACTCGATCCCCGGCTCCGGCCGTGTCTGGCTCGCGTGGGGCGCCTCGACCGACCAGGCCAGCGGCGAGCAGGACGTGCGCCAATACGTCGTCTGGCGACGGCTCGCGGCACAGCCGGCCTGGGCCGAGCCGCTGCTGATCGTCCGCAGCGAGAGCGGCGCCACCGAATACACCAGCGAGATCTCCGGCAACACGCCCGGCACCGCCTACGTCTTCGGGGTGGCGGCACAGGACTGCACGCCGAGCTTCTCGAGCATCACGACTGCCGCCATCACCACCAGCGTCGCCCCCTAGGCCGGAGCCTGCGATGATCCCCCATCCCCCCGCCCCGCCGCACGACGCGTCGCGCCGCGGCGTGGCCCTGGTCCTCACGCTGCTGCTGTCGCTGGCCATCGCCGCGATGGCGCTCGGTGCCGTGATGCTCTCGTCCGGTGCGCGGCTGACCACGCGCTTCGGTGCGCGCGAGGTCGCGCTGCAGGCGGCCGCGAACGGCGGCCTCGAGCTGGCGCGCGACTCGCTCAACCACGGCATCTTCGATTCGCTCCTGCCGGCCAACGGCTTCACCACGCTGGAGACGAACGCGCCCGTGCTCGACGCCGACGGCGGCGTCATCCCCGGCATGACCCGCTCGCTCTACGTGGGGCGCACGGGCGGGCGCACGGGCGGTGCAGCCACCGCGGGGCAGTACGGCAGCAACTTCGCGAGCGCGCTCTCGGTGATCCGCGATCGCCGCGGCGCGGTGGCCGCCCGGCGACTGCTGATGACGCAGGATTCCTGGTCTAAGTTCGCGGTCGCGATCAACGACTGGAGCGGGTCGGCTGTGTACGGCTGCGGCGAGTCGGTGACGGGGCCGTTCCACTCGAACGACGTCCTCCGGCTGCAGTCGGGGTGCAGCGGCACCTCGCGGATCGGCTT
>DASTAN010000169.1:0-20431 GCA_035712665.1 Gemmatimonadales bacterium
GGGATACCCTCGACCGGTCCCTGAGAGACGAGTCCCCGAGTGGCGGGGAGCTGGACGCTTGGCCGGCCGATCAGCGGACATCGTGGTCCGCGTGCTCTTCGTAAGTCTGGGTCCGGTTGGCTCGATGCTCTCCACCGCGGACTATTACCTCAAACGGGATTCGGATGGGTGGGAGGTCGTGGCCGAGCGGGTGCTCTACATTTTGGAGTAGCCGCTACGCCGCCGCCGACAGCAGCGCCGCCGCCGCCTTGGCGTGCGGCGCGAGGCGGAGGAGGTCGCCGCGCACCAGCCGGAGCCGACCGGTGAACGCCGCCGTGATCGGGGTGCTGCGCGCGGCGATCAGGTCGGCCCAGGTGGTGGGTGATGCCGCCAGCACGAACTCCGCATTCGCCGCATCGTCGACCGTCGCCACGCGCGCCACGGGGCATCGTCCCGAGGCCACTTCCAAGTAGGTCTCGCGACGCGCGCCGTCGTCGTCCTCGACCAGCAGCAGCGTCCCGCGCCAATCCCCGGCCGCCTCGCGGAAGGCCGGGGAGTCATTGAGGTGCCGTTGCCACTCGGCGATGCCGTCGGGGGTGAAGAGGGAGGTCATGTCGAGAAAGTAGTCGGGAGTCGTGAGTCGTGAGAACACGAAGGCCGGCACCCCATTGAGATGTCGGCCTTGGTGTTCCCACGACCCACGACTCACGACTCCCGACTCATCACAGCTTCTTGATCACGATATTCCCGTTCACCGTGGCCATCTCGATGTCCGGCCCGCCGCGGCCGAGGCGCCCGGTGAAGCTCTTCGGGCCCCACTTCCCCTCGATCGTCACGGGGATCGCGCTGTCGATCTTGCCGTTCACCGTGTCGCCGCTGAGGTCGGCATCGGCCGAGCCCGGGATCGCGAGCTGGATGTTCCCGTTCACCGTGCTGATCTCGAGGTCGCCGCGGAGCGCCTTCGTCAGGTTCGCGGTGATCGTGCCGTTCACGGTGCTGAGCTCCGAGGCCGACGCGCCGTCGAACAGGATGTCGCCGTTGACCGTCGCGACCTCCGACTCGGCCGTGGCACCGTTCACGCTGACGTTGCCGTTCACCGTGGCCGCCTCGAGCTGCACGCCCTCGGGGAGCCGCACCTCGTAGGTCATCGTGACCTGGAACGAGTTCTTCTCGCCGCGGCGATAGGGGATCGAATTGTCGCCCTCGCAGGTCGAGCGGTTCGGGTCCTTGGTGAGGTAGATGGTGCAGACCCGGACCACGCCGCGCTCCTCTTCCATGATCGCCTTCACGAGGTTGCCGTCGCCGGACTTCACGTCTTTCGTGACAACGATCTCGGCGGTGCGGCCGGTTGCGGCCCGCACGGTGACGGCCCCATTGATGTTCGCGAGCTCGAGCTTGTCGCCCGCGGCCATCTCCCGGGTGAAGCGAGTCTGCTGGGCGGCGGCGGGGGCCGCGACCAGGGCCGCGAGGGCGAGGGTGGACAGGGTGCGCATCCGGTGGCTCCTTGAAGCTTCGTGTGGGGTATCGGCCATACTTCACTGAACGTCCCATCAGACGCCGCCACGTTCCAGAGGGTTGCATCCCCCCGTTCGGAGTCCCCCGATGACCGCGCTTGATCGCCGCCGCTTCCTCGCCGTGGGGGCCGCCCTCGGCCTGCCCGCGCTCCTCACCGAGCAGGTCTGGGCCGACGCGGCCGGGACAGCCGACACCGCCGACGCGGCCGTGCTGCTCAAGCTCACCGCCGAGCAGGTGGCCGGCGCCGAGTCGGTGATGGGGCTCCCGCTCACGGAGGCCGAGCGGACGATGGTCCTCCCGAGTCTCGAGCAGGCGCTCACCACCTTCGGGGCGATCCGGCAGGTCCCGCTCCCCAACGATGTGGTGCCCGCGGTCGCCTTCACCCCGGAGGTGCCGGGGGTCCTGGCCGAGCCGCTGCCGACGCGGGGCGTGAAGCTGCCGGCCGTGAATCCGGCGGCGCCGACGACGGACGCCGACTGGGGCTTCGCCACCGTCGCCGAGCTGGGGGCGCTGCTCCGCGCGAAGCGCGTCACGGTGCGCCAGCTCACGGAGCGCACGCTCGCCCGCCTCGAGGCCGCCGACCGCGACCTCCTCTGCGTGACGGCGCTGCTGCGCGAGCGGGCGCTGGCCCAGGCCGACCTGCTCGATACCGAGGCGCGGGCGGGGACGTGGCGTGGCCCGCTGCACGGGATTCCGTGGGGTGCGAAGGATCTGCTCAGCGTGCCCGGCGCCCCGACGACGTGGGGGTCGCCGCTCTACAAGGACCGTGTCCTCTCCGAAACGGCCACGGTGGTCGAGCGGCTCGATGCGGCCGGCGCGGTACTGGTCGCGAAGCTCACCCTCGGCGAGTTCGCGATGGGCGACGTCTGGTACGGCGGGCGGACGCGCAATCCGTGGAATCTCGACCAGGGGTCGAGCGGCTCGTCGGCTGGCTCCGCCTCGGCGGTGTCGGCGGGGCTGCTGCCGTTTGCGATCGGGAGCGAGACGCTGGGGTCGATCGTCTCACCGTGCACGCGCTGCGGCGTGAGCGGCCTCCGGCCAACGTTCGGTCGCGTGTCGAGGCACGGCGCGATGGCGCTCTCGTGGACGATGGACAAGCTCGGGCCGATCGCGCGCACGGCCGAGGATCTGGCGCTGGTCTTCGACACGATCCACGGGGCCGATCCGCGCGACCCGACGGCGCGCACCGTGGCGTTCGGCTACGACGCGACGCGCCCGCTCGCCAGCATTCGCATCGGGATCCACGCGGCACTCGCCGAGGGCGGGGCCAACGCCGCGGGGCCGATCAAGCCCGTGCTCGAGGCGCTCCGCGCGCGCGGGGCCACGTTCACGACGGTCGCGTGGCCCGAGGACCTGCCGGCCGCGCCGCTCAACCTCATCATCGGCGTCGAGGGCGCGGCGGCGTTCGACGCCATCACGCGCGACAACCTCGATGATCGGATGGTGCAGCAGACGGCGAACGCGTGGCCGAACACCTTCCGCGCGGCCCGTTTTGTCCCGGCGGTCGAGTACCTGCAGGCCAACCGGGTGCGCACCCTGCTGATGCAGCGGCTCGACGCGATGTTCCGGACGGTGGATGTGGTGATCACGCCGCCCTACGCGGGCAACGTGCTGGTCTCGACGAATCTCTCGGGCCATCCGGCGGTGGTGGTGCCGGTCGGGTTCGGCACCAACGACGCGCCGCAGACGATGACGGTGATCGGCGGGCTCTGGAAGGAGGAGCTGGCGCTCCGTGTCGCCGCCGAGTGGCAGGCGGCGAGCGCGGTGCACCGCCGCCGCCCGCCGAGGTTCGCGTGAGCTAGCTCTCCGCCCCGACCGCCGCCACCGACTCGAGCACCTTGAGCTTCCGCTTGAGCAGCGCGGTGCGCAGCCGGTAGGCATCGTAGTCGTTCGGCATCGAGTCGATCGCTGCCGCGGCCTCGGCCAGCGCCGCGTCGAGCGAGGCGAGGGCGGTGTCGAGGCCGGCTTCCGTCCGCGCATCGAGGAACGGGCGCGCTTCCGCCACGGCCGTCTCGAGGCGCGCGATCGCCGCGTCGAGCGCGGTCTCGGCCTCGCTCATCCCGGCGGCGAAGCTTGGCGCCTCCGGCATTGCGTCGGTGGTGGCGTCGGCCGATGCGACGACATCCACGGCCACCCCGCCGGTCGTCGCGGTCCAGCGCGTGAGCCCCACGGCCGCGGCGACCAGCACCACGGCCGCCGCCGCGGCCACCGGCCAGCGGAGGGCGATGGTGCGGCCGCGCGGCGCGAGGCGGGCCGAGATGCCGGGCCAGAGATCGGTCGCAGGCTCGCGGTCCTCGAGCGTCGCGATCGCGTCGCGGAGCGCGGGATCGATCGGGTCGTGGTCAGTAGCCATCGAGCATCCTCCGGAGTGCGGCGCGGGCGCGCGACAGTTGCGACTTCGAGGTCCCCGGGACGAGTCCCATCCGCTCGGCGATCTCCTCGTGGGTCCATCCCTCGACATCGTGCAGCAGGAAGACCTGGCGCGCCCCCTCGGGGAGCCGGGCGATCGCGGCGTCGAGATCCATCGTGATGCCGGGGCTCACCTGCCGCGCGCCGATCACGTCGTCGGCCGGGGCCTCGTCGCTGAACCAGGCCCGCTCGGTCTTCACCCGACGACGATTGGAGAGGACGACGTTCACCGCGAGGCGGTGGAGCCAGGTCCCGAACTGCGCGTCGCCGCGGAAGGACGCCAGCTTGTCCCAGGCGCGGACGAAGATGTCCTGCACGAGGTCGTCGGCCGCGTCGATGCCGACCATCCGGCGCACCAGCGAGTGGATCCGCGCGACGTGGCGTCGGTAGAGGCGCTCGAAGGCCCGTTCGTCGCCGCGGATCGCGGCGCGGACGAGCGAGGCCTCGAGATCGATGACCGGGACGTCGCCGGTCGTGCCGAAGGTCATGGTGGCTGCCATCAGCGGGGTAGGACGGCGACCGACGGAAAAGGGTTGCAACGGGGGTCAGGCCCCCGGGATCACCTCGGCCACTGCTGGGTCAGGCAGTGGAACGCCCCGAGCCCCCAGACCAGCTCGGTGCAGTCGATCGGCACCACCCGGCGGGTCGGGAAGAGCTCCTGCAGCGTCGCCCGGGCGATCTCGTCCCGCTCCGGGTCATAGGCGGGGAGGAGCACCACCTCGTTGCCGATGTAGAAATTGGCGTACGAGGCGGGGAGGCGCTGCCCGTCGTAGACGACCGCCCGCGGCATCGGGATGGTGACGATCCGGAACGGCTGGCCGTCCTGGTCGGTCATCGCCTCGAGGCGGTCGAGGTTCTGCCGGAGCGGCGCGTAGTTCTCGTCGCGCGGGTCGTCCTCGATGCAGGTGACGATCGTCCGCTCGTCGGTGAAGCGGGTGATGTCGTCGATGTGCCCGTCGGTGTCGTCGCCGACGATCCCGTCGCCGAGCCAGAGGATCTTCGTGACGCCGAGGTAGTCGCGGAGCCGCTCCTCGATCTCCTCGCGCGTGAGCTCGGGGTTGCGGTTCGGGTTGAGCAGGCACGCCTCGGTCGTGAGCAGCGTGCCGAGGCCGTTCACGTCGATCGAGCCGCCCTCGAGGATCATCCCCGGCTCGACGCGCGGGATGCCGAAGCGCTCGGCCACCTGCCGCGGAATCTGCTCGTCGAGGTCGAACGGCGGATACTTCCCGCCCCACGCGTTGTAGCCCCAGTCGGTGATCAGCGACTCGCGGCCGCCGTTCGGGGCGGCACGCTGCACGAAGATCGGCCCGTGATCGCGGCACCACGCGTCGTTGGTGGGGAAGTGGTGGAAGAAGACGTTGTCCTCGGCCACCGCGGCCTCGCGCAGCACGCGGCGCGCGCCGTCCTCCATCGCCTGGTCGGCGACGTTGATGTGCACCTCCTCGCCCGGGGCGAGGTGGCGCACCATCTCGGCGATCACGCGCGGCACGGGGGCGAAGTTCCCCGGCCAGCTCGACTCCCGGTGCGGCCACGAGAGCCAGGTCCCGCGATGCGGCGCCCACTCCGCCGGCATCCGGTATCCCTGCGACGCAGGTGTCACGTCAGTCAAGGTAGCGCTTGGTGATGTCGCCGTACGCATCGATGCGGCGATCGCGGAGGAACGGCCAGTGGGTGCGCACGACATCCACCTGCCCGAGCTGGCACTCCGCCACGAGGATCTCCTCGTCCTGCCCCGCCTTCGCCAGCAGGCGCCCGTTCGGGTCGGCGATGAACGAGCCGCCCCAGAACTCGATCCCCGGCGCGCCGGGCTCGCTGTCCGGCAGGATCTCGAGGCCGGTGCGGTTCACCGCGCAGACGAAGACGCCGTTGGCCACCGCGTGCGAGCGCTGGATCGTCTCCCACGCCGCCTGCTGGCGCTCGCCGTACTCCGCCTTCTCGGGCGGCAGCCAGCCGATCGCGGTCGGATAGAAGAGGATCTCGGCCCCGCTCAGCGCGGTGAGGCGCGCCGCCTCCGGGTACCACTGATCCCAGCAGATGAGCACGCCGATCTTGCCGTGCTTCGTCTGCCAGGTGCGGAAGCCGAGGTCGCCGGGCGTGAAGTAGAACTTCTCGTAGAACTGCGGGTCGTCCGGAATGTGCATCTTCCGGTACTTGCCGAGGTACGCGCCGTCGGCGTCGATCACCGCGGCGGTGTTGTGGTAGAGGCCCTCGGCGCGCTTCTCGAAGAGCGACGCGACGATGACCACGTTCAGCTCCTTCGCCACGCCCTGCAGCCGCTCGGTCGACGGGCCGGGAATCGCCTCGGCGAGCGCATAGAACGCGTGATCCTCGCGCTGGCAGAAGTAGTACCAGCCGAAGAGCTCCTGCAGGCAGATGATCTGCGCGCCCTTGGCGGCGGCAGCACGGATCCCCTCGATGGCGCGGTCGAGATTGGTGGCAGGGGAATCGGTCACCCGCTGCTGCACCAGCCCGACCCGCACGGTGCGCGAAGTCGTCATGGGGGACTAAAATAGTGCCCAGACCCCCCGGGGGCACCCAGCCGCCGGGACCCGTTCCGACCGACCGCGAGGCCCCGATCCGCCCGATCGCCCGCTGGACCGCACTCGCCCTGCTCGCCGTCACTGCCCAGGCCGGCGCCCAGCGCCCGATCACCTGGCAGACACGCGCCGTCCTCTACGGCGACAACACCGAATTCTTCACCCCGTACCGCACCGGCGAGACGATCCTCGGCGCGCAGGTCACCTCGTGGCTCGACGCGCGTCCGGGCACGCGCACGGCGGTGCGGCTCGGGTTCTTCGCCGATCGCCGCGCGGGGAGCGAGGCGTTCGTCGACTCGATCAAGCCGGTGCTCGCGTTCCGCTACCAGACCCGGCACTCGCTCGCCGTGCTCGGCACGCTGGAGACCGAGCGGCGCCACGGCCTGCTCGAGCCGCTGATGGTGACGACGCGCGAGCTCACCACGCCGATCGAGTACGGGATGCAGTACGTCGAGACGCGGTCGCGCTTCCGCGGCGAGGCGTGGATGAACTGGCAGAAGCTCAACACGCCGACGCAGCGCGAACAGTTCGAGCTCGGCCTCACCGCGCGCGGCGCGCTCGGGCGCGGCGTCGGCGTCGAGGCGCAGCATCTCTGGTTCCACCGCGGCGGCCAGCTCTTCGACGCCGGCGTGCCGGTCTCCAACAATCGCGTCACGGCGCTCGGCCTCACGTGGCGCGACACGCTGCCGCGGCTCCACGCGACGTCGTTCGCCGTCTACCGGCTGTGGAGCAACGGGCACATCGACCCGAACTATCCGACGGACCGTCCGGGGAAGGGGAGCGGCACCTACGTGCGCGCCGCCGTCTCGCCGTGGGGATTCGGCGAGCTCTTCGGGATCTGGTGGCGCGGGCGCGACTTCGTCGGCAATGCCGGCGACAACAACTACAACAGCACCGGCGAGGATCCCGACTTCTATCGCTCGCGCCGGAAGTACCTCGAACTCGGCTTCCTGCGACGCGTGCCGATCGAGGGCGGCGTGTCGTTCGACGCCGAGGTGCGCTTCCATCGGATCGATGACGAGGACACGGGCGAGGCATTCTTCGGGACGCCGTGGGAGCTCTCCTACCGCGTGATCGCGCGGGTGCCGCTCGAGGTGGTGGTGCGGCGGTAGGGCCGCGGGTGTGCGATGGCCTTGCGGGATCGTCTCCCGCGGAGTCTGTTGGAGGACCACCCCACATCACCCGGAGCGCCCGATGCCGATCTGGAAGGATTCGTCCGCCCCCGCCACGCCGACCCCGGCGCCGCAGCCCGCCGCCCGAGACCTGCCGCCCGCACCGGCGCCGGCGCCGACACCGACGCCGACGTCGCGCGGGGGCGAGTCGCTCCTCGCGGCCGACCTCACCATCGAGGGGACGATCAGCGGCCGCGGCTCGCTCCGGGTCGCCGGCAAGTTCAAGGGCGACCTCAACGTGCAGGGAAACCTCGCGATCGAGCCCGGCGCCAAGGTCACCGGGGCGGTGCGCGCCGAGGCGATCACGATCGCAGGCGAGCTCGAGGGGAACATCGAAGGCGCCAAGCGCGTCGAGCTGCAGCAGGGTGGCACGCTGGTCGGCGACCTCACGGCGGCGACGTTCACGGTGGCATCGGGGGCGCGGATGCGCGGTCGGGTCGAGTTCGGCTGGGACGAGGCCGGCGCTCGGCGTGGCGGCGAAGGGCCTGCCGCGTGACGACCCCCGCGCGCCCGGGGTCGCCCGGCGCGACGCGCACCTGTCCGCATTGCCGCGCGGTCATCCTCGAGAGCGCCGATGTCTGTCCGTCGTGCCGCCATCACCTGCGTGCCGGCGGGACCACCGTGCAGCGCACCCTCGCGCGGGCCGAGGCGCTGCGGGTCGAGGGCACCCTCGTGCCACCGGCGGACGAGACCTGGGAATACACGATGGTGGTCACGATCCGCGACGAGCGAGGCGAGGAGGTCGCGCATCACGTCGTCGGCGTCGGGGCGCTGCGCCCCGGCGAGCACCGGCATTTCTCGGTCGGGGTCGAGCTGACCCAGCCCGGCGGGACGCGGGTGCGGCCCGGGTGAGGGGAGGGCTGGTGTCGCGGACCGGGGGGCTCCACCTTTCCGCCCCCCGCGCCATCGCGGGCCACCTGTTCCCCCGCTCCCGTGGAGGCTGTCCCGTGAAGTTGCGCGCCGCGCGTTCGTTGCTGGCCCTGCTCGCTGTCGCCCTGGTCGCCTGCGACGATGATCCGACCGGCCCCACCACCCTCGACATCACTCGGACGGTGGAGTCCGGCAATGTCGCCGTGGTGGACGGCAAGACTGCGACGGGCGCGCTCTTCCGCCTGTCGCAGCCCGCCAACTGGAATGGCCGCCTGCTGGTGTACGCCCACGGCTATGTCGACCCGAAGCTGCCGATCGCGCTCCCGGCCATCGATGACCTGCGCCGGGCGCTGAACGCGCAGGGCTACGCCGTCGCCTACTCGTCGTACTCCGAGAACGGGTACGCCATCGAGGATGGCATCGCGCGCACGCACGAGATGAAGGCGATCTTCACCGAGCAGATGGCGGCCCCGGCCCGCACCTACGTGTTCGGGCATTCGCTGGGCGGCATCATCACGCAGGCGGTCGCCGAGCAGCACCCCGAGGACTACGCCGGCGCGATGCCGATGTGCGGGCTCCTCGGCGGCTCGAAGCCGCAGCTCGAGTACATCGCCAACGTGCGCGTGCTCTTCGACGCGCTCTTCCCGGATGTCCTCCCGGGCTCGGTGCTCAGCGTGCCGGCCGGGACCAACTTCGCGACGCAGGTGGCGCCGCAGCTGGTGAACCTCTTCACCACGAACCAGCAGGCCGGGATCACCCTCGGTGCGCTCGCCTCGTTCACGCAGGCCCCGCTCCCGTACGCGAACCCGACCGAGCTCGTGAACTCGGCCGTGCAGGCGCTCGGCTTCCACTTCACCGGGATCGCCGACATCCTCGCCCGCACCAACGGCGCCTCGCCGATCGACAACGCGAACGTCACCTACACCTCGGCCGCCGCCCCGGCACAGCTGGTCCAGGTCGCCAATGCCTCGGCCGAGCGCGTGACCAGCACCCCCGCCGCGCAGGCGTTCGTGGAGCGGGTCTACACGCCCACGGGCAACCTCCAGATGCCGACGATCACCCTGCACACGTCGCGCGACCCGATCGTGCCGGCGTTCCACCAGGGACTCTTCGCGGCCAAGGTCGGCGCGGCCAACCGTCAGGGGCTGCTCGTCCAGCGCGAGTACAACCGCTTCGGGCACTGCACCTTCACGGGCGAGGAGATGATCGGCGGGATCTCCGACCTGGTCCTCTGGGCCGAGCGGGGGATCAAGCCCGCGTCGTGATAGATTGGGAGGATGATCGCCTCCCCGACGCCGGACGCACGCACCCGCTACCGCCAGACGGCGGTGCGGGTGTTTGCCATCCAGGCCGGCACGCTCCTCCTGCTCTGGTGGCTCCAGGCCGCCTTCCCCCGGTAGGGACCGTCCGTGCATCCGCTGAACTGGGCGATCATCCTCGGCTACCTGACCTACGTCATCTGGGACGGGGTGCGCCGCTCGAAGGACACCGGCAACATCGAGGGGTACTTCCTCGCCAACCGCTCGCTGCCGTGGTGGGCGGTCGGCCTCTCGGTGATGGCCACGCAGCTCTCCGCCGTGACGATGATCGGCACGACGGGGCAGGGCGCCACCGACGGCCTGAAGTTCGTGCAGTTCTACTTCGGGCTGCCGCTCGCGATGGTGATCCTCGGCGTGACGCTGGTGCCGTTCCTGCACGGCGCCAAGGTCTACACCGCCTACGAGTACCTCGAGCGCCGCTTCGACGCGAAGACGCGCTCGCTCACGGCCTTCCT
The DNA here is from genome assembly GCA_035712665.1 of Gemmatimonadales bacterium. Classification (GTDB taxonomy): domain Bacteria; phylum Gemmatimonadota; class Gemmatimonadetes; order Gemmatimonadales; family GWC2-71-9; genus Palsa-1233. Next base: position 10,257 of record DASTAN010000169.1, read on the forward strand.
CTTCCTCCTCTCGCGCGGGATGTCGTGCGGCACCATCATCGCCGCGCCGGCCGTCGTCTTCTCGGCGATCTTCGGCTGGGACGTGTCGTGGTCGGTGGCGCTGATCGGGATCCCGACCGTGCTCTACACGATGGTCGGCGGCGTGCAGGCGGTGACCTGGGCCGACGTGAAGCAGATGGTGCTGATCGTGGTGGCGCTGCTGGCGATCGTCGTGGTGCTGCTCGTGAAGCTCCCGGTCGCCCCGACGGAGGCGCTCGCGATCGCCGGCGCGACGGGGAAGATGCAGGTCTTCGACTTCTCGTGGGACGTCACCAAGACCTACACCTTCTGGTCGGGCGTCATCGGCGGCACCTTCCTGATGCTGTCGTACTTCGGCACCGACCAGTCGCAGGTGCAGCGCTACCTCACCGCCAAGTCGGTCGATGATGCGCGCACCTCGCTGCTGATGAGCGCCTACTGGAAGATCCCGCTGCAGGCGCTGGTGCTGCTGGTCGGCGTGCTGGTGTACGTCTTCTACCTCTTCACGGCGCCGCCGCTGCTCTACAACCCGGCCACCGAGCGCGCCGTGCGGACCGAACGGGCGGCCGACCTCGCGGCGCTGGAGGCGCGCTTCGCCGAGGCGCACCAGGCGCGCATCGCGACGGCCGAGCAGATCGTCGGGGCCGAGCGCGCCGGCGACGCCGTGGCGGCCGCGACGGCGCGCGCGGCGCTGCGTGACGCCGATGCCGCGGTCGGCACGGTGCGCACGGAGGCGCTGGCGCTCACCGAGGCGGTGACCGGCTCCCCCGGGCGCGACGTGAACTACATCATCCCGCGCTTCGTGCTCGACTGGCTGCCGCTCGGGCTCGCCGGGATCTTCCTCGCCGGCGTCATCGCCGCCGCGATGTCGAGCATCGCGGCCGAGTTGAACTCGCTCTCGACGTCGACGGTGATCGACTTCTACCGGCGCTGGGTGCGGCCCGACGGCGACGAGGCGCACCTCCTCCGCGTCTCGAAGCTGTCGACCGGGATCTGGGGCATCTTCGCCTGCGTGGTGGCGACGTATGCCGCCGACCTTGGATCGCTGATCGAAGTGGTGAACCGCTTCGGGTCGTTCTTCTACGGCTCGATCCTCGGCGTCTTCCTGCTGGCGATGCTGCCGCGCACCGGAGCGGCCTCGGCATTCGTCGGGCTGATCGCGGGGATGTCGGCGGTGGCGGCGGTGTCGTTCGGCCTGCCGGAGGTGTCGTTCCTCTGGCACAACGTGATCGGGGCGGTGACGGTCGTCGTGGTGGGGGTCGCGATCGCGGCCGTCGCACCGCGGCGCCCCGCGCCGGAGTGAGCCTCAGCGCTCGGGCGTGAGGGTCGCGACCACCGGGCGGTGATCCGAGGCGAGGCGCTCGGCGACCACCGTGACGTCGCCCACGCGCCAGCCGCCGCGCGGCCCCGCGACGATGAAGTCGATCTCCTTCGTCGGCGCCGGGGCAGCGGGGAAGGTGAAGCGGGCACTGTCCGGCTTCGTGGCCTCGTCGCCCGCGCGCGTCAGCAGCCGGAGCGTCCGCGACCCGGGCTCGTCGTTGAAGTCGCCGAGCAGCAGCCACGGCGTCGAGAGCGTGTCCAGCATCGTCCGGACGACCTCCGCCTGTGCGTAGCGATAGCGATCGCTCTCCACCCAGTCGAAGTGCACGTTCACCACGGTCAGGCGCGTGCCATCGGGTCGCTCGACCTCGGCCACGAGCGCGATGCGCGGCTCGTTCCCGTCGGGGAGCCGCAGGGACGTGGTCCGGACGATCGGCCAGCGCGACAGGATCGCCATCCCGTACGCCCCGCCCTGGTACGGCATGAACGCGCCGAAGCTTGCCCGCATCCCGAGCAGGTCGCCCAGCAGGCGCGCCTGGTCGACGTCGTTGCTGCGGCGGACGACGCTGTCCACCTCCTGCAGGCCGATGATGTCGGCGTCCAGCGCACGAAGCGTCGCGGCGGTCCGCTCGAGCCGGAGGGCATCATCCATCCCGACGCCGTGCCGGATGTTGTAGGTCGCCACGCGCATCGGCGTGGGCGACCGCGTGGCCAGCTGCTGCAGGACCGCGCAGCCGGAGACCAGTCCGAGGAGCGACAGCGCGAGGAGACGTCGCGTCACGGCAGCACCAGGCGAAAGCGGGTGGCCAGACCCTCGCGCTGGGGCGATGGCGGCAGCGGGGCGAGCGCCTCGAACGCCGCCACGCGCGCGGCATCATCGGCCGCACGATGCTCGAGCTCCAGCAGGTCGAGCACGGCGTGGACGACGACGCCGGCCGCATCGAGGCCATCACGGGCCACGAGGGCCCACGCGCCGGCCAGGGCCTGCGACACGGCGGCCTCCGGGGCAACGAGGCCGGCCCCCACGCGCTCCTGGTCCTCCTCGGGCAGCGCGGCGGCGAGGACCATCGGCCAGGCGATGCCGGCCAGCAGCGCGCGCACCGGTCGGGGCAGGGTGTCGAGCGTGACGACGAGCCCCGGGCGCGCGGCGTCATCGCGCGAGCGGACGTGCATCCGCGCCGGCAGCACGCCCCACGTCACCGTCTCGACGCGCCAGCGCTCGGCCGCGCCGGTGCGTCGATGCGTGGTCACGACGTCGTCGCCCTCCAGCGCCCAGTCGTGCGCAGGAAGGGCCAGCTCCCCAAGGGCGTCGGGCGAGAGGTCGCGCAGCGCGGCGATCCCCGCGGCGAGTCGCGCGGTGCCGGCGGCCTCCACGACCACTTCGCGATGCCAGAGATCGGCACCGCTGCCCTTGGTCGCGTCGTTGCTCCGTGCCGTGGCGAGCCGCGCGAGCAGGGTGGTGCGCACCGCCTCCTGCATTCCCGGCGGCAGCCACTCGATCGCGCGCGCCGCGTGGCGCAGCACGATCGGGGGCTCGATCCGCGCGATGTCGTCGAAGAACCAGCCGCACGAGGTGAACATCGCCAGCGCGTGCCGCTCCGCCTCGAGCAGGCGTCGCGCGGCGGTCGGGAGGGCGGCGGCCTCCTCGAGGTCGGGGCCGGCGGCATCCCGTGCTGCCCAGCAGTCGCCCGCCGCCAGCGGCCAGTGCGCCTCCACCGCCGCGTGCACCGTGAGGGCCAGGTCATCGAGCGCCTCGCGGAGCGGCGTGCGCCACGCCTGCGAGGTGCTGCCATCCATCCGACAGCCGCAATCGCGGGTCCAGCGCCCCAGGTCGTGGGTGCAGCTCCACGCGGTGCGCTCGACGAGCGTGATGGGGTCGGTCGGCGGATGCGCGGCGAGCAGCGCGCCGTAGCTGGTGAGCCGCGCCGTGTCGCTGCGGGTGACGCGATCGATCAGGGCGGCGAGCGCGTAGTCGCCGTGCCGGTGATGGTGCCCGAACGTCTCGCCGTCGGTGGCGAGCGAGGTGATCGTCGGGCCGCCATCCTCGGCCAGCGGGCCCGCGGTCAGTCGCTCGTGCCAGCGGCGGGCGTCGCGCAGCGCGTCGCTGAACGCCACGTCGTGCGCGAGCCCACCGTCGTAGACGAAGATCGCCAGCTCGCGGCCGTCGCGCTGCCACAGCCCGGGTCGTCCCCACGCCGGCGCCCCGGTCACCTGGTGCGGCGCGAGGACGGTGAAGCGAATCCCCTCCTGCGCCAGCACCTCGAGCGTCTCGTGGTCCACCGCCGTCTCGGGGAGCCACATCCCCTCGGGGAAGCGACCGAAGCGTCGCTCGAAGTCGCGGATGCCCCAGCGGACCTCGGTCACCTTGTCGCGTCGCGAGGCCAGCGGCAGGATCACGTGATGGTACGGCTGCGCGATCGCGTTGCCCACCCCGAGGCGTGCCCGCGAGGCACGGTCGCCGGCGACGAACGCCGCACCGGTCGCCGGGTCGTGCGCGTCGAACCACCGGAACAGCGTCGGTCCGACGTCGAACGAGACCCACTCATAGGCATTGAGCACGCGGACCAGCCGGTCCTCGGCATCGAGCACCGGGACCCTCGCGAGCGTCGCGTAGCACTCGCGGTTGATGCGCACGTTCCAGTCGTGGTCCGGGGCCGCGGCCGGCTCGCGCCGCACCAGCTCGAGCCACGGCTCCTCGCGCGGCGGCTGGTAGAAGTGGCCGTGGACGACGAGCTGGCGCATCGCGGTCACGCGACGGCGACGTCGGACGCCGCGGCCAGCGCCCCGAGGAGGTCGGTGAAGCAGTCGTCCTGCGTGAAGAACGCCGCGGCTCGCGCCCGGAACGGCGCGGGATCGAGGTGCGGCTGCTCGAGCGCCGGCAGCAGCGCCTCGAGGGCCTCGCAGTGCTGGACGAATCGCTTGGTCGCGTAGTCGCCGGCGGCACCGGTCGAGATGATGAACTGCCAGTCCGATCCCTGCGCCAGCAGCAGCTCGCGTGCGGCCTGCTCGAGGATCATCGCGACCTCGGGGCGGGCGAGCGCCGAGGGGACCGCGTTCCAGAACCGCTCCTCGAGCGGCCAGAGTCGTTCCCACGTCCACTCGGTCTCGGGATTGAGCCACTTCGAGAAGTCGCCGTTGGCGCCCCACGAGCCCGGACCCATCCGCACCGAGGTGGTCGGCGGCTCGTCGCGGAGCCAGGTCGTGGCCGTCGTCGGCGTCACGACCGGATCGCCGGCGAGCCCGGCGTACACGGCATCGAGGAAGTCCACGCCCTCGAACCACCAGTGGCCGAAGAGCTCGGTGTCGAACGGCGCCACCACGGCACCGTCGCCCTGCTGTCGCGCGGCGGCGGTCGCATCGAGGAGCGCACGGAAGTGCGTCGCGTGCAGGCGCACCGCCTCCTGGGCGCGATCCGCGTCGTACGGCAGCTTGTCGCCCAGGTCGGCGCTGCTGTCGGTGACGCGCCAGAGCTTGAGCCCGCCGGGGTAGCGGATCTTGTGGAACTCCAGGTAGCGCCCGTCGCCCGGATACCCGCCGTGCCGGCTCCACACCTGGGCCGTCGCCTGCGGGTCGCGCACCACGACGTGCACCGGATGCCCGCGTACCGCGTCGCCGACCTGGTACGCGCGATACGGCGAGCGGCTGGGCGCGGCGGTGGTGCGGCGACGCGCGATCCCCTCGTACAGCTCCCACGCCTCGCCGGCATCCGGCAGGTGCGCGTCGACGACGAACCAGCGGAAGCCCGCGTACCGCAGGTGATCCTCGATGCCGGTGCGCAGCGTGCGGCGCGCGGTCGGGAGCGGCTGCCACCATCCGGCCGGACGATAGGCGCACTCGGGTGCCCAGCAGCCGGTCGGCAGCACGCCGAAGTGCCGCCGATGCTCGGCGCGACCCACCAGCAGCTGGAAGCGGATCGACTCGTCCCGGGCGAGCAGCGGCAGGAAGCCGTGCGTCGCGGCCGAGGAGATCAGCTCGATCCGTCCCGCCTCCATGTGCCGCCGCAGCTCGCCGAGGATGTTGCCGCCGATGCGCTGCCAGAGCGCCTCGAGCGTCGCGAGATGCGCGCCCCAGAACTCGACCACCGGGAGGAGGTGCAGTTCGTCCGTCGCGGCCAGCGCCTCGGGGGCGTCGGCGATCGTCTCGCGGCGGTGCGCGAAGTAATGATCGACCTCGGCCCGGCACGACGGATGCGCCAGCATCGCCGCGAGGACCGGCGTCACGCCGAGGGTGATCGGCATCGGGCGTCCTGCGGCCTCCGCCCGCTCGAGCGATGCGAGCAGCGGGAGGTAGGTCTCGATCACCGCCTCCGAGAGCCAGTCCGAGCCGTGCGGCCAGCGGCCGTGGTGCAGCACCCACGGGAGGTGCGAGTGCAGCACGAGCACGAAATGCAGGCTCATCCGAGCACCTCCGCGCGGTGGGCCGCGGCCTGGTGATAGAGCGCGACGTAGCGGTCGGCGACGCGCTCCCAGCCGAAGTCGCGTCGCATCGCCTCGGCCTGCATCGCGCGCCAGTGCGCGGCGGCGCGATACTCGGTGAGGGCACGCCACATCCCGCCCACCACCGCGCGCTCGTCGAAGGCGTTGAACAGGAAGCCGCTCATCGCGTCGTCGATCGTGTCGGTCAGGCCGCCGACGTTCCGCGCGACCGGGATCGTCCCGTACCGCTGGGCACGCATCTGGGTCAGGCCGCACGGCTCATACTGCGACGGCATCAGGAAGATGTCCGCCCCGGCCATCAGCTGGTGCTCGAGGTCGTCGGTGAAGCGCGGCTCGTAGCCGACGCGACCCGGGAACCGGTGCGCCAGCGCGTGCAGCCCCGCCTCGATGCGGGCCTCGCCGCTCCCCATGAAGACGAACTGCGCCGGCAGGTCGAGCAGCATCCGATTCTGGATGACGGTGTCGAGCCCCTTCTGCGTCGCCATCCGGCCGACCAGCGCGACGAGGGGCGTGTGCGGCGACGACACCAGCCCGAACCGCTGCTGCACCGCGGCCTTGCAGCTCGCCTTGCCGCGCAGGTCCTCCGCAGCGTACGTGGCGGCGATGTGCGGGTCGGTCGCGGGATCCCAGACCTGCTGGTCGATCCCGTTGATGACGCCGGTGAAGCGGTCGCCCATCGCGCGAAAGGTCCCCTGCAGGCCGAAGCCGCCGGCATCGGTGCGCAGCTCGACCGCGTGGTTCGGCGAGACGGTGCACGCCATGTCGCTGTGGGTGAGCCCGCCCTTGAGGAGGTTCGCCTGGCCGTACCACTCGAGGCGCTCGTGGTGGTAGACCGACCACGGCAGGCCGATGTCGGGGACGATCCCGGCCGGGAAGTGGCCTTGATAGCCGCCGTTGTGCACCGAGAGCATCACCGGGATCCGGTCGAACCACGGTTGCCCGCGAAACCAGGTGCGGAGGTACACCGGGGCGAGGGCCGCGTGCCAGTCGTGGGCGTGCAGCAGCACCGGCCCGTCGGTGAGGCGCGGCAGCGCGGCGATCGCCGCGGCGCAGTACGCGGCGAAGCGGCGATGGTTGTCGGGGTAGTCGCGCCCCTGCTCGCCGTAGATCCCCGCACGGCCGAAGTAGCCGTCGTGCTCGATGAAGCAGGTCGGGGTTCCCGAGGCCGGGTCGTCATCCTGCAGGAGGCGGAAGGTCTCGCTCCGCGCGCCGAACTGCAGCGTGAACGGCTCGCCGATCGGGCGCAGGTGCCGCACGTGGCGCCGCGCGATCCCGTACAGCGGCACGATCGCCATCGTCCGCCGCCCGCGCCGGTGCTGGAACCGGTGCAGGCCCCACGCCGCCTCCGCCAGCCCGCCGGTGCGCGCGTACGGGAAGTACTCGGCGGCGAGATGCACGATCATCGGCTCCTGGCCGGCGATCGTCGGGAGCGGCGGGGGCGGGGTCGGCATTCAGGTCATCCGAGCGGGGGATCGTCGGTGAACGGCTCGCCGAGGAGGATCGGCGCGTAGTACATCGTGCCGTAGTCCTGCAGCATCCGGCGCGTGGTGAAGCGGCGGCCGGCGATCCGGATCGCCTCCTTCATGCGCTGCACCCACGCGCGCGGCACGCCGTGCTCGTCGCGGTCGTAGAACATCGGGACGACCTCCTGCTCGAGGAGGCGGTAGAGATGCTCCGCGTCGGCGCTGTCGGCATCCTCGTGCTCGCTCGCCTTGGGGATCGCCCAGCCGTTCTTCCCCGTGTAGCCCTCTTCCCACCAGCCGTCGATCGTCGAGAGCTGCGGCACGCCGTTGAGCGCGGCCTTCATCCCCGACGTCCCCGAGGCCTCGAGCGGCACGCGCGGGACGTTGAGCCAGAGGTCCACGCCCTGCACCAGCAGGTGCGCGAGGTGCATGTCGTAGTCCTCGAGGAATGCCACGCGCCCCTCGAAGATCGGGTCGCGGGTGAAGTGGTAGAGCGAGCGGAGCACTTCCTTCCCCGGGGTGTCCTCGGGGTGCGCCTTGCCCGCGATCACGAGCTGCACGGGGCGCTGCGTGTTCGTGAGGATCGTGCGCAGCCGCTCGAGGTCCCGGAAGAGGAGGTTGGCGCGCTTGTAGGTCGCGAAGCGGCGCGCGAAGCCGATCGTGAAGACGTCCGGGTCGAGCAGCGTGCCGGCCGCGACGACCTGCGCCGCCTCGCGCCAGGTCGAGGTCCAGCGGCGGCGCGCATCCTCGCGCACGTGCCGGATGAAGGCATGCTTGAGCTGCACGTGCACGCGCCACAGCTTCAGCGCATCGAGCCCGAGCACGGCGTCCCAGGTCTCCGCCTCGTCGCGGCGCTCGTCCCAGTCGGCCCCGAGGTGCACGTCGAGGAGGCGCATCATCGGGTTCGCCATCCAGGTGGCGAGGTGGACGCCGTTGGTGACGGCGCCGATCGGCACCTCGTCGAGGGGGCGCTCGGTCCAGAGGTCGCCCCACAGCTCGCGCGAGACGATGCCGTGCCGCTGCGCGACGCCGTTGACGTGGGCGGCGAGGCGGATGGCGAGCACCGTCATGTGGAACTGCTGCGGGTCGCGCCTCGGGTGCACGCCGAGCCCGAGGACGTGCGGGGCGGCATCGCCGAAGCCCGCCAGCCACGTCGCGCCGGCGCAGTGACCGACCTGCGCCACGTCGAAGTGGTCGTGGCCCGCGGGCACCGGCGTGTGCGTGGTGAAGATGGTGCTGCTGCGCACCATGCGGACGGCGTCGCCGAACGCGGTGCCGCCGAGCACCAGCTCGCGCACGCGCGCCAGCATCATGAACGAGGCGTGGCCCTCGTTGGCGTGCCACGCGCCCGGCGTGATGCCGAGGGCGGCGAGCGCCTGCACGCCGCCGACGCCGAGGATCCACTCCTGGCGGAGGCGCATCGGCAGTCCGCCCGCGTACAGCTTGCTGGTGAGCTCGCGGTCGTCAGGGTGATTCTCGTCGAGGTCGGTGTCGAGGAAGTAGAGCGGGGCCCGCCCGACGGTCATCGTCCACACGCGGATGTGGATCGGGCGGCCGAAGGTCTCGAGCGTGGTGATCCACGCCTCGCCGTTCGGGCCCGGGATCGGCAGCAGCGGCGTCAGGTCCGGATCGACCGCGTCGTCGGAGTCCTCCTGCCAGCCGTCGGGGCGGACGCGCTGGTCGAAGTAGCCCTTCTTGTAGAAGAGGCCGACGCCGACGAACGGCAGCGCCAGGTCCGACGCGGTCTTGCAGTGATCGCCCGCGAGGACGCCCAGGCCGCCCGAGTAGATCGGCACCGAGGAGTGCAGCCCGAACTCGGCGCAGAAGTAGGCGACGGGACGCGAGGCATCGAGCTCGGGCCACTGCTCGCGGAACCAGCCGCCGGTGCTCGTCGTCTCGACCGCGAGCCACTCCATCACCTGGTCGTAGTGGAGCAGGAAGTCCGCGTCGCGGGTCAGCGCCTCGAGGCGCTCCGACGTGGCGTGCTTCAGCAGCGCGATCGGGTTGTGCTGCCAACGATCCCACAGCACCGGGTCGATGCGGCGGAAGAGGGCGCGGGCCTGGCGGTTCCAGCTCCACGCGAGGTTGGTGGCCAGCGAGGCGAGCCCTTCGAGGCGGGCCGGGAGGGGCGGGATCTTGGCGCGCAGCGGCGTCATCGGGTCTCCGGGCGGGGCACCGCAGTGGTGAGCCGCCACACCATCAGCAGGGACAGCGTTCCGCGCGCCGTCCAGAGGGCGGTGCGCAACCAGTTGGTGTCCACCAGTCGGCGGTGGAGCACGGGGTCGAAGCCATCGGCGAGGGCCTGATGGATCGGGACGGACACGAACCAGGTGGCGGCCCACGCGGCCAAGCAGAGAGCCAAACCCCAGCGGACCATCCAGCGCGGCACCGCGGCGGGGTGGGTTCGGACCAGTGCCGCCGAGGTCACCAGCTCGAGGAGCATCCAGGGCGCCACGAGGAAGGTGATCCGATCGGCGTGCTCCGCAAGATAGGCCGGAAAGGCGTCGGTGCCTACCGCCGCGAGGAGCGGATAATGTACCAATTGGATGGTCCAGATCAGCCCGATCAGGACCCCGGTGGCACAGAGATTGGCGAGGAGGAGGGGGATGGCCATCTGGGGGGAATCTAGTCCGGGCTGCAGTGGACGGTGAACGGCGAGTGAGGGGTGAGGGGTGAGGGGTGAGGGGGCGTCATCCCGAGCGGAGCGAGGGATCCCGGCGCGGGCAGGGGCACCTATCTTCTGTGATGACCACCCGACTGCTGCCCTTGCTCCCGCTCGCCCTCGCTGCCTGCACTTCCCCCGAGGGCGAAGTCACCGCCGCGACGCTCCGCCTGCGCGGCGCCTATGCCCTGCCGCCGTTCACCGACGCCCCGCTCGCGGGGTTCGTCCGCATCATCAACGTGGGTCCGGTGCCGGACACGCTGGTCGCGGTGGCCA
>DASTAN010000170.1:0-3142 GCA_035712665.1 Gemmatimonadales bacterium
AATGGACGAGACGACACTCATCACCGCCGGCGTCGCGCTGTTCACGATCTGCAACCCGATCGGGACGATCCCCGTGTTCCTCAGCGTCACCGCGAACATGGAGCCCGCCAAGCAGCGCCGCATCGCCCTCGCGCTCCAGCGCATCGAGCCTGAGGCGCACGTCGGCGGGCGGCGGGCCGCCGGCCCCGCGCATCGGATCGCGTTCCTCGAGGAGTGCCGCGAGCGCCGCGGCACGCGCAAGACTTGCCGGGCCGTGGTCACGCGCGCGCACCAGCATGTGCGCGAGGCGCGGGGCGGTGCCGAGGGCGCTCATGGCGGTGCCGTGCGCGGTGAGTCGCCCGTGCGCATCGAGTGCGCCGAGCAGCTGCAGCAGGTCGCGTCCCTGCTGCCACGCGGCGGGCGGCGGTGCGTCGAGCCAGGGCAGCTCGGCGGGGTCGGTGAATCCCGCGGCAGCCAGGTCAAGGACCAGCGGCGCAAGATCGGCATCGAGGATCTCCGCGCGGGCGTCGGGCAGCAGCCCGGCATCCTCGGCCGCGTGCCAGCAGCGGATGCAGACGCCCGGTTCGGTGCGTCCCGCGCGCCCCCGCCGCTGGTCGGCCGAGGCCCGCGTCACACGCACCGTCTCCAGCCGCGTCATCCCGGTGCGCGGCGAGAAGCGCGGCACGCGGGCGAACCCGCTGTCCACCACGACGCGCACGCCATCGATCGTGAGCGATGTCTCGGCGACGTTGGTGGCGAGCACGACCTTGCGGCGACCGGGAGGCGAGGGCGCGATCGCCGCATCCTGCTGGGCCGGCGGCAGCGACCCGTGCAGCGGGTAGAGATCCACCTTCGACGGCAACGTCCCCGCGAGGCGCTCCTCGACCCGGCGGATCTCGCCGGCCCCGGGCAGGAAGACGAGGATCGAGCCGCTCTCGTCGGCCAGCGCCTCGCGCACCGTGCGCGCCACGTGGTCCTCGAGGCGTGCGTCAGGACGGGGCGGCGCGAAGCGTGTCGTGACCGGGAACGCACGCCCCGCGCTGGTGATCCTTGGGGCATCGCCCAGCAGCGCGGCGACCCGTGCGCCGTCGAGCGTCGCCGACATCACCAGCACCGCGAGGTCGTCGCGCAGGACGGACGTGGCACCCAGCACCAGCGCCAGCCCGGTATCGGCGATCAGCGACCGCTCGTGGAACTCGTCGAAGAGGACGGCACCGACGCCGTCGAGTGCGGGATCGTCCTGCAGCCGCCGGGTGAGGACGCCCTCGGTCACGACGAGCACCCGCGTCCGCGGGCCCACGGCCGTCTCGCCGCGCACGGCGAAGCCGATCGTCTCGCCGACGCGCTCGCCGCGAAGCGACGCCATGCGGCGTGCGGCGGCGCGCGCCGCGAGGCGCCGAGGTTCGAGGAGGAGGATCTGCCGGTCGGCGAGCCACGGCGCGTCGAGCAGCGCCAGCGGAACGCCCGTCGTCTTGCCGGCGCCGGGCGGCGCCTCGAGCACGGCGCGCCGGTGCGTCGCCAGCGCGGCGACGACGTCCGGCAGCACCGCGTCGATCGGGAGGGTCATTCGCCTCGCGTGGCCACGTAGAGCCCCCGACCCTGCGGGCCGTACGCCTCGAGGGTCGGCTCGCCGAAGCCGGCGGCGCGGAAGGCGGCGCGGTACTCGTCGTGCGTGAAGAGCGTCAGCACGCGCTGCTGCTCCATGTGGTGCACGCCGGCCTCGCTCCCGATCAGGTAGTGGATCGTGAGGTGGGACTTGTTCCCCTCGACGCGCGTGAAGTTCATCCGCGCCACGTCGAGGCCACCGCGCTTGGCGTAGTCGCTGTTGACGTAGCGATCGGTGACGAGGTCCGGGGTGAGCCACGGCTCGAGCAGGAAGACGCCCCCGACCCGCAGGTGGGTGCGGATCCGCGCGAAGGTCTGCGTCAGCTCCTCGGGCGTCTGCAGGTAGCCGATCATCCCGAAGAGGCAGGTGATCGCATCGAAGGTCGTGCCGAGCTCCATCGTCCGGATGTCGGCCTCGTGGAGCGGCGCGCCGGGGACGCGCTTCGCCGCCAGGGCCAGCATCATCGGATCCTTGTCGAGCCCCTCGGGCCGGTACTTCCCGTGCCACTGCCTGAGCAGCGAAAGCCGGAGGCCCGGGCCGCAGCCGAGTTCGAGGAGGTGCCGCGGCGGCTTCCCCTTGGCCGGGCCCGCCGCGCCCATCGCGCGATCAAGGAGGGCATCCACCATGCCGATCTCGTGCTGGTACGAACGGCCGGTGTAGAGCACCTCATAGGCATCCTGGAAACTGCGCTGCATCGAGCGGCACTCCCTGCTGGGCGAGCGGACGGGGGAACGTCGGGAACGGGGTGAAAGCTAGCCGGGGCCCGAACGCACGACGCCCCGGCGACCGCGAGGGCCACCGGGGCATCGGGGACGAGCGGGGCCGCTTAGAAGCGGAAGCCGCCGGTGACCACCAGCTGCTCACCGCCGCCGAGCTCGAAACGCGCCTGGACGAACGGCGCGGCCTTGCCGGTGCCGAGCTTGAAGCCGCCGAGGACGTTCAGGCCGATATCGGAGTTGCTGGCGTCGCAGTCGATGTCGAGGCCCTCGCAGAGGCCGTCGAAGTCGACGCTGGCGCGGGCGTAGTTGATGCCGGCGCCGAGATAGAGGTTCTTCACCGACTTGAGGTCGTACAGCAGGTTGCCGTTCAGCTCCCAGTAGGTGAGCGGATCGTCGGCGAGGAAGTAGTCGAACGTGGCCTCGGCGCGGATCCCGTGCTTCGCGGTCAGCGACCCCATCCCGAAGTTGACGCCGCCACCGATGCCGAGCGCCTCGACCTCGCTGCCGTAGCTGCCCTGCACGACGAAGCCCATCTGGGCGTTGGCGGTCGCCGGGGTGGCGAGCGCGAGACCAGCGGCCACGGCCGCACCGGCGAGGATCGAACGGAAATTGAACTGCATGGGCACTGCCTCCACGTAAGGGAAGATGGTCCTGCCTTGGTGGTGCTGCATTCCTGCTACTGCCGTCCTGCGTCCCACGAATGACGACAAGATCGACCGTTTGTTTCAGGTTGACCAGTCTTGACGACTCGCATTCCGACACTTTGGGTCGGAATACCGGTGAAGCATCTCACCCGAACTACCTTCGGTGATGCGCTATCGCTGGCTCACCGACCTCC
>DASTAN010000171.1:0-13518 GCA_035712665.1 Gemmatimonadales bacterium
AGCGAATCTCCCCATGCCTTGGGACTGGTTTGACCAGAGGAACAACCAGGCCACAACCAGCGCAAGCGAACTTGCGACGATGTCGTAGCCCAACACCCAAACCGTATTTGCACGCCATGTCGACCAGATCGGTCGCTGCGACGAAAGGGCAACAACCGTATTTACGACCACGGAGTTGACGATGAAGTAGACAACCGCGGAAGCAAGGAAGACACCAACGTCTCGGAGCGCTACATCAAATGCGACCTGACCGCTCAACTGAGGCTGCAGAAATTCGGGTGGGTGCTTTCCGCCGAGTAGGCTGTACACCACGAAGGTGAGCCCGACGCTTACAATCCGTTCCGCGACGTTGAAGGAAACCTTAATCGCGGGATTTCGATCCAGAATCTGAGAGACAAGCTTCGCCAGAGCTGCGGTTACGGCACCCCAGAACCCGCCGAGGACAAGACCAACAGCGAGGTGGAAGACGAATACCAGCGATCCCGTCAGCCCACCGGACTTGTTCTGAGTCCGAGACGCCTCAAGAAGACACCCGACGAACACAAGACTGAGGAAGGACCATCCATCGGGAGCAGGATGCGGCAGGAAGTAAGTGACCGCCAGCACCAGGAGTGCTGCGATCACCGTACCGGTCACATACAGCCGCACCGCCCGATTGAACGACATAAGGTTGGGAGGAAACCCGAAGGTTCCTACTTAGCCCCAGCTCACCGTCTCCGCGAGGAAAATGCTCGCGATGGAGTCGACCGCAGCGGCCAGCCACTCCAGCATATGCGTCACCTCCTCCCTGAACCATCCACGTACTTCGGAGGCGGCGAACCCCGCTTGGTTCACCGGACGCTTCGCTTTGGGACCGCTCGACTCCGCTCTACCAAGCCGGATCCTGGAATTTCCCCCCGTTATCCCTTTCTGCGACGAGTCACCCGCCCCGCCGCACCAATGCTGATGGCCTGAGTCTCACGACCCACGACCCACGACTCACGACTCCCAGATCAGCTGCGCGCCGCCGCCCACCGGTTCGTGGCATCCAGCACCGCGTACACCGCCGCGTGCTCCGCACTCTCGCGCACCTCGGCCGTCCCCACCAGCAGCTTCGACTCGCGCCCGCCGATCGCGTGCACGCCCACCATCACGAAGCTCCGGTCGAACGCCTCGATCACCTGCGCCCCCTCGAGCGCCAGCGTGAACCGCTCGACAAGCCGGTCGATCACCGCCACCGTCGCGCGCGCCGCCGTCTCCACCCGGTTGCGCGGCGTGTCCGGCCCGTCCTGCGTCGCCGTCTCGGTCCGCCCGTTGCACGTGAGCGTCACCGTCGCCGCCACCTGCCGCGTCCGTGGCCCCGTCTGCACCACCAGGTCGTCGAACAGCACCCCGCGCTGCATCGCCTGGTCGCGCACCGCCGACCGCTCGAGCGCCTCCAGCGGCTTCACCTCGGCCGTCTGCGCGATGCTGATCTTCCGGTGGTCGACCTTGAGGCCAAGATGCGCCAGCAGCGCGCTCTCGACGTTGCGCACGACCTGCTTCGGCGTCTGGCCGTTCGCGGCCAGCACGTGGATCGCCGCCACCTCGCCAAGCGGGGTGACCTCGACCCGCGCCGAGAGCACGCCCTCGAGCGACGTCAGGAGATTCTCCGCCTTCCGCACCCCCCAGGGGTCGGTGGCGGGATCGACGGGGGACCCGCCCGGACGGGCCCCGCTGGCGTCGAAGAACTGCTGTGGACTTGCGGTCACGGCATCCTCGGTCTCGGATGAACCTGCTGCATCGTCACGCGATCGTGTTCCGACCCGCCGCCTTCGCGAGATAGAGCGCGCGGTCGGCCTGCTCCAGCAACTGCCCCTCGGTCGGCGCATTCGGGTCGTACTCCGCCACCCCGATGCTCACCGAGATCTGTCCGTCGAGATACCCCATCCGGCGCCCCGCCGACTCGACCCGCTCCCGGACCGCGTCCGCCACGCGGAGCGCGCCAGCCCGGTCGGTGCGCGTCAGCAGCACCACGAACTCGTCGCCGCCGTAGCGCGCCGCAAGGTCGGTCGCGCGGATCGACTTCCGCAGCTCGTCGGCGACCATCCGGATCACCGTGTTGCCCTTCTCGTGCCCGTACCGGTCGTTCAGCTCCTTGAGCCGGTCGAGGTCGAGGAAGAGCACCGCGAACGAATCGCCGCTGCGCTTGCTGCGCTCCGTCTCGTGCACCAGCCGCTGCTGCAGCGACCGGTAGCTCGCGAGCCCCGTGAGCGCATCCGTGCTCGCGTCGCGCGACGCATCCTCGGCCCGCTTCGCGAGCCAGGGCACGCACTGCCGCAGCGAGGCCCGCCCGAGCGCCGCCGCCTGCGCGAAGCGGTGGCAACTCTGGTAGCCGCACGCCCGGCAATCCCACGGCCGCCCGTTCGGCCCCGTGCCGATCGCGTCGAGGATCGCCCGCACCGCCTGCGGCTCGGGCTGCGCCCGCCGGGCCCCGAACGGGAACGCCGAGGCCACGAGCACCGGCGACGGATCGGGCACCACCGGCTCCCGACTCCGCGGCAGCTCGTACTGCTGCACCAACCGCCGCCGCCGGAAGAGCTCCGCCTTGGGCCCCGCGAGCGGATGGCCGAGGGCCCCCGCCGACGCCAGCACATCCACGAAGCCGAGGTCGATCCGGTCGTGACTCACCGCCCGGGCCAGCGCCGGCAGCGACTCGAGCCCACGCACCGTGAGCATCCGCCGCCCCTGCGACGACCCGCTCACCACCGCCTCCAGCGGGAGGCCGCCCGCCACCGACGCGTGCCGGCGCATCTCGCTCGGCAGGCGCTGGTAGGTGCGCGGCATCAGGTCCGGCCGCACCTCGCGGAGGGCGAACAGCTGCTCGAGGTCCGCGAAGGTGAGCATCGCATCCACTTCGTCGACCTCGCCCGCCCCGACCCCGACGTGCACCACCGGCAACGCGGCGCCGTGCTGATGCCGCAGGAACCGGGCCTCGGCCACGCAGGGATAGGTGACCGGCGCGAGATAGGGCACCAACTCGGGATACTGCGTGGTGATCGCCGCCACGACGACTGGATCGGTCGAGCGGATCAGCGTCCCCCAGTCGGCGTCCTCCCACAACCTGAGGTATTCCTGCGCCACCAGCTCGTCGCCCATCACCCCCCGCGAGACGAACCGGAAGCCGGCCTCGTAGCAGGCGTTGACCAGCTGCTCCGGCGTCGCCGGGTGGAAGTGCGCCGCCGCCTCGGGCGCGAGGATCAGCGCCCCCGTCCCCGCCTCGGCGATGGCCAGCGCCTTGTCCACCGCCCCGGCCGCGAGAATCGCGCCGTGGGGGCAGGACGGGAGGCACTCGCCGCACCGGATGCAGCTCTCGTCCACGATCTCGACGGCGCGCGCCTCGGGCGGCAGCGCGATCGCGTCTGTCGGACAGACGCGCACGCAGGCCAGGCAGGCGACACAACGAGCGGGGTCGACGGCGAGATGCATTGAAGCCCGGGTCAGGGGAATGGACGGACGTCCGCCACTCCAAGTTGGGGAGGGGCTTGAGAAGTGTCAAGAGATGGACCAATCCAACGGCTTGCCAAACTTCGACTTAGCCGAGGCCGAACTCCTTCAGCTTGCGATACAGGGTCCGCTCGCCGATGGCCAGCTCCTGCGCCGCCTTGCGCCGATTCCCCCCGGTGGCCTCGAGGACGGCCTCGATCACCGCCTTCTCGACGTCGGCCATCGTCATCCCCTCCTGCCAGATGACGACCGGCGGGGGGACTGGCTCCGGCTCGGGCTCCGCCGTGACCGCCCCCACCCCGCCGACGGCGATCGGGGCCGAGGCGCCGGGCGAGAGATCGATGACCTCCACCCGGTGGTCGCGCTCCTCGAGCCGCCGGCGCAGCTCCTCGACCTGCACCCGGAGCTCCATCAGCGACCGCAGGATGAACTCGAACTCGGCCCCGCCGAACATCGCCGCCCCGCGGTCGCCGCCCACGACCGGTCCCCCCACGCGCACCGGGAGGAAGCCGCTGCTCCCCTCGGTGACATCGGGCGGGATGTCGCTGGCACGGATCTCGGTCCCCGGGGCGAGAACGACCATCGACTCGATCAGGTTGCGCAGTTGCCGCACGTTGCCCGGCCACGAGGCCTGCATCAGGCGCTGCATCGCCTCGGCCGAGATCCCGGGGAACGGCCGCTCGTGCGCCGCCGCGAACTCGCGCACGAAGCGCCGCACCAGGAGCGGGATGTCCTCGCGCCGCTCGCGCAGCGGCGGGAGGTAGATCGCGAGAACGTTGAGGCGATAGAAGAGATCGTCGCGGAACTCGCCGAGCGCGACCTGCTCCTTGAGCGGGCGATTCGTCGCGGCGACGACGCGCACGTCGACCTTGATCGGCGCGGAGCCGCCGAGGCGGAAGAACGAGCGCGTCTCCAGCACGCGGAGGAGCTTGACCTGCACGCTGTGCGGGATCTCGCCGATCTCGTCGAGGAAGATCGTGCCGCCGTCCGCCAGCTCGAAGCGCCCGAGGCGTCGCTCGGCCGCGCCGGTGAAGGCACCCTTCTCGTGGCCGAAGAGCTCGCTCTCGAGCAGCGTCTCCGGGAGCGCCGCGCAGTTCACCGCGATGAACGGCTTGCCGCGCCGCGGCGAGAGGTCGTGGATCGCCTTCGCGACCAGTTCCTTGCCCGTACCGCTCTCGCCCTGGATGAGCACCGTGCTCGAGACCGGCGCCATCTGCTCGATCTTGACGAGCACTTCCTGCACGGCGGCCGAGTCGCCGGCGATCCCGGTGCGCCGCTGCAGGTCGCGCCGCTCGAGCATCCGCAGCACGAGGGCCGTGAGCTCGTCGGTCGCCATCGGCTTGCGGGCGATGTCGGTCACCGCGAGGGGCGCGGCGCGCGCCCCGGCGTCGGTGTCGGTCGGCTCGAGGAGTGCCAGCACCGCGACCTCGTGATCGCGTGCCCATTCCGCGAGCGCCACGATGCTTGGCTCGTGCACCGCGCCGGTGAGCACCAGCACCATCGGCTGGTCGCGACGGATCGCGCTGCGCGCCTCGTCGCCGCTCACGACGAGCGTGCTCGTGACGCCACCAGCCTCGAGCGCGCGGTCGAGCGGGACGGCGGTCTCGAGGTCCGCCAGCGTGATCACAACCTGCGCCGGCATCTCAGTGCTCCGTGTGGCCGGCGAGCAGCTGCACCGCGTGCTCGAGCAGCGGATCGAGGACCTGCAGCCCGTCGCGCACCGCCGCCACCGAGCCCGGGAGATTGACGATGAGCGTGCCGCGCCGCGTGCCCGCGATCCCGCGTCCGAGCGGTGCCGTCGTCACCGTGGCGCGCCCGGCGGCGCGCAGCGCCTCGGGAATCCCGGGGATGTCGCGCTCGAGCACCGTGCGCGTCGCCTCCGGCGTCACGTCGCGCGGTCCCAGCCCCGTGCCGCCGGTGGTGACGACGAGGTTCGCGACATCGCCGTCGGCCCAGGCGATGAGCTGCGCGGCAATCTGCGGGACTTCGTCGGGGACCACCGCACGGGCCGTGACCTGGACGTCGGTGCGCCCCGTCGCCCAGTGGTCGATCGCGGGACCGCTGCGGTTCTCCCGCGTCCCGGCGCTGACGCCGTCGCTGATGGTGAGGATGGCAAGGCGAATCACGAGACACCTCCGCTGGTGAACGGACGCGCGGCAACGGTCGCCGCGAGGACCCGGCCGCCATCGACAATCTCGAGCGGGGTGCCAACCGGGTCGGCGCCGACCGGGACGGCGGTCATCCCGATGACACCCGCACGCGGCGAGCGAGCCGCCGAGCGCAGGCGATCGACGACGCGCCCGTTCACGCGCACCTCGGCACCCACCGCCGGCACGACATCGCCGGCGACCTGCACGCCGACAAGCCGCTTGATCGGGCCGGTCCGGCGGCGGCCCGCGAGCGCCACCTCGCCGGGGAACGGGGCCCCCTTCCCCTGCGCGACGAGCGCGTCGAGCCCCGCCTCGATCGGCGTGTCGTCAGGCGCGATCTCGATGCCGACGCGCGCCACACCGCGCTCGAGGCGGAAGAGCTCCCAGTCGGCATCGGTCGCGAACGGAATCGCGAGCCGGGCAATGGCGGAGCGCAGCGACGCGACGTCGCGCACGCGACAGTAGAGATCGATCCCGTCAGGCGCATCCGTGCCGGCCCGGGCCGCGAAGACATCGACCCCCGCGAGACGCGCGGTGCGCACGTCGCCGCGTTCGGTCGGCATCGGCTCGAGCAGCGTGGCGAGGCGCGTGGCGGCCGCGGGTCCGCGCACCACCGTGACGCCGACGTCGTCGGAGATGTCGCGCAACCGGATGTTGCCGCGCTTCCGGTCGACGAGCTCCTGCCAGGTGGCCGCGCGTTGCGCCGCCTCGACCAGCAGCATCACCCGGTCGGGAAAGCGGTAGACGGTGACGCGCCCGAGGATCGTCGCGTCGTCACGCAGCATCAAGGCGTCGGCGAAGCGGCCCGGGGCCAGCGTCGAGATATCGACGGTGGTGACACGATTGACGAAGGCGTGCGCGTCGGGGCCGACCACCTCGAACTGGCCGAAGCCATCGGCCGCCCAGGCGGCGGCGGTCTCGTGGAGGGCGCGATGCGCGTCGGTCACCGTGTCACCCTTCGGGTCGGGGGAGTGCCAGAATGACAGCAATCTAGCGATTCCCGCCCCGCCGGGCCAAGCGGCGGTTCAGCGATAGAGCATCGCCAGCAGCGCCTTCTGGGCGTGCAGGCGGTTCTCGGCCTCGTCGAAGACCCGGGACTGCGGCCCCTCGAGGACGGCCTCGCTGATCTCCTCGCCCCGGTGGGCCGGGAGGCAGTGGAGCACGATCGCCTCCGGACGCGCGCGCGCCATCAGCGCCTCGTCCACCGTGTAGCCGGCGAACGCCTGGCGGCGGCGCTCGGCCTCCTCTTCCTGCCCCATCGAGGCCCAGACATCGGTGGTCACGACGTGCGCCCCCTCGACCGCCTCGTCGGGGTCCTCGGTGATCATCACCGCGGTGCGCTTCGCGGCCGCGTGGAAGAGGGCCGAGTCAGGCTCGTACCCCTCCGGGCAGGCGATGCGGAGCTCGAAGCCGAGGAGCCCGGCAGCCTCGATCCACGAGTTGGCGACGTTGTTGCCGTCGCCGATCCACGCCACGCGTCGGCCGCGCACGTCACCGAACGCCTCGCGCATCGTGAGCAGGTCGGCGAGGAGCTGGCAGGGGTGATGCCGGTCGGTGAGGCCGTTGATGACCGGGATCGTCGCGAAGCGGGTGAGCTCGGTGAGGTCGTCGTGGCCGAAGGTGCGGATCATCAGCCCGTCGACGTAGCGCGAGAGGACGCGCGCAGTGTCGCGGAGCGGCTCGCCGCGGCCGAGCTGGATGTCGTGGCCGTAGAGGACGACCGGCGTCCCGCCAAGCTGGTGGACGCCGACCTCGAACGACACGCGGGTGCGGGTGCTCGACTTGAGGAAGACGAGCGCGATGGCGCGACCCGCGAGCGGGGTCGCGCGATAGTCGCCGCGCTTCATCGCATCGGCGAGCTCCAGCAGCGCGAGCAGCTCGTCGGGCGGCAGGTCGGACAGGGTCAGGAAGTGACGCGGGGTCACAGGATGTACTTCCGCATGTCATCGTCCCTGATGACCTCGGCGAGACGCGTCCGCACCGCCGCCGCGTCGAGGTTCACCGCCTTCGTCTTCCCGTCGGGCAGGTCGAACAGCAGGTCCTCCATCAGCGCCGACATCACCGTGTGCAGGCGCCGCGCGCCGATGTTCTCCATCCGGTCGTTCGCCTCCCACGCGATCCGCGCCAGCGCCGTGATCGCGTCGGGCGTGAAGGTCAGCGTGCACTGCTCCGCCGCCACCAGCGCCTGGTACTGCCTGGTCAGCGCATTCTCGGGTTCGGTGAGGATCCGCACGAAGTCGGCCTCGGTCAGCGACTCGAGCTCCACGCGGATCGGGAAGCGCCCCTGCAGCTCGGGGATCAGGTCGCTCGGCTTCGCGACGTGGAACGCCCCGGCCGCCACGAACAGGATGTGGTCGGTGCGCACGTAGCCGTAGCGCGTCTGCACCGTGCTTCCCTCGACGATCGGGAGGAGATCGCGCTGCACCCCCTGCCGCGACACGTCGGGGCCGGTGCCCGCACGCTCGCCGGCGATCTTGTCGATCTCGTCGATGAAGACGATGCCGTGGTTCTCGACGCGATCGAGCGCCTCGTTCACCACGTCGTCCATGTCCACGAGCTTCCGGAGCTCGTCGTCCTCGAGCACGCGCCGCGCCTCGGGGACCTTCATCATCCGCCGCTTCGCCTTCTTCGGCAGCGACTCCTTGAGCCAGTCCTGGAACGACCAGTCCGGCGCGTCCTGGCCCTCGGGCGGCCGGAAGGCGTCGGGATCGGGATAGCCTTGCGGCGTCACCTCGACCTCGACCTCGCGGTCGTCGAGCGTGCCGTCGAGGATCTGCTGCTTGAGCTTCTCGCGCGAGCGCGCCTGCCGCTCGGCCAGCGCCTTGTCGTCGCTGACCTTGGGGCTGCCATCGGCGTTCCGCTCCACCGGCGGGAGCAGCAGGTCGAGGAGCCGCTCGAGCGCGCGCTGCTCGGCCTGCGGGAAGACCTCGTCCTCGCGCTCGGTGCGGACCAGCGAGATCCCCGCGTCGACGAGGTCGCGCACGATCGCCTCGACGTCGCGCCCGACGTAGCCGACCTCGGTGAACTTCGTCGCCTCGACCTTGAGGAACGGCGCGCCGGCAAGGCGCGCGAGCCGCCGCGCGATCTCGGTCTTGCCGACGCCGGTCGGGCCGATCAGGATGATGTTGCTCGGCGTGATCTCGTCGCGGATCGCCTCGGGCGCCTGCCCGCGACGCCAGCGGTTCCGGATCGCGATCGCGATCGCCTTCTTCGCGGCCGACTGCCCCACGATGTAGCGATCGAGCTCCGCCACGATCTGGCGCGGCGGCAGCTCCTCGAGCCACGGGAGCGGCGCCTGCTCGTCGGTCACGGGCTGCGTCATCGGGCGTCTCCGGTCGGCAGCTCGAGCAGCGTGAGGTTGCGGTTGGTGTAGACGCAGATGTCGGCCGCGATCCCCATCGCCTTCTCGACGATCTCGCGCGCGCTCATCCCCTCGATGTCCGCCAGCGCGCGCGCCGCGGCGAGCGCGAAGTCGCCGCCCGAGCCGATGGCCAGCACGCCGTCATCGGGCTCGATCAGCTCGCCGTTGCCCGAGAGCAGGAACGAGTGCTCCTGGTCGGCGACGATGAGCAGCGCCTCGAGGCGGCGGAGAAAGCGGTCGCTCCGCCAGTCCTTGGCGAGCTCGGTCGCCGCCCGGGTGAGGTTGCCGGGGTAGCGGTCGAGCTTCTCCTCGAAGCGCTCGAAGAGCGTCATCGCGTCGGCCACCGACCCCGCGAAGCCGGCGAGGATCCGCCCGCCCTTCAGGGTGCGGACCTTGGTCGCCTTCGCCTTCACGACGGTGTCGCCGATCGAGACCTGGCCGTCGCCGCCGATCGCGACGCGGCCGTCCTTCCGGACGGCGAGAATGGTGGTGGCGTGGAACGTCTGCATCGTTGGCCTCGAAGGTGGAACGCCCGGCAAAGCTACTTCCTGCCGCGCGGGTGTGCATCGCGATAGACCTGCTTGAGCCGCTCGACGCTGGTGTGCGTGTAGATCTGGGTCGTCGACAGCGACGCGTGCCCCAGCAGCTCCTGCACGGCCCGCAGGTCGGCCCCCGCATCGAGCAGGTGCGTGGCGAAGGTGTGCCGCATCGAGTGGGTCCGCATCCCGTCGGCGCCGATCGCCTCGTACAGCCGGTGCATCCGCCGCTGGATCGTCACCGCGGCCAGCCGCTTCCCGGTCCGCCCGACGAAGACCGCCGTGCGGGCACTGCCGGGACGCGCCACGTACGCCTCGCGGAGCCCGAGCCAGCGCCGAAGCGCGCGGCTGGCCCGATCGCCGACCGGGACGATCCGCTCCTTCCGCCCCTTGCCGATGACCTTCACCTGGTCCGACAGCAGGTCGAGCCGATCGACATCCAGCTCGCGGAGCTCCGACAGGCGCAGCCCCGACGAGTAGAAGAGCTCGAGCATCGCGAGGTCGCGCACCGCATCGGGGTCGTCATCGGTCTCGGCCAGCGTCTCCGCGTGGCGAAAGAGCGCCGTGACCTGCTCGGTGAGCAGGTACCCCGGCAGCCGCTTCTCGAGCTTCGGGACCTTCGCCGCACGCACCGCCACCGTCTCGACGCCGTGGTGCACGTGCAGCCAGCGATAGAACGAGCGGATCGCCGAGAGCGTGCGCGCCGCCGAGCGCTTCGCGAGCCCGCGTCGCTCGAGCTCGCCGAGGAAGCCGCGAAGTGCCAGGCGATCGACCGCGGCGAACTCCCAGGTCCGGCCGCCGTGCCGCCGGTCGAGGAAGTCGACGAACGCCGCAAGGTCGCGTCCGTAGGCGCGGATCGTGTTCGGGGACTGGTCGCGCGCCTTCTCGAGATGCCGGAGGAAGTCGCGCACCAGCGCGGGCGTCACAGCGTCGCGTGCCACGCCGCGAACTCCGCCCGTGCCCGCGCCACCAGCCACGGCTTCCGCTCGAGCTTCTTCGTCCCCTCGGGCGGCGGGTCGAGCAGCCCGAAGTTGGCGTTCATCGGCTGGAAGTGCGCCGGGTCCGCCTCGGCCAGGTACCGCAGCAGCCCGCCGAGCATCGTGGTCGGCGGCGGCACGGCGGGCGCCTCGCCCGCGAGCACCCGCGCGAGGTTGATCCCCGCGAGGAGCCCGGTGCCGATCGACTCGGTGTAGCCCTCGACACCGGTGAGCTGCCCAGCAAAGAAGAGCGGGGCGCCGTCGCGCACCCGGAGCGCGGGCCCGAGCGAGGCCGGCGCGTTCACGTAGCTGTTGCGATGGATGCTGCCGAACCGCAGGAACTCCGCGCCACCGAGCCCGGGGATCGACATGAAGACGCGCTTCTGCTCGGGAATGCGGAGCCGCGTCTGGAAGCCGACGAGATTCCACATCTGCCCCGCGCGATCCTCGCGACGCAGCTGCACGACGGCGTAGGGATCCTTCCCGGTGCGCGGGTCGCGAAGCCCCACCGGCTTCATCGGGCCGAAGCGCAGCGTCTCGCGGCCGCGCTTCGCCATCTCCTCGACCGGGAGGCAGCCCTCGAAGTACGGCACCTCGTCGAACTCGTGGCCGTGGAACTGGTCCGCGGTCGTGAGCGCGTCGATGAACGCCTCGTACTGCTCGCGCGTCATCGGGCAGTTGAGGTAGTCGTCGCCGTCGCCCTTCCCCCAGCGCGAGCGCGCGTAGAGGACGTCCATGTCGAGCGACTCCGCGCTCACGATCGGCGCGATGGCGTCGAAGAAGGCGAGCGAGCCGGTGCCAAGGCGCGCGGCGATGGCGGCGGCGAGCGCCTCGGAGGTGAGCGGCCCGGTCGCGACGATGCCCGGCTCGGGAAGGGCCGTCTGCTCGCCACGCGTCACCGTGATGCGCGGATGCGAGGTGACCTTGGCGTGCACCAGCTGGCCGAAGATCTCGCGATCGACCGCGAGCGCCGCGCCGCCGGGGACGCGCGCCTCGTCGGCGATCGGGAGCAGGATCGACCCGAGGTCGCGCAGCTCAGCCTTGAGCAGGCCGTGCGCATTCTCGAGCTCGACCGACTTGAACGAGTTGCTGCAGACCAGCTCGCCGAGGCGATCGGTCTGGTGCGCCGGCGTGCGCACGACCGGGCGCATCTCGACCAGCGTGACGTCGAGGCCGCGCTCCGCCAATGCCCATGCCGCCTCGCACCCGGCGAGGCCCCCGCCCACGACCGTCGCGTTCATTCGGCCGAGCGCTTCGGGGCGGCCTTCTTGGCCGACTTCTTCGCGGACTTCTTCACGGCCTTCTTCGCCCCGCCGGCGCCGCGGCGCGCGCGCCCCGCGGACTTCGGCGCCTTCCCCTTCTCGGCGATGAGGCGCACCGCCTCCTCAAGGCCGAACGTGGCCGGATCGGCCCCCTTCGGCAGCGAGGCGTTGAGGTCGCCGTGCTTCACGTACGGGCCGTACTTCCCCTCGAAGAGCTGCACCGGTCCGCCATCGGGATGCTGGCCGATCTCGCGGAGCGGCGTCGCCTGGCCGCGCTGGCCACGCACGCCCTTCGGCTCGGCGAAGAGCTGCACCGCGCGCTCGAGCGTCACCGTGAGCGGATCATCGCCGGCCTTGAGCGAGCGGAAGTCGTCCTTCCCCTCCAGGCCGCCCTTGGCGTGCACCACGAACGGCCCGAAGCGCCCGAGTCCCGCCTTGATGACATTGCCGGTGGCGGGATGCGTGCCGAGCACGCGCGGCAACGCGAGAAGGCCGACCGCCATCTCGAGCGTCACCTGCGCGGGCGCCACGCCCTTCGGCAGCGACGCGCGCTTCGGCTTCTCCTTGCTCCCCTCCTCGGGCATCCCGAGCTGCACGTACGGCCCGTACTGGCCGTCGAGCACGTAGACGCTCTCGCCGCTCTCCGGATGCGTGCCGAGCGACTCGGGCCCTTCGGCGCGCTGGCGCAGCAGCTGCTCGATCCGCTCGGGGTCGAGGTCGGCGGGCGTCGCCTCGGCCGGGAGGTTCGCCTTGACGAGCTGCCCGTCGAGCTCGCGCTCGATGTACGGGCCGTAGCGCCCGATCTTGACGCTCCCCTCCACGCCCTCGAGCGCGATGGTGCGCCCCTCGTTGGCGGGCAGCTTCGCCTTCGACTCCACCTGCGCCGCGAGCCCCGTCGGTCCGCCGTAGAACTCCTGCAGGTACTCGCGCCAATGCTCGTCGCCGCCGGCGATCTCGTCGAGCCGCTCCTCCATCCGCTTGGTGAACGCGAGGTCCACGAGCTCGGTGAAGTGGCGCACGAGGAAGTCGCTCACCGCGAAGCCGGTGAAGGTCGGCACCAGCGCCTGGCCCTGCGCCACCACGTAGCCGCGCTCCTGGATCGTGCCGAGGATGCTCGCGTAGGTCGACGGGCGCCCTATGCCGTGCTCCTCGAGCGCCTTCACCAGCGACGCCTCGGTATACCGCGCGGGCGGCTTGGTCTCGTGGCCGACGGGCTCGAGGGCGGTGCAGCGCGGCGCATCGCCCACCGCGAGCGGCGGCAGCGGCGAGTCGCGATCCTCGAGCGCCGCCTCGGGATCGTCCGACCCCTCGACATAGGCGCGGAGGAAGCCCGGGAAATCGGTGCGGATCCCGCTCGCCTTGAAGCGCGCGTCGGCGACGTCGATCTCGACGGCGGTGCTCGTCTTCCGCGCGTCCTTCATCTGCGAGGCGACGGTGCGCTTCCAGATCAGCGAGTAGAGCGCGAGCTCCTCGCCGTGCAGCCCCGTCTCCTCCGGCGTCCGGAAGGTCGACCCCGCGGGGCGGATCGCCTCGTGCGCTTCCTGGGCATTGGCGACCTTGTTCGCGTAGCGGCGCGGTGACTCGGGCAGGTACTCGCCACCGTAGAGTCGCGTCACGATGTTGCGCGCGGCGGTGACCGCCTGGTCCGACAGGGCGATCGAGTCCGTGCGCATGTACGTGATGTAGCCGTTCTCGTAGAGCTTCTGCGCGACCTGCATCGTGCGGCGGGCGCTGAAGCGGAGCTTGCGGTTCGCCTCCTGCTGCAGC
>DASTAN010000172.1:0-7018 GCA_035712665.1 Gemmatimonadales bacterium
GACGCGCCCCGTGGCGAACGACGCCAGTCTCCTCTCGCAGGCCGGCGTGCCGGCACGGCGTGTCACGACGCTCGATGCCGGTGACGAGGCATTCGTCGGCGGCTTCGGCGGCCTCCTGCGTCCCCGCCTCCTGGTGCCGTCCGACTGGCAGCGCCTGCCGGCGGCCGTGCACCGCGCCCTGCTCGTGCGTCGTCGCATCGCCGCCGAGACGCCGCGCATCCGGGGACTCGCGGCGGCGCTCGCGTGGCACCTGTTCGGCGCGATCGTGGTCCTGCTCCTCGTCGCGCAGCCGGACACCGCGCTGGGGCTGGTGCGGTTCTCGCTGGGCTGCACGCTCTGGTCCTTCCTCGGCGTCCTGGTGCTGCCGACGCCGTCCCGGCGCGCGGTGATCGCGCTCGACCAGGCGGCGGCTCGTGAGGTCGGGGCCGAGCCAGTGGCCGAGGCGATCGTCACGCTCGACCGCTGGCAGGACGACGAGCCCGCCCGCACGCCGTTCGTGGAGACGATCTTCCATCCGGTGCCCACGCCCACGGCGCGCATCGCCGCGCTCCCCGACAGCGCGCCGTCACTCGCCGGCGCGTGGCGCGTGGCCCGCCTCGCCCTCCCGAGCGGACTCGCATCGTGGTCGCTGCTCGGTCGCGCGGTGCACTGCAACCTCGGGCGCCCGGCGCTCTGGTGGATGCTCCCCGGCGATTGACGCGCTAACTTGTGGGGATCCTCTCTTCCCCACGGATTCGCGATGCATCCCGACTTCCTTGCCGATGTCCGCGCCTCGTTCATCGAGCCCGAGGCGATCACCCTCGGCGCCCCGATCCACGAGGGTGCCATCCATCCCGAGCCGCTGGTGCGCCTGCCGCTGGGGCTCCTCAACCGCCACGGCCTCATTGCGGGCGCGACCGGCACCGGCAAGACGAAGACGCTGCAGCTCATCGCCGAGCAGCTCTCGGCGGCCGGCGTGCCGGTCTTCGTGGCCGATCTCAAGGGCGACCTCTCCGGCCTCGCCACGGCGGGCGCCCCGCATCCGAAGATCGACGAGCGCGCCGCCGCCACGGGCCACCCCTGGCAGGCCACCGGCTTCCCGGTCGAGTACCTCTCGCTGACCGGCGCGAAGGGTGCCCAGCTGCGCGCGACCGTGTCGTCGTTCGGGCCGCTGCTGCTCGCGAAGGTGCTCGGCCTCAACGAGACACAGACAAGCGTGCTCACCCTCGTCTTCAAGTACTGCGACGACCAGGGCCTCCTGCTGCTCGACTTCAGCGACCTTCGGAGCGTGCTCCAGTACCTGAGCGACGAGGGCGCAGCCGAGCTCAAGGACTACGGCGGGATGTCGAAGCAGACCGTCGGCGTGCTGCTTCGCGAGATGGTCGAGCTGGAGCACCAGGGCGCCGAGGCGTTCTTCGGCGAGCCCGAGTTCGACCTCGATGACCTGATGCAGCTCGATCGCGACGGACGCGGCATCATCTCGTGCCTCGAACTCGCCGACGTGCAGGACAAGCCGCAGCTCTTCTCGACCTTCATGATGTGGATGCTCGCGCGGCTCTTCCAGGACCTCCCGGAGGTCGGCGACCTGCCGAAGCCGAAGCTGGTCTTCTTCCTCGACGAGGCCCACCTGCTGTTCGAGGGCGCGAGCAAGGCCTTCCTGACCCAGGTCGAGCAGGTCGTGCGCCTGATCCGCTCGAAGGGCGTCGGCATCTTCTTCGTGACGCAGAGTCCGAAGGACATTCCGGCCGACATTCTCGGCCAGCTCGGCCACCGCGTGCAGCACGCGCTCCGCGCGTTCACCCCGGACGACGAGAAGGCGCTCCGGGCCGCGGCGCGGACGTTCCCGAAGACGCCGTGGTACGACGTGCAGGAACTGCTGACGAGCGTCGGGACCGGCGAGGCCGTGGTGACGACGCTGACGCGGAAGGGCGCGCCGACCCCACCGGTCGCGACGCACATGATCGCCCCGGCCGCCTCGATGCAGCCGCTCGAGGAGGCCGCGTTCCGCACCCAGCTCGAGCGCTCGCGCCAGGTGCAGTTCTATGCGAAGTCCGTCGATCGCGAGAGCGCCCGCGAGGTGCTCGCGAAGCGCGTCGAGGCGGCGGCGGCCCGCGAGGCAGCGGCCGCGCAGGCGGCGGGGCAGGACGCGCCGGTCGGGGTCGAGGATCGCGCCCCGCGGGGCCGGGCGCCGCGCCCCGAGCCGACGATGGTGGAGAAGGTGCTGAAGAGCCCGGGGGCCCGCACCGCCCAGACGATGATCGTCCGGTCGGTGCTGGGCGTGATCCTCGGGAGCCTTACCGGGAAGCGCCGGCGCTGAGCTCGCGGGCGACGCGCTCGACGTCGCCCAGCACGCGGAGGAGGTTGCCGCTCCAGATCTTCGCGATCTGCGCCTCGGTGTAGCCGCGGCGCACCAGCTCGCGCGTGACGTTGTAGGTCTCCGCCGCGGTGCGCCACCCCTCGACGCCGCCGCCGCCGTCGAAATCCGACGAGATGCCGACATGGTCGATGCCGATCAGCTTCACGGCGTAGTCGACGTGATCGACGAAGTCGCTGACGGTCGCCGCAGGATCGGCCGGATACCGCCGCGACACGATGTCCTCCTGCGCCGCCAGATAGGCGTTGCGCCGGTCGTCCGGCAGCGCGGCCACCTGGGCGCTCACCTCGGCCTGGCGCGTCGCCGTGATGCCGTACTGCTGGCGCAGCGCGGCGATCGCGGCCTGCCGCTGCTCGGCGCGCGCGGCGGCCTCCTTGCTGCACTTCACGTAGCCGTTGAAGGCGACCAGCTGCACCACCCCGCCGTTCTTCGCGAGGGCGAGGAGCTGCTCGTCGTCGAGGTTCCGCGAGTGGTCGCAGAGCGCGCGCACGGCGGAGTGCGAGGCGATGATCGGCGCCTTCGTGAGGGCCAGCGTCTGCATCATCGACTGCTTCGACGGATGGGAGATGTCGATCATCATCCCGACGCGGTTCATCTCGCGGATCACCTCGCGCCCGAGCGGCGAGAGGCCGTTGTGGAGCCAGACGCCGTCGCGCTCGCCGGTGTTGGAGTCCGAGAGCTGCGAGTGGCCGTTGTGCGCGAGGGACATGTAGCGCCCGCCGAGCGCATGGAAGCGCGCGACGTTCGTGACGTCGCTGCCGATCGGGAAGCCGTTCTCCACGCCGATGAGGATCACCCGCTTCCCGCTCGCGGCGATGGCGCGCGCCTCCGCCGCCGTCCGCGCGAGCGCCGCGCGGTCGGGCGCGATCGAGTCCACCAGCCGATGGATCGCGGCGAACTTCTCCATCGCCTGCGCGTTGGCGCGCGCGAAGCCATCGGGCGTGAGGTCCGGCGACTGTCCCACGTACACGATCAGGAACGCCGCATCGAGCCCGCCACGCTCCATCTTGACGAGGTCGACCTGCTGGCGCCCGGGCAGGTCGGAGGCGTAGTTCGGCGTGCCGAGCCGGAAGTTCGCGGGGTTGATGTCGACGTGGGTGTCGAGCGTGAGCACGCGATCGTGGATCGCCCGCGCGCGGGCATCGAGATCCTGGGCCGCGACGGGCACGGCGGCCAGGAGGAGGAGCGGGAGGAGGCGCATGGCAAATCCAGTGAATGGTGAAAAGGGTGAGGGGTGAGGGGTGAGGGGGACACGGGACAAGTGACACGGGACAGGGGACACGGGACAGGGGACAGGGGACAGGGGACAGGGGACACGGAGTCTCGGTGTCCCCCCCTCACCCCTCACCCCTCACCCCTCACCCCTCACCCCTCACCCCTTACCGCTCTTCGACCCGCATCCCCTCGAACGCAATCCCCCCCGCCTGCTGGCCGACCGCGGCCGAGGCCACCTTCCGTCGAGCGGCAATGTCCCACACATCCACGCGGCCGGGCTCGGCCCCGACGCCCTCGGCGGACGTGAAGGCGTAGCGCGAGTCGGGCGAGAAGACGACGCCGTGGGCGACGGTGGTCGTGGTCCGCTCCTGCATCACGCTCGAGCCGTCGCGAAGGTTGAAGAGCTGCACCGCCCCGCCCTGCTTGAGCGTGGCCAGCAGCCATTGCCCGTCGGGCGACACCGCGAGGTTGTAGGGGCCGCGCCCCGTCGGGAATCGGCGCGTGACCGTCCACGAGGCCCGGTCGACCTCGAGGATCCGGTCGGCCTTGTTGCAGGCGACATAGACCTTGGTGCCGTCCGGCGACGGCTGCGCCCACGTCGGCGAGCAGCTCGCGGCGGGCATCGTCCCTCGGGGCATGGCGTGCGCGTGGTGGCCAAGGTCGTCCGCCGCCAGCGGCCGCGCGTCATCGCCTGCGACCGAGAGCCGTCGCGACACGACGAGGCGCGCGGCGTCGATCTCGACGAGCTGGTCGTCCATCATGCAGGCCGAGTAGTGCCAGCGCCCGTCGGCCGTGACCCGGGATCCGTGCGGCATCGTGCAGGTGGTGATCCGGGCGACCTCGGTGCTCGTCGGGGCGTAGACGACCGACATCGAGGACGGCACCATCCGTCCGTGCAGGTTGAAGTTCGCGACGAAGGCGTAGAGGCCGTCGGGAGTCACGTCCAGCGACGCGGGGAACGACCCGAGGAAGACGCCGCGGGCCAGGAGCGTGTCCGGCCCGAGATGGAGCCGCCAGTACTTCCCCGTCGGATTGCCGTGGCCGGTCGAGAAGTGCAGCACCCGTCCGTCGGGCGAGACCTGCAGCCCGTGCGGGCCCTCGAGCTCCGCGGCGGACTCGCCCACCGGAATCGTCGCCGTCACGTCGGCGCGCCCGGCGGCGAAGCGAACGCGCTGGATCAGGTCCGCCGACTCGGCCCCCACCAGCACCGTGTAGCTCGCGCGTGGCACCTGCTGCGCCCCGACCGGCGCGAGGCCGGCCGCGAGCACCATCCCGACCACGACACGCTTGCGGGCCACCGCGCACCGCTTCATACTCACGGGCACTCCTCCTCGCATTCAGCCCAGGGATTCCTCGATGAACGTAATCCGTCGCCGCGGCGGCGCCAGCGTGATGGCCGCCCTCCTCGCCATCGTCGCGCCGCTCGCCGCCCAGGATGCCAGCACCAACGCTGCGAACGCCGTGGCCCGCCTCGTGGTCGAGCCGAGCCGCATCACGGTCGAGACCGGCGGGCTCGTCCCGCTCACGATCAAGGCGCTCGACGCCCGCGGGGCCGAGGTGAAGGACGCGCCGATCCGGGTCACGGGAGCCCGCGACGGCATCGGCCTCTCCTACGATGGGGTGCGCGGCCTGAAGGCCGGGAGCTACACGCTCGTGGTCAGCATCGTGGGCAGCGCGACGCCGCACGTCATCGAGGTGCCGGTCACGGTGACGTGGCCCGCGATCACCCGCGTCGCCCTGAGCCGCGATCCTGGGCGGCTCTACGTCGGGACGACCATCGCCCATCGCGCGGTGGCCTACCACGCCGACGGGACGGCGCGACCGGGCGACGCCACGGAGATCCGCTGGAGCTCGAGCAACGCGGCCGTGGCCTCGGTCGATCGCTTCGGGGCGGTCACGGCGCATCGGCCCGGGACGGCCATCATCACGGCGTCCGCCGGTGCGATCGCCGCCGCCGAGACGCACACCGTCGCGGCCAACCCCATCACCCGCGTCGACATCGTCGGGGACACCGACCGGATCCGCACCGGCGACGTCGTCCATCTGCGGGCCGAGGCGAAGCGCGCCGATGGCAGCGTCGTGGCCGATGCGCCGATCACGTGGAGCTATGCCTACACGCCGGACGACACGATCGCCGCGCCGGGGGCCGTCGGGGTGATCGACCGCGGCCTGTTCACCGCCGAGGCACCGGGCCGCTACACGCTGATGGCGATGGCGGGCACGGCACTGGGGCGGCGCACCATCGAGGCGACCCCCCGCGACGTCCGCCGCCGCATCGCGCCGGTCGGTCGCGGCAGCATCACCCACGTGCACACCTCCGACCTCTGGCCCTGGAGCGCGAAGAACGGCCGCGACTACGCGCTGGTCGGCACGTGGGGCGGCGATGGCTGGGCCTACGTGATGGACATCACCAACCTGGGCAGCATCGTCAGGACCGACTCGATCCGGATCGATGCCCGCGTCATCAATGACGTCACGGTCTCGCCCGACGGCCGCTATGGCGTGCTCGCCCGCGAGGGAGCCTCGAATCGCCGCAACGGCGTCGTCATCCTCGACCTCGCCGATCCGGCCCACCCGACGATCGCCGCGACCTTCGACGACGACCTCACCGGCGGCGTCCACAACCTCTTCGCCACGAATGACTACCTCTACGCGATCTCGGGCGGCGAGAAGTACGTGATCATCGACGTGCGCGACATCCGCGCCCCGAAGCGGGTCGGCGAGTACCGCCACCCGAACGGTGCGATCCACGACGTCTGGGTCCGCGACGGGATCGCCTACTCGTCGCAGTGGGATGCCGGCGTCGTCGTGGTGGACGTGGGCAACGGGAAGTGGGGCGGCACCCCGGCGAAGCCGGTGCTGATCAACGCCTACAAGGTGACCAGCACCGCGACCCACGAGATCTTCCCGTACGTGCAGCCGGGCACCGGCAAGGTCTACCTCTTCCTCGGCGACGAGATCATGTCGCGCGAGGGCCGCGTCTACGAGGGGACGTCGTACCTCAACGACATCAACGGCAAGGGCGGGCCGCCGCAGACCAGCGCGGGCTACACCCACATCGTCGACTTCACCGACCCGATGGCGCCGAAGAACATCGCCAAGTACCACCAGGAGGAGTTCGGCGCGCACGACATCATCGTCGAGGACGACATCCTCTACCAGGCCTACTACGACGGCGGGGTGCGGGTCGTCGACGTCTCGGGCGAGCTCGTCGGCAACCTCGCGACGCAGGGCCGCGAGATCGCCGTGTTCAAGTCGTACGACCCGAACGGCTACACCGCCAACGCCACCTTCGTGATGAACGCGATGCCCTGGAAGGGCCACGTGCTCTTCACCGACTTCAACTCGGGGCTCTGGGCCGCGAAGCTCGAACCGAAGCGGCCGCTCACGCCCTGAGCGCCGTCAGTCGTCGTGGCTGTCCCCGCCGGCGGGGACGGCCACGACGGCCGC
>DASTAN010000173.1:0-17132 GCA_035712665.1 Gemmatimonadales bacterium
GACTCGGCCAATCGCCGCCTCACGCTCCCCGAGGCGTTCCTTGCGATCGACGCGATCCTGCTCCTCGCGCACAACATCGCCGCAGGGCTCGAGGTGCGGCCGCCCGTGGTCGAGCGCCACGTGCGCGAGCAGATGCCGTTCATGGCGACCGAGCGGTGGCTGATGCTGGGCGTCCAGGCGGGCGGCGACCGGCAGGCGCTGCACGAGGTCGTGCGCAGGCACTCGCTCGCGGTCGCCGAGGCCGTGGCGAGCGGCGCGCCGAACGACCTGATCGACCGGCTCGCCGGCGATCCGGCCTTCGCCGCCGTGGACCGCGCGACGCTCGCGGCCGAGCTCTCGCCGTCGCGCTACGTCGGACGCGCCCCGGAACAGGTGGGCGAGTTCCTCGGCGAGTACCTCGCGCCGGTGCTCGCGCAGGCCCGCCCGCACGCGCGCGTCGGTGACGCCGGGGAGATCCGGGTATGAGCGTCCCGCTCCTCGCGAGCGCCCTCCCGCTGCCGCTCTGGCGGCGCGGCAAGGTGCGCGAGGTGTACGAGGTCGACGCCGAGCGCCTGCTCATCGTCGCCTCGGATCGCGTCAGCGCGTTCGACATCGTCGCGGCCGAGGCGGTGCCCGACAAGGGGCGGGTCCTCACCCAGCTCTCCGCGTGGTGGTTCCAGCGTCTCGGCCATATCGCGCGGTCGCACTACCTCACCGCCTCGACCGAGGCGATCCTCGTCGAGCTGCCGATGCTGGCGCCGCATCGCGACGAGATCGCGGGCCGTGCCATGCTCGTCCGGCGGACGGCGCCGGTCGCCTTCGAGTGCGTGGTGCGCGGCTACCTCACGGGCTCGGCGTGGGCCGAGTATCGCGCGCACGGCACCCTGGCCGGCGAGGCCCTCGCCGCGGGCCTGCGCGAGTCCGAGCGCTTCGACCCGCCGATCTTCTCGCCCGCGACGAAGGCCGACTCCGGCCACGACGAGAACGTGCCGTTCGCCCGGATGCGCGAGGCGCTGGGTGCCGACCTGGCCGACGCGCTGCGCGACCAATCGCTCGCCCTCTACGCGGCCGGGCGACTCGCCGCCGCCGAGCGCGGCCTGCTCATCGCCGACACGAAGTTCGAGTTCGGCCTCGACGCGTCGGGGACGCCGACGCTCATCGACGAGGCGCTCACGCCGGACTCGTCGCGCTTCTGGCCGGCCGACGGCTACGCGCCGGGCCAGCCGCAGCCGTCGTTCGACAAGCAGCCGCTCCGCGACTGGCTCGCCGCGGAGAAGGCTGCCGGGCGCTGGAACGGCGAAGCCCCGATGCCCTCGCTGCCGACCGCTGTGATCGCCGCCACCACTGCGCGCTACCGGGAGGCGTACCGTCGCCTCACCGGGGCCGAGCTTGCCGAGGACGCCTGATGCGCATCGCTCCCGAGGGACGCCCCTTCATCCTGGTCGCGTGGCTCGCGCTGGCCGGCCTCGCGCTCACGGCGCCGTGGTGGGCCGCGGCGCTCTGGCTGCCGGTGGCCATCTGGGTCATCGCCTTCTTTCGCGACCCGGTGCGCGAGGGACCGCGCGGCGACGCGCTGGTGATCGCCCCGGCCGACGGGCTGGTGGTCAGCATCATCCCGATCGACGAGCCCCACGTCATCGGCGGGGCGGCGACGCGCGTGTCGATCTTCATGAACGTCTTCGACGTCCACGTGAATCGCTACCCCGCGACCGGCGAGATCACCTTTCGCCGCTACACGCCCGGCAAGTTCGTCAACGCCGCGACCGAGAAGGCCGCGATCGAGAACGAGCAGAGCGATGTCGGCCTCGAGACGCCGCGCGGCGCGATGCTGGTGCGCCAGATCGCCGGGCTCGTGGCACGACGGATCATCACCGACCACCAGGTCGGCACGCAGGCGACGCAGGGCGAGCGGATGGGCCTCATCCGCTTCGGCTCGCGCGTCGACGTCTTCCTTCCTGCGGGGACCCCGATCAAGGTCGCGGTCGGCGAGCGCACGGTCGCGGGCGTGACCGTGATCGCGGAGTGGCCGTGAACCCCGCTCCCGGGGCCCCGACGCGCAGCGGGATGCGCCGCGTCGTCGTGGTGATCCCGAGCGCGTTCACGCTCGGCAACCTCTTCTTCGGCTTCTGGGCGATCGTCTCGGCCTACAACGGCAACTTCACCTGGGCCGGGTGGTTCATCGTGTTCGCGGGCGTCCTCGACATGCTCGACGGCCGCATCGCGCGCTTCTCGAACACCGGCTCGAAGTTCGGCGCCGAGCTCGATTCGCTGGTCGACCTGACCTCCTTCGGCGTCGCCCCGGCGCTGGTGATGTACTTCCAGGAGTTCGCGACCCAGGGCCGCTTCGCGTGGCTGGTCTGCTACTTCTACGTGGTCGCGGCGGCGCTCCGCCTCGCGCGCTTCAACGTGCTCGCCAGCCAGGGCGGCAAGCCCTCGCAGTGGTTCACCGGCCTTCCCTCGCCCTCGGCCGGGATGCTGCTGGCGGTGTACTACCCGTTCTCGCAGACCGACTGGTACCAGAACTCGCAGGCGTTCGTGAACCTGCAGCATCAGGGGATCGTCATCCTGATGATCCTCCTCTCGGTGCTGATGGTGAGCGGCGTGAAGTACCCGAAGTTCCCCTCGGCCGGCTTCGGCTCGCCGCAGCGCCTGATGGGCCTCGCCATCTACCTGATGATCCTGGTGGGAGGCCTCACCGCCCCCGAGTACTTCCTGTTCCCGCTCGGCCTCGTGTACGTCGTGTACGGCCTCGCCCGTGCGCTGCTGCACTCCCTGTCCGAGCGCCCCGATTCGCCCAACGACACCACGCCGTCCTCCGGGGCGGCCACCACGGAGCTGCCCGCATGACCTTCCGGGTCCACGTTCGCGTCATTCCCCGCGCCGGCCTTCTCGACCCGCAGGGTCAGGCCGTCGAACACGCGCTCGGGGTCCTCGGCTTTGCCGGCGTCTCCGAGGTGCGCGTCGGCAAGGCGATCGAACTCGGCGTCGACGCGCCGAACGCCGCCGCCGCCGAGGCGACGGCCCGCGCGATGTGCGAGCGGCTGCTGGCGAATCCGGTGACGGAGGACTTCGTCATCGCGGTGGAGGGCTGATGGCCCGGATTGCCGTCGTCCGCTTCCCGGGCAGCAACTGCGAGACCGAGACGCTCGCGGCGATCACGCGCGCCGGCGGCCAGGCGACGCTCCTCGACTATCGCGAGACCTCGATCGGCCACGCCGACGCCGTGATCCTGCCCGGCGGGTTCTCCTACGGCGACTACCTCCGCTCGGGGGCGATCGCCCGCTTCGCGCCGATCATGGACGCCGTGCGCGCCCACGCGGAGGCGGGCGGCGGCGTCATCGGGATCTGCAACGGCTTCCAGATCCTCTGCGAGGCGCACCTGCTGCCGGGCGCGCTGCTCCCGAACGCGCCGCGGCGCTTCGCCGCGCGCCCCGTGGATGTGCGCATCGAGCGCACCGACACGATCTGCACCGGCGACTACACGGCCGGCGAGGTGATCCGCATCCCGGTCGCCCACGGCGAGGGGCGCTACACCGCCGACGCCGCGACGCTCGACGCCCTCGAGGCCGAGGGTCGCGTGGTGCTGCGCTACGTGCCGGTCGCCGGCACGGACCTGCCCTTCAACCCGAACGGCGCGGATCGCGACATCGCCGGCATCTGCAACGCGACTGGCACCGTGGTCGGCTTCATGCCCCACCCCGAACGCCTCGCGGACGACGCGATCGGCGGCGACGCCGGTCATCGCTTCTTCACCTCGCTCGTGAGCCGCCTCGCGGCCGGAGCCGCCGCGTGACCCGTTCGCTGCACGCCGAATCGTTCCCGGGCGAGCGCCCCGTCACCGACGCCGTCGTCGCCGAGCACAAGCTCACCGCCGACGAGTACGCCGTCATTCGCCGGATGCTGGGCGATCGGACGCCGACGCTCACCGAGCTCGGCATCTTTTCCGCGCTCTGGTCCGAGCACTGCTCGTACAAGCACACCAAGCCCGTCCTCCGGAGGTTCCCGACGGAGGGCCCGCAGGTGCTGCAGGGCCCCGGCGAGAATGCCGGCGTGCTGCGGCTGCCGGATGGCTGGGCCGTCGCGTTCAAGATCGAGTCGCACAACCACCCCTCGGCCGTCGAGCCGTACCAGGGCGCGGCGACCGGCGTCGGCGGCATCCTGCGCGACGTCTTCACGATGGGGGCCCGCCCGGTGGCGGTGCTCAACTCGCTCCGCTTCGGTTCGCTCGACGACGCGCGCAATCGCTGGCTCTTCGCCGGCGTCGTGAAGGGGGTCGGCGACTACGGCAACTGCGTTGGCGTCCCGACCCTGGGCGGCGAGGTGGTCTTCTCGCCCGGCTACACCGGCAACCCGCTGGTCAACGCGATGGCGGTCGGCATCCTGCGTGCCGAGGACCTGATCACCGCGCGCGCGCACGGCGTGGGGAACATCCTCCTCGCGGTCGGCGCCCGGACCGGGCGCGACGGCATCCACGGTGCGTCGTTCGCCTCCGAGGACCTTTCGGCCGAGAGCGAGAAGCGCCGCCCGCAGGTGCAGGTCGGGGATCCGTTCACCGAGAAGCTGCTGCTCGAGGCTTCCCTCGAGCTGATCACCTCGCGCGTGATCGTCGCGATCCAGGACATGGGCGCGGCGGGCCTCACCTCGTCATCGGCCGAGATGGCGGCGCGCGGCGGGGTCGGCGTGGAACTCGACACCTCGAAGGTGCCGACCCGCGAGCCGGGCATGACGCCGTACGAGATCATGCTGTCGGAATCGCAGGAGCGGATGCTGGTCGTCGCCGAACCGCACCGGATCGATGAGATCGTCGCGATCTGCGCCAAGTGGGATCTCGAGGCGGTGCCGGTCGGCAAGGTCACCGACGACGGCATCTTCCGCATCGTGCACGACGGCCGCACGGTCGCCGCGATTCCCGGGCAGGACCTCGTCGAGGGGTGCCCGATCCAGCACCCGCCCGCCGCCGAGGGCGACGCGGCCGTGGCACGCCGCGCGCTCGCGCCGGCCGGTGCGGCCCCGGCGCTCGACGAGGCCCTGCTCCGCCTGCTCGATGCCCCGACGATCGCGAGCAAGCGCTGGGTCTTCCAGCAGTTCGACGGGACGGTGCGCGCCGGCAGCGCGATCACGCCGGGCGGCGACGCCGGTGTGCTGCGGGTCGCCGACACGCCGTTCGCGCTCGCGATGACGGTGGACTGCAACAACCGTCACGTGCTCCTCGATCCGTACGAGGGCGGCAAGGGTGTGGTCGCCGAGGCGGCGCGCAACATCGCCTGCACCGGCGCGCGCCCGCTCGGGATCACCGACTGCCTGAACTTCGGCAACCCGAAGAAGCCGGAAGTGTTCTTCCAGTTCACCGAGGCGTGCCGCGGCATCTCCGACGCCTGTCGCGCATTCGACACGCCGGTCACCGGCGGCAACGTCTCGCTGTACAACGAGTCGCCGACCGGCGCCATCGACCCGACGCCGACGGTCGGCATGGTCGGCCTGCTCGAGGACGTGACGCTCGCCGTGCCGAGCCACTTCCGGCAGACCGGCGACGCGATCCTGCTCCTCGGCAGCACGCACGGCCACCTCGGCGGCAGCGCGTACTGGGCGGAGGTCCGCGACTGCATCGGCGGTGCGCCGCCGGCGATCGACCTCGCGGCCGAGCGCGCGCTGCAGGAGACGCTGATCGCCGGTGCCGCCCAGCGGCTGTTCCGGTCGGCGCATGACCTCAGCGACGGCGGCCTCGCCGTCGCCCTCGCGGAGTGCTGCATCGGCGGGCCGTGGGCAACGGCGACGTTCGGCGCCACCGCGGACCTCTCGCGGCACCAGGACGCCATCAGCGACGAGGCGTGGTTCTTCGGCGAGGACGGCGCCCGGGCGCTGGTGTCGTGCGATCCGGCCCACGTCGCGGCCATCCAGCAGCTCGCCGCCCGTCACGGGATCTCGGCGCACTACCTCGGCCTCGTGGGCGAGGCCGGCGGTTCGCTGGTGATCACGCGCGACGAGCGTCGTTGGGCCTGGGACACCCCCACGCTCCGTCACACCTACGTGACCGCGATCCCCCGTCGGATGGATGGCGCCCAGGGCGCCGGAGAGGGCTGAGACGATGTGCGGCGTGATCGGCGTGTCGGGAGTGCAGGACGCCTCGCGGGTGGCGTATCTCGGGCTCTACGCCCTGCAGCATCGAGGGCAGGAGAGCGCGGGGATCGTCGCCGTGACCCCGGAGGCGAAGGCGGGGATCCATCGGGGGATGGGCCTCGTGGCCGACGCCTTCGACGCGCCGCGCCTCGAGGCGCTGCCGGGTGACGTCGCGGTCGGGCATACCCGCTACTCGACGGCCGGGAGCACGGTGCTCGCCAACGCCCAGCCGTTCCTGGTGAACTACCACGCCGGCCCGCTGTCGGTGGCGCACAACGGCAACCTCGTGAATGCCGGCGAGCTGCGCGAGGAACTCGTCCGCGCCGGGGCGATCTTCGCCTCGAGCTCCGATACCGAGGTCCTCATCCACCTGATCGCGAAGTCGAGCGCGCCGACGGTCGAGGGGCAGATCCGCGACGCCCTCGAGCGCGCGGATGGTGCCTACTCGGTCGTGATCTCGGTCGGCCGCGACCTCTACGCGGCCGTCGACGCCCGCGGGTTCCGGCCGCTCTTCGTCGGCCGGCTGGGCGACGGGCTGGTCATCGCCAGCGAGACCTGTGCGCTCGACCTCGTCGAGGCCGGCGAGGTGCGCGAGCTCGCCCCCGGCGAGTTCGTGCGCCTCCGTGATGGCGAGCTCACCACGCTGGCCCCGCTGTCGCCGCGGCGCGTCTCGCGCTGCATCTTCGAGCTGGTGTACTTCGCCCGCCCCGACTCGACGATCTTCGGCGAGTCGGTCGACCGCGTCCGGCGCGAGCTCGGGCGCCAGTTGGCCCGGCATCACGCCGTGGCGGGGGCG
The DNA here is from genome assembly GCA_035712665.1 of Gemmatimonadales bacterium. Lineage (GTDB taxonomy): Bacteria > Gemmatimonadota > Gemmatimonadetes > Gemmatimonadales > GWC2-71-9 > Palsa-1233. The sequence continues at coordinate 6,893 of DASTAN010000173.1, forward strand.
GACGTCGTCTTCTCGGTCCCCGACAGCGCCAACGTGATGGCCCTGGGGTACAGCGAGGTGGCGGGGGTCCCGCTCGAGCACGGCCTCATCCGCAACCACTACGTGGGACGGACCTTCATCAACCCGACCCAGGCGCTCCGTGTCGCGAAGGTGAAGATCAAGTTCAACCCGGTGCGCGAGGTGATCGCCGGGAAGTCGGTCGTCGTCATCGATGACTCGCTGGTGCGCGGCACGACGTCGAAGGGGCTGGTCCAGATGATCCGCGCGGCGGGCGCGCGCGAGGTGCACCTGCGGCTGGGGTCGCCGCCGATCACCGGTCCGTGCCACTACGGCATCGACACGCCGCGCCGCGAGGAGCTCATCGCCGCGACGCACTCGCAGGAGGAGATCCGCACCTACCTCGGCGTGGACTCGCTCGAGTACCTGACCCTCGACCAGATGGTCGAGGCCGCCAACGCCGGGAAGCCGTGGTGCCACGCGTGCTTCTCGGGTGACTATCCGACCGAGACCAACGACCTGTTCGTGCAGTTGCGCCACTCCTCACCCCCAATGGCGGCGGCCCCATGAGCGACGGCTTCACCCAGCAACCGCTGGTGTTCTTCTTCGGCCAGGGACGGGCCGACGGCACGAGCGCGATGAAGGACATCCTCGGCGGCAAGGGCGCCGGGCTGGCCGAGATGACCAACCTCGGGATCGCGGTGCCGCCGGGATTCACCATCGCCGCGACCCTCTGCCAGACGTACATCGAGACCGAGGCCTTCCCCCCGCGCCTGAAGGGGCAGGTCGAGCAGGCATTGCAGCGGCTCGAGGCCGCCACCGGCAAGGAGTTCGGCGGCACCGAGAACCCGCTTCTCGTGTCGGTCCGGTCGGGGTCGGCGGTGTCGATGCCGGGGATGATGGAGACGATCCTCAACCTCGGCCTCAACGACATCACCGTCGAGGGCCTGGCCACGCGCTCGGGGAATCCGGCGTTCGCGTGGGACTGCTACCGTCGCTTCGTGCAGATGTACGCGGCGGTGGTGATGGACCTCCCGAAGGCGCCGTTCGAGCACCTGACCGAGGAGGCGATGCACGCGCACGGGGTGTCGCGCGCCATCGACCTGCCCGTCGCCGCCCTCAAGGCGCTCGTGGCGCGCTTCAAGGCGCAGGCCACCGAGACCAGCGGGCGGGAGTTCCCCGAGGATCCGATGGCGCAGCTCTGGGGCGCCATCGCCGCGGTGTTCGAGAGCTGGAACACGCGCCGGGCGATCGACTATCGCCGCCTCCACGAGATCCCCGACTCGCTCGGGACCGCGGTGAACATCGTCGCGATGGTCTACGGCAACCTCGGCGAGACGTCCGCCACCGGCGTGGCGTTCACGCGCGATCCGTCGACCGGCGAGCGGAAGCTGTACGGCGAGTTCCTCGCGAACGCGCAGGGCGAGGACGTCGTCTCCGGCGCGCGGACGCCCGAGCCGATCACCGCGCTCAAGGAGCGGCTCCCCGGGGCCTTCCAGGAGCTGGAGCGGATGGCGCGGACCCTCGAGCGCCACTTCCGCGACGTGCAGGACATGGAATTCACCATCGAGGACGGGCAGCTCTTCATGCTGCAGACGCGGCGGGGCCAGCGCACCGGCCAGGCCGCGTTCCGCATCGCCGTCGAGATGGTGGCCGAGGAGCTGATCAGCAAGGAAGAGGCGGTGGCGCGGATCCCGCCCCAGGCGCTGGAGCAGCTGCTGCACCCGATGATCGACCCGGGCTCCGCGCTCGACCTCCTCGGCAAGGGACTCCCGGCCTCGCCGGGGGCGGCATCGGGCATCATCGTCTTCGACGCCGACGAGGCCGCCGATCGCGGTCGGCACGGCGAGGCGGTGATCCTCGTGCGGCGCGAGACGAGCCCCGAGGACTTCCACGGAATGGTCGCGTCGAAGGCGATCCTCACGCAGCGCGGCGGGATGACCTCGCACGCCGCCGTCGTGGCCCGCGGGATGGGGAAGCCGTGCGTCGCGGGCGCGCAGGACCTCGTGGTGGACGAGGCCGCGGGCCTGCTGCGCGCGGGTGACCGCGTCATTCGCCACGGCGAGTGGATCACCCTCGACGGCACGCTCGGCACGGTGTACGCCGGGCAGGCGAAGCTGCTGTCGCCGGAACCGGGGGAGCACTACCACACGCTGATGGCGTGGGCCGACCGGATCCGCCCGATGCGCGTCCGCGTCAACGCCGACACGCCGGCCGACGCGCATCGCGGGCGCGACTTCGGCGCCGAGGGGATCGGCCTCTGCCGCACCGAGCACATGTTCTTCGAGGGCGATCGCCTCATCGCGGTGCGCGAGATGATCCTGGCGGAGTCGATGGCCGAGCGCGAGCGCGCCCTGGCGAAGCTGCTGCCGATGCAGCGCGGCGACTTCGAGGCGATCTTCCGCGCGATGGAGGGGTTCCCGGTCACGATCCGCCTCCTCGACCCGCCGCTGCACGAGTTCCTGCCGAAGGACGACGAGGAGCTGGTGCGACTGGCCGGCGACCTCGGCAAGCCGGTCGAGCACGTGCGCCACGTCGTGCGGAGCCTCCACGAGGAGAACCCGATGCTCGGGCTCCGCGGCTGCCGCCTCGGCATCATCCACCCCGAGATCACGCGGATGCAGGTGCGGGCGATCTTCGAGGCCGCGTGCACCGTCGCCGCCCGCAAGGGCCGCGTGATGCCGGAGGTGATGATCCCGCTCGTCGCATCGGTGGTGGAGTTCCGCAAGCAGGCACTCGAGGTGCGGCAGGTGGCGGAGGAGGTCTTCCGCGAGCGACAGCTGACGGTCCCCTACCTCCTCGGCACGATGATCGAGCTGCCCCGGGCCGCGCTCACCGCGGACGAGATCGCGCGGGAGGCGCAGTTCTTCTCGTTCGGGACCAACGACCTCACGCAGACGACGTGGGGCCTCTCGCGCGACGACTCGGGCCACTTCCTCCCCTACTACCTCGAGAAGGGGATCGTCGAGCAGGATCCCTTCCAGTCGCTCGACCAGAGCGGCGTCGGCCGGCTGGTGCAGATGGCCGCCGAGGCGGGACGGCGCACGCGCGCCGACCTCAAGCTGGGTATCTGCGGCGAGCATGGCGGCGACCCGGCCTCGATCGCGTTCTTCGAGAGCATTCACCTCAACTACGTGTCGTGCTCGCCGTTCCGCGTGCCGATCGCGCGCCTCTCGGCCGCGCAGGCGGCGCTGGCGACGCGCGGCACGGTGGATCGGACGAGGGCGACGGTATGAGCGCACCGCTCGTGGGCGTGGTGATGGGCAGCGACTCCGACTGGCCCGTGATGCAGCACGCGGTGACGCGCCTCGAGGCGTTCGGGGTGCCGCACGAGGCCCGGGTCGTCTCGGCGCACCGCACGCCGGACCTGCTGGTCGAGTACGCGACGACGGCGACCGCGCGCGGCCTCCGCGCGATCATCGCGGGAGCCGGTGGCGCCGCCCACCTGCCCGGGATGCTGGCGGCCAGCACGATCGTGCCGGTGCTCGGCGTGCCGGTGCCCTCGCGACACCTGCAGGGCGTGGACTCCCTTTACTCGATCGTGCAGATGCCGGCCGGCGTGCCGGTCGCGACCTTCGCGATCGGCGAGGCCGGCGCCCACAACGCCGCGCTCTTCGCCATCGCGATGCTGGCGCGGACCGACGCGGAACTGGCAAAGCGACTGGAGGCGTTCCGCGCCGAGCAGAACGCCAAGGTGAAGGCCCTCACCCTGCCCCCCGCGTGATTCGCCCGGGCGGCACCCTCGGGGTCCTGGGCGGCGGTCAGCTCGGCCGGATGTTCACGGCCGAGGCACGCCGGATGGGCTACCGCGTCATCGTCGTCGACCCCGATCCCGAGGCCCCGGCAGCGCAGCTCGCCGATCGGCATCTGGCCCGGCCGTGGACCGACCCCGAGGCGCTCGACGAGCTCGCCTCGTGCTGCGACGCGGTGACGACCGAGTTCGAGAACGTGCCGAGCGACGCGATGCGCGCGTTGGCCGCGCACGTGCCCGTGCGACCGAGCGGCGACGCGGTCGCCGTCACGCAGGACCGGATCAGCGAGAAGGCCTTCCTCAACGAGGCCGGGGTCGTCACGGCCGCATGGGCCGCGTTGCGCACCACCGGCGAGGCGCAGGCCGCGTGGGATGCGATCGGCGGCGGCCCGGCCATCCTCAAGACCGCGCGTCTCGGCTACGACGGCAAGGGGCAGGTCGCCGTGGCGACCCTGGATGAGGTGCGTGCCGGCTTCCGGCAGTTGGGCGAGGTCACCTGCATCCTCGAGCGCCGGGTCGCCCTCGAGCGCGAGATCTCGGTGCTGGTCGCACGCGCGGCCGATGGCACGACTGCCACCTGGCCGATCGGCGAGAACGTCCACGTCAACGGCATCCTGCACACGACGGTCGTGCCGGCCGCGATCCCGGTGACACTCGCGGAGCACGCCGCCCGTACGGCGACCCGCGTCGCGGAGGCGCTCGGGTATGTCGGTGTCCTCGCCGTGGAGTGCTTCGTGACGACCGACGGCACGCTGCTCGTCAACGAGCTCGCCCCCCGTCCGCACAACAGCGGACACTGGACGCTCGACGCGTCGGCGACCTCGCAGTTCGAGCAGCAGGTGCGGATCACGGCGGGAATGCCGCTCGGCGAGACCGCGCTGCTGGAGCCCATCGCGATGGCGAACCTTCTCGGCGACCTCTGGCCCGCCGACGGGGTACCGGCGTGGGAGCGCGCGCTCGCGGTGCCGGGGGTGCGGCTGCACCTCTACGGCAAGCGCGAGGCCCGTCCCGGCCGGAAGATGGGACACCTCACCGCGTCGGGCCCCGATGCCGCGACCGCGCTCGCCCGCGTCACGACCGCGTGGGATGCCCTGCACGACTGACGTTGCTGCACCACCTACCCCGAACCCCGAGGACGAACCGCGATGCTGCTCACGTTGCTGACCTTGCTGGCTGCCGACCCTGCCTGTGCCCCGACCCGTCCGGCGGCGGCGCTCAAGACCGCCCCGTCGCCCTACGATTCGACGATGGCGACCGTCGGCGCCGCGAAGGTGAAGATCTGCTACTCGCGCCCGTCGCTGAAGGGACGCACCGCCATCGGCGGCACGCTCGCGCCGTTCGGAAAGGTGTGGCGCACCGGGGCGAACGAGCCGACCATCATCCACACCACGGCACCGATCACCGTGGGCGGCGTGACGCTCGCCGCGGGGAGCTACTCGATCTACTCGATTCCGGGCGCCGCGTCCTGGACGGTGATGCTCAACAGGGGCACCACGCAGTGGGGCACGCAGTACGATGCCGCGCAGGATGTCGGCCGTGCGACGGCGGCCCCGAAGGCGCTGGCCGCCCCGGTCGAGCAGTTCACGATCGCGCTCTCCGCCTCGGCGCTGACGCTCTCGTGGGAGAAGACCTCGGTCACCCTGCCGGTCGCCGCCGCGAAGCAATGACCGGCCCCGCCCCGCTTCCGTTCCGCTTCAAGGTCGGCGAGGAGACGACCTGGGAGATGACGGAGATGCGCGATGTCAGCAGCCGGCTCGAGGGTATGCTGCACCTCGAGGACGACGTCGTCATCCTCGAATGGTCGCGCATCGACACGATCGAAGAGGTCGGCCTGACCGGGGGCAAGGAAGAGAAGCGGGTGTCCGACCTGGAGGGCTGGGAGATCCCGGTCGAATGGCTCGTCGAGGCGCGGCACGTCGGCGGGTGGTTCCTCCCCGCCGTCGAGCTGCGCGCCCGCGCCCTGCATGTCTTCGAAGGCATCCCCGGCGCGAAGGGCGCCAGCGTGCGGCTGCGCTATGCCCGACGCGACGGGGCGATCGCGCGCGAGATGGTGGCTGCGATCAATGGAGTCGTGAGGGGTGAGGGGTGAGGGGGCCAAACATCCCTTGTCCCGTGTCCCTTGTCGCGTGTCCCCGCCCTACCCGCCCGCCATCGCCCCGATGACCAGCAGCGGCTCCGCGCGCGCCACCACCGGCGCGGGGAGCGGCGCGTCCGGCGACTCGTGGCTCAGGTCGGTCTCGCAGGCGTAGAAGCGGATGAACGCACGGCGGCGGCGCGTCGCCTGGTCGCGCATCGTGCCGCGCAGCATCGGATAGCGCGCCTCGAGCGCGTCGAGCACCGCAGCGACGGACGGCGCGTCGCCTGCCTCGACGTCCAGTTCCGCGCCGACCTTCGCGAGCGCCTGGAGCGGCGTCGGCAGCACCACCCGCACCATCACAGCGTCTGCACCTCGACCGAGAGCACGGCGGGGAGGTCGCGCACGATCGCCGTCCAGTGATCGCCGCTGTCCGGGCTGCAGTACACCTGTCCCCCGGTGGTGCCGACGTAGATCCCGCACGACGGCAGCCGATCGACCGCCATCGCATCGCGGAGGACGTTCACGTAGCAGTCCTCCTGGGGCAGGCCGTCGGTCAGTGCGTCCCAGCTGTTGCCCCCGGTCCGGCTCCGGTAGACGCGGAGCTTCCCCTCGGGCGGATAGTGCTCCGCATCGCTCTTGATCGGCACCACGTAGATCGTCTCGGGCTCGTGGGCGTGCACCGCGATCGGGAAACCGAAGTCGCTCGGCAGGTTGCCGCTCACCTCGTGCCACGACGCGCCGCCGTCGTCGCTGCGCATCACGTCCCAGTGCTTCTGCATGAAGAGCGTGTCCGGGCGCGACGGGTGCATCGCAATCCGGTGCACGCAGTGGCCGACCTCGGCATCGCCATCGGGAATCTCGCCCGAGCGGAGCCCCTTGTTGATCGGCTGCCAGGTGACGCCGGCGTCGTCGCTCCGGAATGCCCCCGCGGCGGAGATCGCGATGTAGATCCGCCCGGGGTGCACCGGGTCGAGAATGATCGTGTGGAGGCACATCCCCCCGGCGCCGGGCTGCCAGTGGGAGCCCGAGCCGTGCTCGCGCAGACCCTTGAGCTCCTGCCAGCTTGCGCCGCCGTCCGTCGTGCGGAAGATGGCGGCATCCTCGACGCCGGCGTACACCGTGTCCGGGTCGGTCGGCGACGGCTCGAGATGCCACACGCGCTTGAACTCCCACGGGTGCTCGGTGCCGTCGTACCACTTGTGGGTGCCGGGGACGCTGGCGTACTGGAAGCTGTTGTCCATCGCCTGCCAGGTCACGCCGCCATCGTCGGAGCGCTGGATCAGCTGCCCGAACCAGCCGCTGCTCTGCGAGGCATAGAGGCGCTGCGGGTCGGCGGGCGAGCCGGTGATGTGGTAGATCTCCCATCCCGGGAAGTGGGGACCGCTGACCTGCCAGTCACGACGCGCCTCGTCCGAGGTGAGGATGAAGGCACCCTTCCGGGTACCGACCAGCACGCGCACGCCAGCCATGGACCGCTCCGTTGTATTGGTAAGCAGTTACCATAGCACCGCGACCGGGCGAGCGCCAGAGCGGACGAACGCGAGATCCGAGACCCGAGACCCGAGATCGGAGACAATGCGTGCCAACGTCCCCGACCCCGCACCGCGTCCCACGCGGTAGCTTCTCGCAATGCGATGCTCGCCACGCCTCTTCCTCCTGCTGCTCGCGACCGCGATGCCCCTCGCCGCGCAGGACACCACGGCCACGCCGAAGACGCCGCGCTACCTCACCTTCGGCTTCGGCCCGAGCGACAAGGGCGCGATCGGCCAGCTCGCGCTGACGGTCGCATCGCGCGCCGGCGAGTTCACGCTACGCTGGGCCTCCGCCGCCGACCTCGACCTGCTGGCGCCGCAGGACGAGGTGAACGACCTCGCCTTCCTCTACGGCGTCCACCATCGCGGTGCGCGCAGCTGGACCGGCGTCGGCGGTGGACCAGCCCTCGTGTGGCAGACCGACCCGACCTGCGTCGAGCCCTCGGGGTTCTTCGGCTGCTCGCGCTACGAGGACAGCCGGCAGACCACGGTGGGCCTCGCGCTCCACGCCACCGCCGGCTGGGCGCCGTCGACGGTCTTCGGCCTCAGCGCCTCGCTTCTCGGCAACATCAATTCGCTCGATCCGTTCATCGGGCTGACCGTGAACGTGAACGTGGGGAGGGTGCGTTGAGGTGAGGGGTGAGGCGTGAGAGGAAACCTGTCTCGTGTCCCTTGTCCCTTGTCCCTCCGACCTCCGGTCACCCCTCTCGGCCGAGTGTCACGAGGACAAACGCCCAGTCGAGTGCGATCTCGCGCAGTCGGTCGTAGCGCCCGGAGGCGCCGCCGTGCCCGGCCCCCATGTTCGTGACCAGGTAGAGCGGCGCCGGCGTGGTCGCCAGTGTCCGCAGCTTCGCCACGTACTTCGCCGGCTCCCAGTACATCACCTGCGAGTCGTTGAGCGACGTGCGCACCAGCATCGGCGGATACGCGCCGGGGGTGAGATTGGTGTACGGGCAGTATGCGCGCATCCAGCCGTACTGCTCGGCGATGCCGGGATTGCCCCACTCCTCGTACTCGCCCACCGTGAGCGGCAACGTCGGGTCGCTCATCGTGTTGAGCACATCCACGAACGGCACCTGGCTCACCACCGCGGCCCACTTGTCGCGCGCGAGGTTGGTCACCGCCCCCATCAGCAGCCCGCCGGCGCTGCCGCCCTCGATCGCGATCTTGTCCGCATCGACGATGCGCTGCGCGACCAGCTCGTCCGCGCACGCAATGAAGTCGGTGAAGGAGTTCATCTTCTGTCCCATCTTGCCGGCATCGTGCCAGGGCGTGCCCAGCTCGCCGCCGCCGCGGATGTGGGCGATCGCCACCACCATCCCGCGCTCGAGCAAGGACAGTCGTGCGGACGAGAACGTGACCGGGTAGGGATAGCCGTACGAGCCGTACCCGTGGATCAGGACGGGGGCCGAGCCGTCCTCGGGAACATCCGCCCGCCGCACCAGCGAGATCGGCACCCGCGTCCCGTCAGCCGCGACGGCGTGCAGTCGCCGCGACACGAAGCGCGACGCGTCATACCCGCCGACGATCTCCTGCTGCTTCAGCAGCGTGCGCTCGCGCGACTCGAGGTCGTACTCGTACACCGACGACGGCGTCACCAGAGACTGGTAGCTCAACCGATAGCGGACCGTCTCGAACTCCGGATTGGCGTGTCCGCCGCACTCGTAGGCCGGCTCCGGGAAGCTGATCCGATGCATCGCGCCGTCGGCCAGCCGATGCACCGCGATGTGGGGAATGCCATCCTCGCGCTCGTGCACGATCAGGTGCCGCGCGAACGTCTCGTGGCCCTCGAGCATCACGTCCGCGCGATGGGCGAGGATCTCCTCGGCCGCCTCGAGCGTGCCGCCTGCCGTCGGGATCCGCACCAGCCGGAAGTTGCGACCGGTGTCGTTGATCCGCACGTAGAAGTGCGCACCGTGATGCTCCAGATCGTACTCGCGCTCGGGCACGCGCGGCAGCACCACGCGCCACGGGTCCCCGGCCGTGGCCGACCGGACCAGGCACTCACTCGTCGTGTGACTCGAGGCGTGGATCACGAGCCAGGCGCGGCTTCGCGTCCGGTAGACCCCGACGTTGAACGCCTCGTCGGCCTCCTCGAACTCCAGCACGTCGTCCCCGCCCTGCAGCGACAGGCGCCAGACCTGGAACGAGCGCTTGGTGTCCTCGTCCTCGATGCCGTAATGAATCGTCTGGCCGTCGGCACCCCACGCGATCGAGGTGACGCGCTCGCGGACGACACCGAGATCGGCCCCCGTCCCGAGGTGCTTCACGGCCATCCGGTACTGGCGGAATCCGGTCTCATCGAGCGAGTACGCCAGCAGCGTCCCGTCGTCGCTCACGGCGAAGTCGCCGAGGGCCATGAACGACTTCCCCTCGGCCAGCACGTTGAGATCCAGCAGGACCTCTTCCGCTCCGGTCTCCATCGCCCCGCGTCGGCGGCAGTGGATCGGGTACTGCTTCCCTTCCTCGGTCCGCGAGTAGTACCACCAGTCGCCCCGCCGGTAGGGCACCGAGAGATCGGTCTCCTTGATCCGGCCGAGCATCTCCTGGTACAGCCGCTCCTGGAGTGGCTTGGTCGCGGCAAGCTGCGCCTCGGCCCACGCGTTCTCGGCCTCGAGGTAGGCGATCGTGGCGGGATCCTCGCGGTCCCGAAGCCAGGCATAGTCGTCGGTCAGGATCTCGCCGTGACGGGTGACGGCGACGGGACGGCGTTCGGCGATCGGGGGTCGGACATTGGTCATGCGGGAAGATACCAAGGACACGATGGCGTGCCTCGACGGGACGCCTCAGGGTCGCTCGGTGCGAGCCGTCGTGACCAGCAGATCACGATCGAGCCCGGTGAGAAGGTGCTCGGTCACGCTGCCGAGCAGGAGGTCCTCGAGC
>DASTAN010000174.1:0-5662 GCA_035712665.1 Gemmatimonadales bacterium
CGGAAAGTCATGGCCTAAAATAGTCTGGTGCGCAACCTCGTCCGGTGGGTGGGGTGAGGGGGACTGAACTTCCCCCTCACCCCTTACCCCTCACCCGTTCGCCGTTCGCCGTTCGCCGATCAGCGGTCGATCGTCAGCAACGCCCCCGGTGCCTGGGCCCCCGGCGCCGGATCAAGGGCCACGGCCGTCGCTACCACGCCCGCCACGATCGGGCCGGTGGTCACGTCGATGGCGCAGCCACCCGCCGTGCCGGCCCCCGCGAGCACCACGCAGACGCGATAGTTGCCGGCGGGCACCTCGGGGAGGTAGGCCGCGCCGCGGAACGGCACGTTGGTGAGCGCCGCCGTCGCCGGGAGCGCCTGCCCCGCCGCGCCGACGTAGACATCGACATTCGGAACAGTCGCCGCGCCGTGCACGATGCGGACGCGGATGTTGCCGGCCGCGGGGGCGCTCACGTTGTCGGTGAGGACCAGCGGCGCGATCGCCGCACCACCGGCCGCACGTCCCGTCGCGAGGATGGTGTAGTTGCGCCCTGCCTCGAGCGTCGGCGTCGCATCGATCACCGCGGTGGTCCCGACCAGCACCCGGATGCGACGAAGCCCCGCGGGGATCTGCAGGTACTGCCCGGCGACGACCGGTGCCGTCTGGCCGAACTGCAGCCCGGTGATCGCGTTGGCGCCTTCATCGACGCGCACGTTCACCGCCGGCGCGTCGGCCACGGCGTGGATCACCTTCACGCTGGTCGTCTGCTCGGACGGCGTCGTGCCGTCATCATCGCTGCAGGCGGCGGTCAGGGCGAGCAGCGCCAGCGCGGAAACTCGGTACATCGACATATCGGTCACCTCACAAGGGGTTGAGGGTGACGACATCCTCTCGTCACCGGACTTTGGTGACCGGTATACCAATGTGAACGCCACGGGTTCCCGTGTGATGCGGGTTCCGTTCGTAACCTGCGACACATCTGTCAACAGTGAGCTGCGACACGTCACGGGACCACGCCCCGCCATCCCGAGCGCGACTACTTTGGCAAGAGCCTCGCTTTCTCTCCCCGACTCCAGGAGCATCCTCATGCAGCTCACCGACCTCATCGCGCAGATGGGCGGCGTCTCGTCGCTCGCGCGTGAACTCGGCGTCAGCGAGACCGACGCGAAGCGCGGCGCCGACGCGCTCCTCCCCGCCATCGTCGGCGGCCTCAAGAAGCAGGCGACCGCGAGCGGTGGTGGCCTCGACGCACTCGGCGGCCTGCTCGGCAAGCTCGGCGGCGGCAACCTCCTCGACAACGTCCTCGCACCGGCACCGACCGATGTGTCGCAGGGCAACGCCGTCCTCGGCGAGATCTTCGGCTCGAAGGATGTGAGCCGCGCGGTGGCCAATCGCGCCGCGGGGACGTCGGGGCTCGACCCCGCGCTGCTCAAGAAGATGCTCCCGATGCTCGCGATGCTGGCGACGGGGATGATGGCGAAGCAGGCGGATGGCGCGGCACCGCAGGGCGGCGGCGGACTCGGCGGGATGCTCGGCGGCCTGCTGGGCGGCAAGGGCGCTGGGGGCGGCGGCGGTCTGGGCGGCCTCGTCGCAATGCTCGACAAGGACGGCGACGGAAATCCGTTCGACGACCTGCTCGGGAAGTAGGTCAGCGAACGGCGAACGGCGTCATCCCGTCGGACGCTGTTCGCCGATCTCCGATCTCCCCTCTCGTTACGATCCCATCCCGCGCACCAGCGTCTGGAATCTCGGATGCCCGCGCAGCGGCGCGTAGATGAACGACCCTGGGATCGCATACGCTGGCCCGCACTGCCCTGCGACCGCCTGTTCGAGCAGGGCCAGTGCCGCGTCGGCCTCGCCGATCCCCTGATGCGGATGCACGCGGAAGCACGGTGAGATGTGGGGCAGCGCCTCGAGCTCGGCGATCGCCGCGCGCGCATCGGCCCAGCGTCCCATCATCCCGTACATCTGCACGACCTCGCCGCGCCAGCGGAGATGCCCGTCCGAACGGATGATCGCCTCCTCCATCGCGCGGACACCGGCCTCGTACTGCCGATTGAGGAAGAGTGCCCACCCGAGCAGCGCCTGCGTGCGCGGACCGTAGGCATCCACCTCGCTCAGCACCCGCGCCTCCGCCAAGGCCTCGCCGTAGCGGTTCGCGCTCAACAGCAGCGTCACCAGATCGACGCCATGCGGCGTGCCGCCCAGTGCCTGAGCCCGACGCGCATGGGGCAAGGCGTCGTCGTAGCGGCCCCTTGCCCAGAAGAGCCGCGCGAGCATCCCCTGCACGAGGGCGCTCTCCTGCCCACGTTCGAGGGCGCGCTGCAGCGCGGCGTCGGCGCCGCGCCAGTCGTAGGCCGCCACCATGCGCACGAAGGCGTCTGCCGCGAGGGCGTCGGGATGACGGGCATCGATCGCCAACGCGCGATCGACCGCGTCGCGCGCCTCTGCGTACAACGCCGCGAACGCGGCGTCGCCCTCCGCCGCGAGCTCCACGCACGCGAGGGCGCGCTGTACCTGCCCCTCGAGGAATCCCGGCGCGTGCGACACCGCGCGAGCGAAGGCATCGCGGGCCCGCGCGATCGCGGCACTCGGGTTCGCACCCAGCAACTGCTGTCGTCCCTGCAGCACGAGCCGGAAGGCGAGCGAGTCCGGTGCCGGCACGTCACCGGTCGCCTGCGTTCCCTCCACGACCTCGGCATGCACCGCCTCGCCCAGTCGCAACGCCACATCCGATTGCAGCGCCAGCACGTCGTCGTGCGCGCGCTCATAGGTCTCGGCCCAGACCGGGCGCTCGGTCTCGGCATCGATGAGCGTCGCGACGACGCGCACCCGCCCCAGCACGACGCGGAGCGATCCATCAAGGACGTAGCGGACCGAGAGCACGCGTCCCACCTCGCGCGGCGAGGCATCGCGGGCGCGCAGCGCCGAGACTGCGCCGCGCGCGATCACGCGGAGGTCGCGGCGCTTGGCGAGCAGGGCGATCACCTCCTCGGTGATCCCATCGCCGAGCGTGTGCGCCTCGAGTTCGTCGCCCACGACCCGGAGCGGCAGGATCGCGACGGACGGCGGCTCGACCGCGGCGAGCACCCCCTCGCGCAGTTCATCCGCGAGTGCGGCCACTGCCGGATCCGGCCCGAGATCGAGATCCACCCGACGCCGCGCGGCGTGCTCGACCGCCTGCCGGATCGCGGAGGCACGATCGCCGGCCTGCTCGAGGGCACGCATCAGGCGGCGGGTGTCATCCACCGAGTAGGGATCGAGGGCCACAAGCTGGCGGCACGCGGCCACGGCCCCGGGAAGATCGCCGGTGCGTTCGCAGCGCTCGAGCTGCGCGAGGACGGCACGACGATGGACACGCTGCAGCTCGCGACGCGTGTCATCGAGCCAGTGCCCGAAGTCGGTCGCCTCGGGGAGCGAGAACCCCTCCAGCAGCGGCGCGGCGTGGAGCTGCGCCACGCGATCGAGGTCGTCGTGCGCGACGGCGGCACGCAGGTCGAGGACATCGCAGGTCAGCGCCTCGGTCCCCAGCAGCAGCGCGTCGCCGACGGACACGATGGCGGCCTTGCCCAGCGCGTTGCGGAGCACGTGGACGGCAAGGTTGAGGAGGCGTCGGGCGGCGGCCTCGTCCTTCTCGGGCCAGAGGAGCGCCAGCAGTCGCGCGCGCGGAACCGGCATCGGCCAGGCCGCGGCGAGGATCGCGAGCAGCGCGATCCGGTGGCGCTGGGCCGGGGGGCCGGTGAGGACGGCGGCGCCATCGCGGAGACAGGCGCTCCCGAGGAGCTGAAGGCGGACCATTTCTCAAGCTAACGTTCAGCTAATTCTTGGGGAAGCTACTGGCTAATGGATGATGGCCAACTTGGTCGCGTGGTTCGTCGCTGCTCCGCCCGACACCCCTCCCCAGGAGAACACCATGCGCTTCCCCGCCCTGCTGGTCGTCGCCGGCTTCGTCCTCACCGCCTGCGACGCCGCCCCGACCACCCCAAACACCCTTCCGCTTCAGGCCTCGCGGACGAGCGGCCAGCTGACCGCCGCCCGCGCGGCGACCCAGCGCTTCGCCGACTTCGACAAGGCGTTCAAGACCGGCTACCAGACGATCTTCCTCAACGCCTGCTTCTCGGACCCGACCGCCGGGGCGATGGGGTACCATTACGTCAACGGTGCGCTGCTCGACGGGACGGTTGACGCCACGGCGCCGGAAGCGGTTATGTACGAGCCGCAGGCCGACGGCTCGCTCACGATGGTCGGCCTCGAGTACGTGGTGGATGCCGGGCAGTGGGATGCCTCGAAGGGCGCCCCGACCCTCTTCGGCGAGACCTACGCCTTCAACCCGGCGTTCAACATCTACACCCTGCACGTCTGGCTGCACCGCGCGAATCCGACCGGGATGTTCCAGCCCTGGAACCCGGCCGTGAGCTGCGCCAACGCCCCCACCACCCTCAAGGAGCACGCCCACTGATGCCGAAGTTCCTGATCGAGCGGGAGATCCCCAACGCGGGCGCGCTGAGCGCGGACGAGCTGCGCGGCATCGCCCAGAAGTCGAAGAGCGTGCTGGAGGAGCTTGGCCCTGCCATCCAGTGGGTGCAGAGCTACGTCTCGGGCGACAAGATCACCTGCGTCTACATCGCCCCGAACGCGGACATGATCCGTGAGCACGCGCGCCGCGGCTGCTTCCCCGCCGACAAGGTGCTCGAGGTGAAGACGATCATCGACCCGACCACTGCAGAGCAGTGAGATCTGTGATCAGAGATCGGAGATCAGAGGATGCACCCTCCGATCTCCGATCTCGGCTCACTGATCTCCCTGCGTCAGCAGCCGGTCCTCACCCTTCCTGGCGATCGCGAACGTCGTTGCGGCGCTGCCGGCGCCAAGCAGCGCGAACGGCGGCACCAGGATCGCCGAGAGCGCGACGACGCCGGCGCTCCCCACGCCGAGGGTCGCGAGCCCCACGCCCACCAGCAGCGCCGGCACCAGCGCGAGGAGCACGCCGCCGAGGGCGCCCCACACCGCCACGCGACCGGTGGTGAGTTCGTCGAAGGTGCGCTGTCGCGCAGCGACGCCGAGGACCAGCGAGAAGAGCGTCCCGCCGATGAAGCCGGGAATCGCCAGCGCCGGAAGCGGCGCGTCGAAGATGCGGAAGACCGCGTCCCAGGGGAGGAACGGCGTCAGCACGGAGAGGACCCCGATGGCGATCCCTGCGAGGGCCCAGCCCACGGCCCAGAGGAGTCCCATCACGACGGCGGCACGCAGGCGGCGGAGCATGGGGTCGGTTCCCTGATGGGGAGGGATGCGGGGGTGAAGAAGAATAGGGCCGACCTGCCCTCCCGTGCCTAGTCGTGATGACATCCCAGCTCGCACGACGCCTGTCGGCAGCGGCGGAAGTTCCGGACGTGCGCCGCGCCCAGCATCCCCGCCGAGGCGAGCGTCACGATCCGCTCGCCACCCTCGCCGATGAGGTCGTGGAGCCAGGTCACCGCGAGGACGAACAGCACCAGCCCCGCACCGCCCAGCACCCCGGTGAGGAGGTCGCGATGGCGCCGGCAGCCGATCGCGAAGGCGAGCACCGCGGATGGGATCACGATCCAGAGCATCGCGCGGTGGAACGACTCATCCGGGGCGACGATCGTGGCGAGGGTCGGCCCCGCCACCAGGAGCAGCGGCCCAAGCAGGCAGTGCACGG
>DASTAN010000175.1:0-5589 GCA_035712665.1 Gemmatimonadales bacterium
GGGTCGAGCGCCAGGTGGAACTGGTCGCGCCAGCGGAACTCGAAGCGCGCCTTGCTGAGCGCGTTGTCGCGCTGCTGCGCGCGCGGGTGCCCCTTGGCGAGGTCGGCCGCGTGCGCCGCGATCTTGTACGTGATCACGCCGGTCTTCACGTCGTCGCGATTCGGGAGCCCGAGGTGCTCCTTCGGCGTCACGTAGCAGAGCATCGCGGTGCCGTACCAGCCGATCATCGCCGCGCCGATCGCGGAGGTGATGTGGTCGTACCCCGGCGCGATGTCGGTGGTGAGCGGCCCGAGCGTGTAGAACGGCGCCTCGTGGCACCACTCGAGCTGCTTCTCCATGTTCTCCTTGATGAGGTGCATCGGCACGTGGCCGGGGCCCTCGTTCATCACCTGCACGCCGTGGTCCCACGCGATGGTCGTCAGCTCGCCCTGCGTCCTGAGCTCTGCGAACTGCGCCTCGTCGTTCGCGTCGGCGATGCTGCCGGGGCGGAGCCCGTCGCCGAGCGAGAAGGAGACGTCGTACGCCGCCATGATCTCGCAGATCTCGCGGAAGTGCGTGTAGAGGAATGACTCCTTGTGGTGCGCGAGGCACCACTTCGCGATGATGCTGCCGCCGCGCGAGACGATGCCGGTCATCCGGTTCGCCGTCATCGGGATGTAGCGCAACAGCACGCCCGCGTGCACCGTGAAGTAGTCGACGCCCTGCTCGGCCTGCTCGATGAGCGTGTCGCGGTAGACCTCCCACGTCAGGTCCTCCGCGATGCCGCCGACCTTCTCGAGCGCCTGGTAGAGCGGCACCGTGCCGATCGGGACGGCCGAGTTGCGGAGGATCCACTGCCGCGTCTCGTGGATGTCCTTGCCGGTGCTGAGGTCCATCACGGTGTCGGCGCCCCAGAGCGTCGCCCAGCGGAGCTTCTCGACTTCCTCCTCGATCGACGACACCACGGCGCTGTTGCCGATGTTGGCGTTGATCTTCACGTGGAAGCCGCGGCCGATGATCATCGGCTCGAGCTCGGGGTGGTTGATGTTCGCCGGGATGATCGCGCGGCCGCGCGCGACCTCGCTGCGGACGAACTCCGGATCCATCCCCTCGCGGAGGGCGACGAACTCCATCTCCGGGGTGATCTCGCCCTGGCGTGCGTAGTGGAGCTGCGTCACCACCGAGCGGCCGCGGCGCACGGCACGGCGGAGCCCCGGCGGCATCGCGATCCCCAGCGCCTGGTCGCGATCGGCGAGCGTCTCGACGTCGCGCGCGGCGATCCACGCGTCGCGGAGTGCCGGGAGCCCCTCGTGCACGTCGTGGCCCTGCGGCCCCGAGGTGTCGTAGACGCGGAGCGGCGGGTTCGGGGTGCCGTCGGGCGAGTCATCGAGCGTGATCTCGCGCATCGGGACGCGGATGCCGCGCGAGCCCTCGACGTGGACCTTGGTAGAGCAGGGGAAGGCGTCGGCGAACGATGCCGACGGAATGACGGTGGTGGCCATCGGGCCTCCGGTGCTGGGTCGCCTCCCTCCGCCGGTGTGAACCGGGTCAGGTTCGAAGGGTGCCTCTCAACCCCGTGCCCCTCGTGGCGCGGGATGCCCCTGGCGACGAACACCAAGATAGTCACTGGGGATGGGCTGGTGTGGGGAGATCGGCGATCGGAGATCGGAGATCCGAGGGTGCAGCCTCCGATCTCCGATCTCTGATCTCACCTCTCGTGTATTTTCGGCCATGCTCTCCTGGTGGCAGGTTCTCGCGCTGCTCGGTGCCCTCCAGGGTGTGACCATCGCGCCAGCGCTGCTGGCGCGCCGCACCAGCCGCACCCCGAATCGGCTGCTGGCGGCCCTCGTGCTCGTCCTGTCGCTGCATCTCGCCGCGGTCGTCTACTACACGGCGGACCTCGTCCCGCAGGCACCGCATCTCTTCGGGCTCACCCAGCCGCTGCCGTTCCTCTTCGGTCCGCTCGTCTACCTGTATGCCGTCACGCTGAGCGACCGCGCGCGTGGCCTCCGGCGGCAGGATCTCCTGCACCTGCTCCCCTTCGTCGCCGTGGTGCTGTGGGGGCTGCCGATCCTCCTGCAGGACGCGGACGCGAAGGTGGCGATGTTCCGCGCCATCCAGGGCGGCTGGGCCCCGATGCAGGCGGTGGTCACCGACCCCCTCAAGCCCCTCTCGGGCATCGCGTACACGCTTGCCACCGTCCTCGTCGTCCAGCGCCACCAGCGGGTGATCGCCGAGAACTACTCGACGCTCGATCGCGTCAACCTCCGCTGGCTGCAATGGCTGACGCTGGCTTCGGGCGGTGTGTGGCTTCTCGCGGCGGTGAGCGAGATCGCCTGGCAGGGGGGGTGGCTGCTGCCGATCACGGGGGACCTGCTCATCGCCATCGGGACCTCCCTGCTGATCTGCGGCGTCGGGTACTGGGGCATCCGGCAGCCGGAGATCGTCCGCTTCGCCACCGATGAGCATCCGATTGCGCCGACACCCGCCGCGCCCCCGGCCGAGCCCGACCCGATGGAGCAGCGCTACGAGCGCTCGGGGCTGCAGCCCCGCGAGGCGGAGGCGCTGACCGCACGCCTCGTGGCCGTGATGGACGCCGAGCGCCCCTATCGTCAGGCCGACCTGACCCTCGGCGATCTTGCCGAGCGCGTCGGCACCACGCCGCACCGGCTCTCGGAGGTGCTCAACAGCCAGCTTGGGGTCTCGTTCTACGACTTCGTGAACGGCTACCGAGTGCGGGAGGTGCAGTCGCGCCTCGTCGGGCCTGACGGCGCCCGGCTCACCTACCTCGCGATCGCGCTCGAGGCCGGCTTCGCATCGAAGTCCACCTTCAATGCCGCCTTCAAGAAGCTCACCGGGATGACCCCCTCCGCCTATCGGGCGTCCCGCCTGTCCTGACCGTCCGCGCCGGTCGGCTCGGACTTCCCATCCGACCGGGTCGGTCGCCCGCCATGCCATCCCTGTCGACGTTGTCGGCTTGCCTCGCGCCGAATCGGTCGGCGCAGGAGAACCTCGGCATGGGAGCCCCTCATGGATGGACGCTGGATCAGGTGCCTCGGCGCGGTGGCGCTGGGGGCCTGCGAGACGATGACGATGGCGGAGCCCGGGAACCTCGTCCCGGCCACGGTGATGGAGAACCCGGCGCTCCCGGCGATCACCATAAACGGCACGCGACTGCACGCCGAGACCCGAGGCGACCCGTCGAAGCCCGTGATGATCGTGCTCCACGGGGGGCCGGGTGCGGACTACCGCTCGATGCTGCCGCTTGCCGGCGCACTCGGCGACTTCTCGCTGGCCGACCGCTACTTCATGGTCTTCTGGGACCAGCGCGGGGCGGGCCTCTCGCAGCGCCATGACCAGGAGGTGCTCACCCTCGACCAGTACGACGCCGACCTCCTCGCGCTCGCCGACCGCTACAGCCCCGGGCGTCCCGTCACCCTCCTCGGGCACTCCTGGGGCGGGATGTACGGGACGTCCTTCATCGATCGCCATCCGACGCGCGTTGCCGAGGCGATCTTCATCGAGACCGGCCCGCTCACCGGCGCCACCTTCGAGCGGATCAAGTCCGATCTCTACGACCTGAACATCCGGCGCGAGTGGCTCAACGACATGGCGTGGGCCACGCGCTTCTTCTCGGCCGACGACCACGCGCGGATGGACTACCAGCTCCTGCTCGGGAGTGAGGGCGCGCAGCCCCGCAACAACAGCCGCCGTGGCCCGCACGGCGAGCCCGGGTGGCGCTACGGCGCGAAGGTCTCGCGCTACCTGATGGAAGATGGACAGGACGCCAACGGCACGATGACCTACGACTTCACGGCAAACCTGCGACAGTTCACCGGCCGGGTGCTCCTCATCGCCGGATCACGCAGCGAGGTGCTCGGCCCGTCTCTCCAGCGCGAGCAGTTGCCGCGCTACGCCAACGCCACCCTGCGGGTGATCGACGGCGCGGGCCACGACGTGCAGTGGACGCACACCACGGCGGTGCTGACCGCGATTCGCGACTTCCTCGCGTCGCCGACCGTCGGCGGTGCCCGATGAGTCGCCGCCTGATCGTCACGATGATCCTGGTCGCGTCGCTGCCGCACGTCGCCTCGGCGCAGTGGAACCTGGCACGACGCACCATCGGCGACACGCGTCTGTCGATGTCGGTGGGGGTGGATCCTGCGGTCATCGGCAGCGTCGGCCTGCACCACACCGTGCGCATCGTCGGGCTCCGCACCCAGCTTGGGGCCGACGCCGGCATCGTGGGTGGAGAAGCTGATCTGCGCGACTACCGTGCGCGCCTGGGCGCCGAGGTGCAGCTGGTCGAGCTCGGTCAGGTGCGCGTGGCGGCCGCGCTCTCGGGGATCGTGCGCGGCACCAGCACCCTGCTCTTCCGCGGCACGAACATCGGCGCCGACGCCGGCCTCACGGCGGGACTCTACCGACGCGGATGGTTCGTGGCCGGCGAAGCGGGATTCGACAAGGCGATCCTCACGCACCTCGTGCACAGCGACTGGTATCGCGAGCGGGTGTATCGCGAGGCGAAGGACGGGTGGTATCTCGACAACGGCGGGACCTGGCGGTTCGGCGCTGCCATCGGCGTGAGCGTCGGCGCGACGGAACTTCTGCTGCGCGGCGGCCTGCAGCGCACGCAGGGCTGGGAGCCGCTCCTGGTGCCGGCGTATCTCAGCATCGGGGTGGGGTTTGATCTATAGAGTGAGAGGAGCGATCAGAGATCGGAGATCGGAGGATGCGCCCTCGGATCTCCGATCTCTGATCGCTGATCTCCGTACACCACCGGTCACTCCGCGAGGATCTCGTCAATCTGGCTCATCGCCGACTGCATCCCCTCCAACATCCCCATCGCGATCAGCTGTTCCATCGCCTCGAGCGACGGGAAGACGGTGACCCCGGTGAAGCGCGACCCGGTCGCCGTGGCCTCGAAGGTGTAGGTCATCCGCATCGTCGGCATCGCGTCGTTGGGCTGCCCGGACTCGTCGGCGAAGCCGTCCTCGAGGTCGAGCAGCCGGTTCGGCTCGATGGCGAGGAAGCGGAACCAGCCGCGCGAGGTCTGCCCATCGGGGCCGTTCATCACGTACTCCGAGCGGCCGCCGACCACCATGTCGTGCCGGAGAAACGTCGCCGGCCACTCGCGCGGGCCCCAGAAGCGCTCGAGCTGCCGGGCGTCGGCGTAGGCATTCCAGAGCCGCTCGACCGGCACGGGATAGTCGGCGACGACGGTGAGGGTGAGCGCCTTCGGGTCGGAGGTGACGGACGTGATCGGCATCGTTACTCCATCGGGGACGTGGGCTCGGCGAGGATCGCGTCGAGCTGACTGAAGCGGTCGATCCACCGCTGTTCGAGCTGGGCCAGGAGCGTCCGGGCCCGGGCGAGAGCACGCGGGTTGGCGCGGACGATCCGCTCGCGCCCCCGCGGCCGCTTGGTCACCAGCCCCGCCTCCGCCAGCACCGCGATGTGCTTCTGCACCGCCGCGAACGACATCGCGTAGTGCGCCGCGAGCGCCGACACCGGCACTTCCTCGCCCGAGAGCACGCGCCCGACGATGTCGCGCCGGGTTCGGTCCGCGAGGGCCCGGAAGAGGCGGTCCAGCTGGTCGTCGCGGCGAAG